>CAYGBY010000114.1:5909-11949 GCA_964348115.1 uncultured Pseudomonadales bacterium
TGTTCCCCTCGCGCACCCTAGATGAAGGCTCTCACATCCTTGCTGCGGCGTTGGGTGGAAGGTGGCGGCAGTCAGGCCGTGGCTTTGCGCAGCACGTGCAGGTAGCCGTTGCTGAATGAGGCGTCCCATTCGTCGGTGTTGCCAAAGAACCCCCTGCGCTTCAGCAGTTGGTGCAGCCGACGCAGGCGGTAGCAGGGTACGCTGGGCTGCAGGTGGTGCTCGAGGTGGTAGTTGACGAAATTCGGGCCGATGAACAGCCTTTCCCACCAGGAAACCAAGGTGGTGGCGGTGTTGCGCCTTGGATCTGCGCTCAGTCGGTCTTTGGCGACGCCATGTTCGCTCATGAAACGCAGCCGTGTGACCACCTGATAGACAATAAGATAGGCCACCCACCAGAGCGCATAGGCCCAGGGGATGCCGGCCAGGGCCAGCAGGCCGAGCATCAGGCTGTGGGAAGCCAAGAAGGGCGCATTGCGGCGCACCCGGAAGGAGGCGAGCTGACGGCGTAGATCCTTGAAGCCGGTTTGGCCGGTAAGGTCCCGCGTCAGCTTGCGGCGAATGCTCTGCGCGGAGGCTGGGTAGGCGTTCGCCAGGGCCAGGTCCGGATCTTGCTTGGTGCCGGCGTGGCGATGGTGTTGCAGGTGATAGGCCCGGTAGCGCGCCAGCGAAGTGTTCATCAGCCCGCCATACACCCAGGCGCCCAACAGGTCGTTCAGCCGCTTGGTTCTGAACAGCACGTGATGGGCGCATTCGTGGTACAGCACCCCAAGCCCCATTTGCCGGCCGCCCAGCAGCAGCACAGCCAGCACCAAGGTCAGCGGGTTCAGCCATATGGCCGGCAGGGCGAAGGCGGCGGTGATGAGCCCAAGGTTGACCGCCGTCATCCAAGCCGCCCGGAGGTCTGAGCGCGCCAGCAAGGGACGCATCTGGGCGGGGCTGAGATAGTCCGCAAGGCGTGGGGAACTGACAGTGGCCGTTTGCATGGTGTCGAAGGATGCTACGCGCTTGCAAGCCTGCCGTCAAACCAGGGCGCCGTGCAGCACAGGACCATCCCAAAGTCGTCCACCAACCCTCGGCAAAACCCTCTATAAGGCTTACAAATATTTTTTGGAGGATTCCGCAGTATTCTGCGGCGTCTAATGACCGTTCAGAACTTTTCTTTCAAGAGCGAACACTTTGGGATGGTCCTGGCCTTGCAGCAGCTCTCAATTTGGCGTCTGACTTCACCGGTCGGCGCGCAGCACTCTGCATTTCCGGCTTAATTCGGGCCAGTTGACCGGCAAAACCTTCCTGTGGAATTGCTGGCCCTACAGGCGGCGGCATCGCGGCAGCAACTCCCGCTAGCGCCCCGATGCCCAATTTCGCAACTCGATTTCACGGGGATTCGGTCGATTTGGGCGTCCAACTATGGCGATTTCATGGGCACATTGAGCTTAAGGAACCTCCGAACAAGTCGCGTTCGCCCAGCGCCCCGCTGTTTGCGGGCGGAGATGGCGCTGCGGCCATGGAGAGGCGAGCCGCAGCGCGTCGGGGATTGCGCAGTCCGTGCGCCGCGGGACGCCCTTCGGGAGGGTCTAAAGGGCGCTTGCTGTGTTGCGGCGCATTGTGTGGGACCCGCCACGCGGCTTCGCCACGCCTTGCCATCACGCCTTTTAGGTGCCTCTTGGCTTCCGGGACCTGTTCAGAGGTTCCTTAGCGGAAGTTGCTGCCATCCCGGAAGGGGCATTGGTTTCGCCTGGCGATTTGCGTAAAGTAAGGGCGAAAATGCAGGGAGGAAACTTGATGAACCGATCAGCGCAGTTCTGCACGGCTTGGCTGCTGGCGCTTTCCGGGTTGGCGGCTGCGGCTGGAGAATACTCCGCTCCTGTGGGCCAGGACTACCCTAAGAACCTCTATTGGGGCGACACGCACCTGCATACGCGCAACTCGGCGGACGCTTATTCCCTTGGCAACATGAACCTCACCCCGGCGGACGCCTTCCGCTACGCCCGCGGGCAGCCGCTCACCGCCCACAACGGCATGCGGGTGCAGTTGCGCCGGCCCCTGGACTTTCTGGTGGTGTCCGACCACGCCGAATACCTGGGCGGCTACTACAGGTTCGCGGTGGGGGACCCCTTGGTGGTGGATACGGCCGCCGGCCAGCAGTGGAAGGGCTATCTGGAGGAAGGCGATCCGGACCAGCTTATAGCCGCCTTTGTGGCCAGCATGGTGGACCCGGAAAACAACCCCGCCTTTCCCGAACCAACCCGCCGGCTCATCTGGCAGGATGTGGGGCGCACCGCCGATGAGCACAACCAGCCGGGCAAGTTCACCGCCTTCATCGGCTATGAATGGACCGCCGCGCCGGACGGCAACAACCTGCACCGGGTGGTCATCTACCGGGACGGCGCCGGGACAGTCGGTCAAGTGCCGCCCTTTTCCGGCCAGGACAGCCTGGACCCCAGGGAGCTTTGGAAGGCCTTGGCCCGCTACGAGGCGCAGACCGGCGGCGAGGTGATCGCCGTTCCCCACAACGGCAATTTGTCCAATGGCATCATGTTTCCCGCCAAGTCCTTGGACGGCAAGCCAATCGATGCGGACTACGCCCGCCTGCGCGCCCGCTGGGAGCCAATCTATGAGGTCACCCAGGTCAAGGGGGATTCGGAGTCCCATCCCACCCTGTCCTCGGAGGACGACTTCGCCGACTTCGAGAACTGGGATCAGGACAACATTGGCCGCAACGCCGCCAAGGAGGACTGGATGCTGCAGCACGAATACGCGCGCGGCGCCCTGAAGCTGGGCCTGCGCTATGAGGCGCAGCTGGGCGTCAACCCCTTCAAGATCGGCCTTATCGGCAGCACGGATGGGCACAACACCTTCACCACCCCTGAAGAGGACAACTTCTTCGGCAAGTTCCCGGAATCGGAGCCCGGGGCGGAGCGCACCCAGAACGCCATGGCCGCGGATCGGCTGTGGGAAAATTGGCGCATCGTGGCTTCCGGCTACGCGGCGGTCTGGGCCCGGGAGAACACCCGCGACGCCCTGTTTGCCGCCATGAAGCGCCGCGAGGTCTACGCCACCACCGGCTCGCGCATCCAGGTGCGTTTCTTTGCCGGTTGGGACTATGCGCCGAACCTAGTGCGCCAGCCTGGCTACCTGGATGTCGCCTATGCCGGGGGTGTGCCCATGGGCGGGGATTTGGCGAATGCGCCGGAGAATGGCGCGCCTTCGTTCATCCTGGTGGCCGCCAAGGACCCGGACGGCGCCAACTTGGACCGGGCGCAGATCATCAAGGGCTGGCTGGATGAGAACGGGGAACTTCAGGAGCAGGTCCATGATGTGGCCTGGTCAGGAGACCGCCGCCGCGACCCGCGCACTGGCAAGGTGGGGCCTGTGGGCAGCACCGTGGACCTCGCGGACGCCACGTTCGACAACAGCATAGGCGCGGCGGAGTTGGCGGTGGTCTGGCGGGATGAGAACTTCAACCCCAAGGAACGCGCTTTCTACTACGCCCGCGTGATCGAGATCCCCCGCCCGCGCTGGACGGCCAAGGACGCCGCCTACTTTGGGCTGGACCTGCCGAAGGAAATCCCCATGACCGTGCAGGACCGGGCCTACACATCGCCTATCTGGTATACGCCCTAGGGCGGGGACTTAAGGAACCTCTGAACAAGTCCCGGAAGCCCAGATGAGCCTAAAGGGCGTGATGGCAGGGCGCGGCGAAGGCGTGTGGCATGTGCCACACACAATGAGCCGCAACACAGCCAGTGCGTCCTTTAGACCCTTCCGAGGGGGTGCCCCGCGGCGCGGACAGCGGGATCCCCGCCGCGCTGCGACTTGCCTTGCCATGGCCGCGACGCCGTCTCCGCCCGCAAACAGTGGGGCGCTGGGCGAACGCGACTTGTTCAGAGGTTCCTTAAGGGTTGGGGAACCCTTGGCAAATGGGCCAAGATTCCCGTTATGATCAACATCGGTGAATGCGCCGACACGAGGGCGGCGCCAGCGCGGCTGGGGGAGGTTTTACTTTGAAACTCAATGGCAAAGTGGCAGTGATTACGGGCGGCACCCGGGGCATAGGGCGCGGCATCGCCGAGGCGTTTCTCGGCGAGGGGGCCAAGGTGGTGGTGAACGGGCGCAGCCGGGAGAAGGGCGCGCGGGCGCTTGCGGAAATGAACGCGGGCGGTCGGGCCCATTTCATCGCCGGGGACGTGCGTGAGCAGCAGGACGTGGAGGCCGTCGTGGACGGCGCCATTGGCCAATTCGGCCAGGTGGACATCCTGGTCAACAACGCCGGCGGCTCTTCGGGCTTCGCCCCGGTGGCGGAGCTTAGCGACCAAGCCTGGCAGGAGGCCCTGAACTGGATGCTCAACGCCACCTTCTGGGGCACCCGCCGCGCACTGCAGGACATGCAGCCCCGCCGCTGGGGCCGCATCATCAACATTGGCTCCGTGGAGGGCAAGCAGGCCAACAAGCCCGCAGTCTCCCACTACATCACCAACAAGCACGCCATCAACGGCTTCACCAAGGCCGTGGCCTTTGAATACGGCGCCTTGGGCATCACCTGCAACGCCATCTGCCCAGGCGCGGTGGAGACGGACCTGATGACCAACGCCGGCCCGGCGGCGGCCGCAGCCCAAGGCATCACCTATGCGCAATTTCTGGATGCCTACGCCCAGGAGGCGGCCATCAAGCGGCTGAACACCGTGGAGGAGGTGGCCGCCATGGCCGTGCTGCTGGCCTCGGAGCAGGGCGGCGGCATCACCGGCGCCCTGCTCGACGTGGATGGCGGCACTTCGCTTTAGCCCGCCGCCCTTTCTTCAATTCGCAATATCCGCCAGACCAACAGTTTAAGGAGGAAACATGGGAAGAGTGCAGGATAAGGTGGCCATCGTTACGGGCGGGGCCTCGGTCCCGGGGCTGGGCAACGCCACCGCCCTAACCTTGGCCAGGGAGGGCGCCAAGGTGGTGGTCACTGACGTGGACGAAGCTGGCGCCCAAAGGTGCGCCCAAGCCATCCAGGAGGCGGGGGGCGAGGCGCTTGCCCTGCATCAGGATGTCACTGATGAGGCGCGTTGGCGGGCTGTGGTGGACCGCACGGTGGAGGAATACGGCGGCTTGGACGTGCTGGTCAACAACGCTGGCATAGCGGTGCTGAAGACTGTTGCGGACCTCACCCTGGAGGACTGGAGCCGCCAGATCGACGTCAACCTGACCAGCGTCTTCCTAGGCTGCAAGTACGGCATGGAGGCCATGCGCGCCCAGGGCGGCGGCTCCATCATCAACCTCTCTTCCGTGGCCGGCCTGGTGGGCTTGGCCACCTGCGTGGCCTATGGCGCCGCCAAGGGCGGGGTGCGCATCATGTCCAAGGGCATCGCGGTGGAGGGGGCGGCGGACAACATCCGCTGCAACTCCGTGCATCCGGGCGTGATCTGGACCAACATGCAGGCCCAAGCCACCGGCGAGGCTGAACCCGGCCCGGTGCCGCCGGAGCGCGTGCCCTTGGGCCGCATGGGCGAACCCCAAGACATCGCCAACTGCGTGCTATACTTGGCGTCGGATGAATCCAACTACGTCAGCGGAGCGGAATTCACCGTGGACGCCGGCATGACCGCCCAGTAGTCGGTCCACCGAGGCGGGACCCATCCTTGGGCAACTCCCGGAGTCGTAGTTGGCGTTACGATCGTCGCGAGGGCAACGTTCACCAAACATATGTATTGTTGCTGGAGGAGGAACCCAATATGGGAACAAGAATGGTTGAAGCGCCAGACGCCAAGTCATGGAGGAGGATAGTTGTGGCGTCGATACTGCTCACCCCAGTTGTCTTGGCGTTGTTCATCTTCGCCACCTCTGCGGAAAACATGCTCACTCCCATAGGCATATTTAGCTGTGGGGCAATGGCTTACGCCGTGGTTATTATTACGTTCCGCAAATGGCGCCCGAAAATCCTGGGCTAGTCAGGCAGGTTGTTTCACAACTGCAAGGCTTTGGCCAATAGCCCAGTTCCTGGCCCGGTCTATTCACGAAGTTCGATTTTAGGGGTTCGAACGGGTCGGAACGAGCC
>CAYGBY010000115.1:0-11933 GCA_964348115.1 uncultured Pseudomonadales bacterium
CGGCTGCTGAGAGCGGGGCGCTGGGCGAACGCGACTTGTTCAGAGGTTCCCTAGGGGATGGGCAGGTAGCCGTCGGCGACGCCTTTGGTGAAGATGCCCACGGCGTCGTGCGCGTGCAGGCTTTCGTGATGCTCGATGCGCACCCAGAAATCGCTTAGGCGTTCGTCGCCCTGCAGCAGGGCCTTCAGCTTGCGGCCGGAATCCTCAATAAACATGAGGTTCTGGCCGTTCAGGCGGGCGAACTCCTGCTCATCCTCGCGCTTCACGGCGGTCTGCACCGGCGTCTTCAGGGTGGCCTCCACATCGTCTATCAGATCCGTGATGGGGAAGTCGATGAGGCCATCGCGCAGCTTCACCAACAGGCGGGCGATGCTGCGCTGGCTGTGGGGGGTGGCGACGATGCCCTCCTCCGTGCCCAGCCACGCCTTGACTTTGCTCACGTTCACGGCGCCCTGGCGGCCGAAGTCATTCTCGAACTGGTTTTGGATCAGCTGACGGGCCAGCGCCGCGGAGCAGGGGCAGGTGGATGAGTAGTAGACGCCAATGCTCAGCTCCAGGTGGATCTTGCGATCGATCAGGGTGCCCTTGATGGTGACGGGGTAGTTGTTCCAGCCGGAATTTTCGCTCACCAAGGCTTGGCGGCGCAGATAGTAGTCGAACTCGAACTGCACGAAGGCGCGGCTGGACAGCCCCCGGTGGGACTCCAGCACGGACGCCAACAACAGCTTCAGGCCAGCGGCGGTAAGCGGACGGGTGTCCGCGTGCTCATCCAGGATCAGATACAGGCGCGACATGTGAATGCCCTTGGCCTTTGCGTCCGCCAGATTCACGTAGACCTGCACCCGCGCCTGCACCTGCCGCGTTTGGCCGCCATCGATCACCAGCAGGGGCTGGTGAATTTCGCTCATGCCCACCCAATCCAACGCCACCTGGGGCTGCTGCAACTCCCGGCTGGCCACATCGGGCATGTCGCTGACGGCGACAAGCTCCGGTTTCGTCATGCAATTGTCCTGCGAACGCGATCCGTCGACCCTGATTGTACTTGATGGGAGCCACCCCCGCCTACGCTAATCGCCGGCGCGGCCGTCCTCCCCTCGGTTGTCCCCGCGCCTCATGCGACGGGCCACCCCCGCCTACGCCAATCGCCGGCGCGGCTGCCTTTCCCAAGTCTTGTCGCCATTCAATGGTGGAGGAAGGGGAATTCCGGGCTGCGGCCGCCAAGCCTTGCCCGCCAAGGGCGGCTTCAGGACGACAGGTTGTCCAGTTCCTCCTGGCTAAGCTGGCGGGAATGCTCCTCCACCAAGAAGGGCAGGCCGTCGCGCACTGGGTAGGCTAAGCGGCTGGCGCGGCACCAGAGCTCCTCCGGATCCTGGCGGTGGATGAGAGGCGCCTTGCTGACCGGGCAGACCAGCACTTCCAGCAGTTTTGCATCCAGCATGGGCGTTTCTCCCAAGGGCGTGGGCGCCCATCATGGGCCAAAAGGGGGCCTCAGCACAATGGTTTCGTTACGCTCCGGGCCAGTGGAGATGATGTCTATGGGCACGCCCACAGCTTCTTCGATGCGTTCCAGGTAGCGGCGGGCGTTGCGCGGCAGTTCCGCAAGGGTCCGGGCGCCAGCGGTGGAGGCGCGCCAGCCCGGCAGCCGTTCAAACTTGGCGGCCAGTTGGGAGTAGTATTCGCTGCCGAAGCGGGCTGCGCCGCGGGCCGCGTCCGGCGCATCATAGCCGGTGCAGATGTCGATGTGGGGAAGCCCATCCAGCACATCGAGCTTGGTCAGGCACAGCCCGGAGATGCTGTTGATGCGCACCGCCTGCTTCAGCGCCACGGCGTCAAACCAGCCGCAACGGCGCGGACGGCCGGTGGTGGCGCCGAACTCCTGGCCGCGCCGGGCAAGGTGGCGGCCCACCTCGTCGCTAAGCTCCGTGGGGAATGGGCCGGCGCCCACCCGGGTGGCGTACGCCTTGGTGATGCCCAGCACATGGTCCAGATAAACCGGGCCGAAGCCGCTGCCGGCGGCAGCGCCGGCGGCGGTGGTGTTGGAGGAGGTTACGAACGGATAGGTGCCCAAGTCCACGTCCAACAACGCCCCTTGGGCACCTTCAAACAGCAGGTTGCCGCCGCTTTCACGCAGTTCATGCACAAGGGAAAGGGTGTCCTCCACCAGCGGGCAGAGCTGTTCACGGAAAGCGCCGCATTGGTCCAGGGTTTGCTGGAAGTCCACCGGTTCGGCCTGGTAGTAGTGCTGCAGGGCGAAATTGTGGTAGTCCGTCAGTTCGCGCAGCTTGTCCGTGAACTCCGGCCAATAGAACAGGTCACCCACCCGCAACCCACGCCGGGCGGCCTTGTCCTCGTAGGCGGGGCCGATGCCGCGCCCGGTGGTGCCGATCTTGGCGGGGCCACGCTGCCGTTCCCTGGCTTGGTCGAGCTTCACGTGGTGCGGCAGGATCAGTTGGCAGGCTGGGCTGACGTGCAGCCGCTCCCGCACATCGGCGCCGCGCCCTTCCAGGGTCGCCAGCTCCTTGAGCAACGTCCTTGGATCCAGCACCACGCCGTTGCCAATGATGCATTGCGCATTCGGGTGCAGAATGCCGGAGGGAATCAGGTGCAGCACGGTCTTCTCGCCATCGATGACCAAGGTGTGCCCGGCGTTATGGCCACCTTGGCAGCGAACGACCGCAGCCGCCCGGTCGGTGAGCAGATCGACAATCTTGCCCTTGCCCTCATCTCCCCATTGGGCGCCGATGACGACGACGCTGCGGCCCCCTGCCTTCCCCTCCAGCGAAGCAGCCTGCGCCTTCATTCGCCCACTCCCACTAGCTGTTCTAGCTCAAACACATTTGGCACACCCCCGGCAATGACCGGGGAAGCGGCGCCGAGGGCGCTGATGATCGCGCCCGATGCCAGCCTTGGATGCACACTGGCGACCGCAGACTGGGCCAAGCCTATGGCGGAGGGAGCAGGTGCGCACTCAAGGACGAAAGGCACACGAGGAGGCTGGCAGCGCCTTTGGCGGCGGCGCGCCCCCAAACTTACAGCCAACTGGCTGAAACAGCGCAACATTCGGCGACCCATCAGGCGGCTTGGCGCGCTATGCGGGCTAGGCGCTTGAGGTTCACGTCAAAGCCGGTGGCCGGGCGGGAGCGGCCAAAAACGGCCCCGATGCCGTCATAGCGCCCCCCGCGGGCCAGCACTTGGCCATGGTCGCCATGGAATGCGGCGAATACCGGGCCGTTGTGGTAGCCGTAGCCTGCCAGTTCCGCCAGGTCGAAGCGCAGGTCTATGTCCGTACAACGCCGCGCCACGGCATCCACTAGGCGCCGCAAGCGCGTCAGGGCCTCACCAACAGCGGCGGGCGCACCCTGCAGCGCCTCGCAGGCGCCAAGCAGGGCCTTGCTGCCGCCCATGAGACGCGGCAAGGCAACCAGCATGTCCGCCAGTGGCCCCTGCCCCGCCAAGCTGCGGATATCGTTTTCCGATTTGCTCTGCACGGCGGAAAACAGAGCCTGCTCGTCCGCTTCCGACAGCCCAAGAGGCTGCGCCAAGGCGCGGTAGATGCCCATGTCTCCCAGCACGACCACCGGGCGTTGCACAGCGCAGGCCTGCAGCACCGCCACCATCAGGGCGGTGACCTCGGCATCGGCGGACAGGTCCGGGGCGCCGAAGACCTCCGCCCCGGCGATGATGGGTACCCGGGAGGCCAGCACCCCGCGCGGATTGGCGTGCACCACTGGGCCTGCGTAGCACAGCCGCACAACGCCTGCGCCGTCCAGGCGGCTGGCGTCGATGCGGGCGGCTTGGGAGGTGAGGTCGGCCCGCACCCCCAGCAGCCGCCCGCTGCGTTGATCCACCACTTTGAGGGTCTGCAGGTCCAAGTCCTGGCCGCCGGCCACCAGCAGGGCGTCCAGGTATTCGATTAGCGGCGGCTCGATGTAGTCAAAATCCCAAGCGCGGAACAGGTCCAGCACCTTGCGGCGAACCTCCTCCAAGGCCCAGGCATGGGGCGGCAGCAATTCGTCCACCCCGTCGGGCAGACGCCAGTATTCCGACTTCATGCGGCGGCGTCACCCTAGGGTGCGGCCCACCGGCCTTGGGCCGCCAGAAGCCCGCGCCCTAAGCTCCTAGCCCTCCTCATCGCCCTTCAGGTACTTGAAGAACTGGCCATTCGGATCCAGCACCAGCAGGTCGGTCTTGGCGCCAAACACCTTGGAGTAGGCGTTCAGACTGCGGGTGAACTCGTAGAATTCCGGGTCTTTGTTGAACGCATTGGCGTAGATGCTGGCCGCACTGGCATCCCCATCGCCCTTGATCTGCTCAGACTCCCGGTAGGCCTCCGCCTCTATCACCACGGTCTGGCGCTCTGCATCGGCGCGGATGCCCAGGGCAAGCTCCTGGCCTTGGGCACGGTACTGGCGGGCCTCGATCGCCCGTTCGGAATTCATGCGTTCATAGACGGACGAGGAGACTTCCGGAGGCAGGTCTATGCGCTTCACCCGCACATCGATGACCTCTATGCCAAATTCGTCTTTCATCACCCTGTTCAGGTCCGCGGTGAGTTCCTGCATCAGTTGATCACGTTCGCCGGAGATGACCTCGTGCATGTCGCGGCGGCTGATGGCGTTGCGCAAGCCATCATTGACGCGCTGCTGCAGCAACTGATTGGCGTACCGCTCATCGCCCCTTGTGGCGGTGTAGTAGTTGGGCACATCCACGACCCGCCACTTGGCGAAGGAGTCCACAATCAGGGGCTTCTTCTCCAGCGTGTAGTAGGTTTCCGGGTCGGAATCCAAGGTCAGCACCCGTGCGTCAAACTTCTTGACGGTATCGGCGATAGGCATTTTCAGGTGCAGCCCCGGCGGCACGTCCGCACGGCTGACGGCGCCAAAACGCAGCAGCACGGCGCGTTCGGTCTCCTCCACGATGTAGATGCTAAGCGTTAGCAGCAGCACCGCCACCACAGCGATGATGGCGATGATGAAGTTGCGAATGTTCATCTGCGGCAACCTCCTTTAACGAGCGTCGCGGGCGCGCGAATTCGCTGCCCGATTGTCGATTTCGCGCAACACGGCATCCGTGATGCCGCCAATGCCGTCCCGCGTGGCCCCGGCTGCCGCGCCGGACTGCACCAAGCGGTCCAGCGGCAGGTACAGCAGGTTGTTGCCGCCCTCCACGTCCACCATAATCTTGGAGCTGTTGGACAGGACGGATTGTATGGCGTCCAGATACAGGCGGTCGCGCGTCACTTCCTTGGCCAAGCTGTATTCAACCAGCAGCTTCTCGAAACGTTCCGCCTCCCCTTCCGCCTGGGCGACGACCTGATCGCGATAGGCGTTGGCCTCCTCGATGAGTTTCTGCGCCTCCCCCCGAGCGGTTGGGATTATGCTCTCCGCATAGGCATTGGCTTCGTTGATGACGCGCTGCTCGTCCTCCTTGGCCTTCTGCACGTCGTTGAAGGCGTCCCGCACCTGGGTTGGCGGGGCGCTTTCATCGATGTTCACCTTGCTGATCAGGACGCCGGTGCCATAGCGGTTCAGGTAGGACTGCAAGCGCTCCTGCACCTCGATGGCGATGGCGGCGCGGCCATCGGTGATCACCTGATCCATGATGGAGCCGCCCACTACGTGGCGCAGGGCGCTTTCCGTAGCGTGGTCCAGGCTGCTTTCCGGGCGCCTGACTTTGACCAGAAAGGCGATGGGATCCTCCACAACATACTGTACGGTCAGGTTCACATCGACGATGTTCTCATCCTCCGTGAGCATAAGCTGCTGATACTCCCGGGAGCGCACCTGGCTGACGTTCACTTTCTCCACCCGGTCTATGACGGGCGGGTTCCAATGCAGCCCAGGCAGGACGATGCTGTCCTGCACGGCGCCAAAGCGAAACACCACGCCGCGCTCCCCCTGGTCCAACTGGTAGAGGCCGAAGAACGCATAGACCGCCAGCAGCACCAACAGCCCAACGCCAAACAGGCTGGAGCTGAAAGCGCCGCCGCCCTTGCCGCCGCTTTTGCCGCCCCCGCCGCCGAAGAAGCGGGCGAACTGCGCCTGCAGCTTTCTGAAGGCTTCGTCCAAATCCGGCGGACCTTGATCCCCGCGGTTGCCCCACGGGTCCCTGCCGCCGCTGCCGGGTTCATTCCACGCCATGCGATGCTCCGTTTGGTGGGTGGCTAAGTGCTGGTAAGTTTACTGCATCGGCCCGAGATGTACAGGGCAACCAGGACCACCCCAACGCCGTCCATATGCTCTCGGCAAACCCTATAAAGACGCAGCCCACGCTACAAACAGTATCCTTGGCCCACATGCGGCCTAAGCGACCCGCTGGCGCCGCTGCAGGCGCCGCATCAAGTCCGCATCGCCCCGCACAGTCAGCTTCATGCCGCCATCCGCCGTGCTGCGCTCGTCCAGCACAGCCCCACGGGCGTACAGCCAAGCGCGGGTGGCGCCGGCGGAGGCTGGCAAGCGCACCTCCACCGGCGGGCGCACGCCTAAGGCTTGGCCCATGCGGGCAAGCAGCAGATCGCAGCCCTGGCCCGTGCGGGCGCTGATGCGCAGGGCGTCGTACGCGCCAACAGGTATCGCCAAGGCTTCAGCCTCGATGTCCGAAGCAGCCTGGACGTCCGCCCTGTCGTCGCGCACGCCAAAAGGCATTGCCGAGGCTTCGGCGGATGCGCCTTCGGCGCAACCGGCCAGATCGCATTTGTTCAGCACGTTGATGCGCGGCAAGGCTGCGGCGCCCAAGTCCCTTAGCACCTCATCAACGTCATCGATGCGCCGTTCCAAATCCAGCGCGGTGGCATCCATGACATGGACCAGCAGGTCCGCCCTGGCCACTTCCTCCAAGGTGGCCTTGAACGCGTCGACCAGGGCAGGGGGCAGATGGCTGATGAACCCTACTGTGTCCGCCAACACCACCTCCCCAATGCCGGCCACCGGCAAGCGGCGCAGGGTAGGATCCAAGGTGGCGAAAGGCTTGTCCGCCGCCACCACGGCGGCATCCGTCAAGGCGTTGAACAGCGTGGACTTGCCGGCGTTGGTGTAGCCCACCAAGGCCACCGTGGGGGTGCCGGAGCGGCGGCGCTGCCGACGGCTGCGCCCACGCTGCCGCACCACCTGCCCAAGCCGCCCCTGCACGGTCTTGATGCGCGCCTCCAGCATTCTGTGGTCCAACTCCAACTGCTTTTCCCCTGCGCCCCGCAGGCCAATGCCGCCCTTCTGCCGGTCCAAGTGGCTCCAGCCGCGCACCAGCCGTGTTTGCGCGTGCCGAAGTTGCGCCAGCTCCACCTGCAGCCGCCCTTCAAAGGTGCGGGCGCGTTCGGCGAAGATGTGGATGATGAGTTCGGCGCGGCTCATCACCCGGCAGGCCAGGGCCTGCTCGAGGTTGCGTTGCTGGCCGGCGGTCAGGTCATTGTTCACCAACAGCAGGTCCGCTCCCCGACGCTTCAGGAAGGCTTGGATCTCATCCACTTTCCCCCGCCCCACCAGCCAGCGGGGATGCTGGCGGCGGCGCGCCGCGGCCATTTGCCCGACAACGCAAAGGCCGGCGGAACGCGCCAGATCCAAGGCCTCCGCCAAATCGAAGACGGGCGCCCCTTCCAAGGCCACCTGGAGCGCGACAGCCCGCCCGCCGCTGGATAGCCGTTCAATGAAGAGACTTGACCGAGGCTTCATGAAGCCGGCACAGCCGCTTAACGGGCTTAGCGCCGGTGCTGTGGATGGCCGCGGTCATCGCGGACGGAAAACTGAATGTCGTGCGCAGGCACCACCGTGGAAACCGCGTGCTTGTACACCATCTGGCTGACCGAATTGCGCAGCAGTATCACGAATTGGTCGAAAGATTCGATTCGGCCCTGCAGTTTGATGCCGTTGACCAGATAAATGGACACCGGAACTTGCTCCCTACGCAAGGCATTGAGGTAGCTATCTTGCACGGATACACCTTTTGCCATATTGGGCCACTCCTGCCCGTCAAGCGTACTAGAACTAAAACCGCAAGGCTATGGGCGTCTACTCAGTTTTAACCTTAGGCATTTAGCTTACGCCAGCAAAGAATTTCAAGTTGAATCGCCGCCAAGGGATGGCGCCGCGCAACCGCCAAGCAGTTCTTGCGCCGCATCGCCAAGAGCGCCGTCCGACGCCCCACCCGGAATGACCCGCCGTCCGTCCGTCCAAGCGCCAAAGTCAATCAATCTGCAGCGCTCCGAACAAAACGGGCGGTGCGCGTTTCCGGCTGTCCATTTCACGCCCTTGCCGCAGTTGGGGCAGCTAAGAATGCGGGGGGTGCTGGTTGAGGCGTCAGTCACGCTGGAACACCAACACGAAACTGACCGGCACGGCCTGGCTGATGCTGGGCAGCCGAGCGATCTCCCGCAGCCGCTCCACGCCATCCGTTAGGCCGATGGCGGCCGCCAAAACGACCGCAGGCTTGCGGCTGGCCACCAGCATGGCGCCATCCGCAAGGCGTTCGGTCATCACCTCCAGCCGCAGCTGAATTTCCGCCCCCTTGAGCCGCAGGACGCCATCGACGCTCAACAGCCCTGTCGTTCCGCCAGCCAGGCTGCGCAACCGTTCAGCGCCGATGTTGGCCGTCAGCGTCGCGGTGGGAAATTGGACGGTCTCGAACAGAATGTCCCGCATCCGTTCATCGCGGATGGGGATTAGGGTATCCACGCTGGCCAAGTCGATGTCCACCGTCACGGCGCCGTCGTCGTCGACGCGGCCGCTCAGTTCGCCAAAAGTGTGAACCTCCCCAAGGTCCCCCGCCTTGATGGTGACAAAGGCCAACTGGGAACGGTCATTCTGCAGCCGCCATTCCGCCTCCGCCACTGCCGGCAGGCAAGCCAATCCAGCAAGCGCAAGGGCGCCGATGAGCGCGGCGCGAAGGCGCTTCAGCAAACCAGCCTGCATAGGGCGCCAAGCTGCTTGGCGGGTGGCCGGATGCTGTTCCATTGCGGTGCGTCGGCCACCAGCGCGGCCAAACACGAAATCCAGCGCTCTCAACAGGGCCCGTGGCGCAATGCGCGGGCTAAGCATGTCCTCCCTCCCTGGCAGAGGATGCCGAATCATAGCAGAAGCCGGCAGGGTTTGTCTGGGGTGGCTACGGCCAAGGGCGGATGGCGCAGGTCGATCGAGCAGCCTCCTGGGGCGGCAAGATGCTCGCACGGGGTTTGACATGCGAACAAGGCAGCCTCGATCAGAAATTCGGGCCTATACTTGTTTACCCTTTCCCACGGCGCGACGGAAATGGTGGCCTCCTTCCTGAGAAGATTGTCGATGATCCGATCGGGCATGTACGGATATCGCCGCTTGGTGCGCATCCGGCTCGACGCTCGCGGTGTCTCCTCGATCCGTCTCGCGGCGAGGTTCGCCGTCACGTGGCAACGCCCCTTCTCTCGGAACCCCGGCTTCCGCATCCTTGGCGGGCACGCCGGACCCCCCTACCCGATCCCCCCAACGCCCAGATACGCTTGCCGGTCACGGCCTTCAAGGGCTCGTGCAGACCCGCTGCATCGTCGGTCGCCACCTTAGCCCGGTCCCGCGCCCTGCTGATCTCTACGTAGAAGCTCTATCTGCGTGGTGAATGGCGGCCGCATCAAGGCTCGCCGAGGACTTTCTCATGTGCTCTCCTTCTGCATTATGGACGTGACGGACTCCACGAACTCAATCCCGAACACCAAGAATACGGAGGCGGCCACGACGCAAAAACAAATGGTGATGAACGCATAAAGAACATCTTTGATTTCGAACCTTCCCCCTTTTTGGTCGGACACTTTGTCAAGAACCAAAAAGCACTCCATGAACTCCACATTCATCAAGAACAACATGTAAAGCATAGCCATCAGAAAGAATGCGGCGGAAGTCTCCGCTCCTTCCCAAACAACGGCCGCAGTCGATGCGGCGATAAGCGCAACGCCGAATACGGCGAACGCCTTAGGGTGCTTAAAGGCGAAAACCAGAAAGAAGTTATTTCTCGACTCGGTCATTTTTCATCGTCATTGGAGAATTGATCAGGATTCAGTCCATCTCCCCATTTCGGTTGCAATGTCGAGTCCGTACACAACGGATGTCCAAGTGGTGGCCTATTGCGATCCGTCTCGGGAAAAATTCCCGTAACTAATTGACTTAATTGGCTCCGCCTGCTGGGCTCGAACCAGCGACCCGCTGATTAACAGTCAGCTGCTCTACCAACTGAGCTAAGGCGGAAAAGAAACGCCGCGCTTGCCACGCATAGGGGCTAGTGTAGCTGTCCTCTGCGCAAATGCAAGGAAATTGTGGGCGCAGCCCTCTGCCCCCAAGGATGCAGCAAGTCGCCAACCCATGGATAAGCCCCACCAAGATCATCCTAAAGTGTTCGCTATTGAAAGAAAATTTCTGAAAAGTCATTGGATGCCGCAGAATATTGCGGAATCTTCCAAAAAACGTTCTTAAACCGCCTATATAGGGCTTTGCCGAGGGCTGGTGGACGACTTTGGGATGGTCCTGACAAGCCCCACACGCAAGCCGCAAGCGCGTGGATGGGGAAACGTCGGCGGGGGCGGCTAGGGAGAAACCCGATCGTAGGTTCGCACGGCGGCGAAGCTCTGCCCCGCCGATTTCAGCGAGACCTCCACCACCAGATGACGACCATCGGCGCCCAGCCGCATGGTTTCCGTGGCTTCCGCATCCGCAGCTTTGGAGACGACGACCAACGCGCCTTCCAGCCAGCCAGCTGAAACCTGCCAAAGCCCGCGCCGACGTTCGCCCCAAGAGATGTCTCGATAGACCCCGCTGTCGTAGCGGATGCCCATGGAGTGCGGATCCTGCTCTATGATCATGGATTTGGCCCCCAGCACCGGGAAATCCTGCACGGCGAAAGCCAACGCCCCTATGGACCCTCGGCGGCCGGGCGAACCCAGATCCAGCAGCCCCCGGTCCGCCTCCGCCTGCAGGCGCTCTGGGTTCGGGGGCGGATCGCTGGCGGCCTCCCGCACCGCCCATTGGCCATTCAGATCAAACGTCGCCGGCACCTCCGGCGCCAAGGGCAGGCCACCACAGCCGGCCACCGCCAGCAGCAAGGCCAGGAAAGCAAGCCAATGCGGCTGCCGCGCCGCCGCACGGGCCCATTCAGCCCCACCATGCGTAGCGTCCAACTTCCTCAGCATCCGCAACCCTCCACCAGCCCCGCAGGCATGGGAACGCCCTGATATGAAATACCACCTTAGCGTACAGCACCGCCTCGTTCAAAAGGAACAACACTCGGCGACTCCGCCAGGACTTTCCCACGCAAGTTCTGTTTGGAATGTGATGGGGATTGGATGATTGGCGCACTTGGTCTGCGCACGGCCATCGCGTACTCGTGGCCGAGACCTTCTGCAACCCGGAGCGGTTCAGCGGTGCGATGTACCGGGCTTCGGGCTGGCGGGACTTGGGGGAGACGCGGGGCTGCGCCCGCTCCAGTGGCCGCTGCACTGACCCGCACAGCAGGCCAAAGCGGGTCCTTGTTACCCGCCTGCGCAGGGGTGCGCGGCGGCAGGACAGGAGCCAGGACAAAAGCCGACACGGCAAGCGCCCCAACTCCCACATCGACAACACCAGACGAAAGTCCATGCCCAAATCACGAGAACACGTTCATCAAAGCAAACAATCACACTTGGCTCCACTCAGCGTGGGAAAGTCCTGCGGCCTCCAGCACCCCCCAATCAACTTCCATTTGCCCTGGAACTCTACCCATCAACGAGAGGAGCAAGCCAAAGTGTCGGTCCGGGCCAGGGTAGGCCGTACAACTTCGGACGTGGCGGCCGCGCAGCGACCATGATTAGCCACCGAAAAACAGCGAGATAGCTGCCGACTCAGTCAGGAATTCAATCAACGCCTGATGACGTGGACGGAGGCGTCAGTCGCCTGTCGCACGGCGTCGGGCGAGACACCTTTGTCGAGCGTCACGAACCGGGCACCATGGAA
>CAYGBY010000116.1:0-1804 GCA_964348115.1 uncultured Pseudomonadales bacterium
AATTTCCCCCCCCCCCCCCCTTCTGCCTTAGAGTCGTTTCGAGCCGGTCGCCGACCTCAACCGTCTCCCCAAGCACTCCCTAAGAGCGCGAACAATTGGAGGTCAAGTGATAAACAAACCACAGCAGGAGAATGCAATGAGAGCACTAACCGAAAGCGAAATGACAATGGTCGCCGGGGGCGATATCCGGGGTGGAACTGGGCCACATGGGATTCCTCAACTTGACGGCAACGGCGGCGACGCTTATTCCGAAGGCATTGGAGCAATCGGGCGAGTAGCACAGACGGTATGCGGCCCAGACAAAGTTGCCGAGGTAACATACACGATCACCACCACAACAGGAGGCGGCATCGAGGGTTCTCTGGCCAAGAAAGGTGGTGGTGTCTCGGGCGGCCGGACCACTACATCTACAGGCGGGTTCACGTGCAGTCAACCGTCTTCATCCTCCGGCTCTTCATCCTCCGGCTCCGCGGGCGGTAGCTGCTCCGCCGGCAACTCAAAAGGATCGAACGGGGACGGCTAGAGGCGTGGCCCGAACCCAAAGGCGGCTAATCGCCGCCTTCCTGGTGCTGGCCGGCTGCCTCCCCATTGCCGCGAACGGGGCGGGGGAGGCAGCCACCACCACGCCGGAGTCATTGCTCTGGACAGTGCGGCTGGCCTACGGCCAGGGCGACTTTGCGTCAGCATGGGCGGCGCAGACCGCATTCCTGCGGCATCCCGAACGCAACGAGGTCGACTACCGGGCCTTCATGCACTGCTTCATCGGGACTAGTTGTCCGTCGTACGGCCTCTTGGGCGCTTCTCTCGGCAAAGGCCGTGAACCCTTCGCGACGCTGCCCCCTTTTTGCCCCGAGTGGAAGGGGATCCACCAAGCGATGAAGGCGAATCCCGACGAAGACGAAGACGAGTTTCCAAAATTGCGCGACCAATTGATCCAGGCCACCTTCAAAGGCGACTGCGACGACTGGCGGGCCAGGACGCTGAAGATGCTGCATCCGCAAAGCGTGCCGCGCCCGCCGCCGCCACCCCAAGCAGTGCCCTTGGCGCTCACCCAGGCAACCGGCGGCGGGGTCTGGCCCCGCATCCAGGTGCAGATCGCTGGACGCACAGCCTGGATGCTGGTGGACACGGGCGCCAGCTACACCTCTTTCGATGGTGAAGCGGCCCAGCGCGGCTTCCTGCCGGCGGACTTGAAAGTCATCGAGTGGATTCCGGTCAAGACCTTTCTCGGCTACGAATGGCGCGGATTCATCCGGCTGCCCAGCCTGCAGGCCAGCGGCGCGGAGTTCCGGGACACCCTGGCCCTTGTCTCCGACCGGGAGGGGAGCACCATTTTAGGCATGAACATCCTGATGCGCTACCGCTCCGTATGCTTCGCCTGGACCCAGCGCACGCTGCACCTCGGCGAGCTCGGCCCATGCGCCAAGGGCGCCCAGCCCCACAGCGCCTTCATCGCGCCCAAGTTCAGTCTGCATCTTGAAGTGCCTGTTCGCGACGGGCCGCCAGCCGAGCCGCCCGACGGCCCTTGGCGTCTCGGCCCGCTGGCCAACACCAAGCGAAAGTGGCGTCAGGATCCGTCCCTGGTCCAGATTCTGGTGGACACCGGCACACCGTTCAACGAGTGCACCACGGCCTTCATCGCCGCACTGGGCGGCGATCGCCAATTCGAGTTCGGCGACGGCCTTACGGCCGACTGCTTCCCGGAGCTGGATCGGCTCGCCATCGCCTCGAAAACCGAGCGGGAAAGTGTTGGCGCCTACACGGCCACCCTGGGAATGCACGGGCTGCTGCAGTTCGAAGCCTT
>CAYGBY010000116.1:1904-11909 GCA_964348115.1 uncultured Pseudomonadales bacterium
TTGGCGCCTACACGGCCACCCTGGGAATGCACGGGCTGCTGCAGTTCGAAGCCTTCGGCTGGCGGCGCAACCCGCTCAAACTGTACTTCGTGCCCAAGACGGCGGATGCCGGCGCCGATGCGGCACCCTAGTTCGTCCGTGCCGCCGGCGCGCGCCCAGCCCGTCCCAGGCTTCACTCCGGGACCATGTGGCGCACCTGAAATGCCCGTACAACGCACCCGCAAGCGGAAGACGCGAAGCATCCTGCTCAACGTCCCATGACGCAAGACACACACGACAAGGGCGCACAAGCGGCTGCTCCCCCGCTGTTTCGGGACGAGGCTATGGCTCGCTTCCGCGTCACCGCTTGGCAACCACCCCTGTTGTCGCGGCCGCTGCCGGGCTATGTCCTGGCCGCGTTCTCTTTGGTGGCCGGAACCGCCCTGCTGGCCTTCGCCGGCACCTTCGAGTTCGCCCGCAAAGAGCAGGTGGCGGGCTACCTGACCCCCGCTGATGGTTGGGCGCGGGTCAGCGCGAAATCCTTCGGCGTGGTTCGGCAACGCTTTGTGGCGCCGGGCGAAGCCGTCGCATCCGGGCAACCCCTGCTTGAGCTTTCCCCGGGCGACGGCCTGCGCGAGGCGGTGACCGTACAGGAGCGGATGCTTGAGGAAATTGACGGGCGCCGCGCCGCCCTGGGGGCCAGACTGCGCTTGGCCAACGCCGAACACGGACATGAACGCGACCTGCTGCAGCGGCAAGACGAGGCGGACCGCAGCGAGCTGGGGCGCTTGGAGGAGGAGATCCAGATTTCCGCCGGACGGATGCAGATCGCCAGACAGCGATTTCGGGATGGCCTCAAGCTGCTGGCGACTGGCGCCATCACCAAGACGGATCTGGCGCAGCTAGAAGAGGAACTGCAGGCCCGTCGGCTGGCGCTGTCCGAACGGCGCCGCCAAGCGCAGCGGCTGCGATCGGTCCTGCAATCCCAGGCAACGCGGCTGGCGCAACTGGCAGCGAACCGGGATCTCAAGCAGGCGGTCATTGCGGAGCAACTGCACACGTTGGCGATGGAGGAATCCCGCCTGCGCAACGAAGGCGCGGCGCAAGTTCTGGCGCCGCGCGGTGGCGTCGTCGCCTCCGTACGCGTAAGGGTTGGAGATGGCGTGCGGCCAGGCCAGTCGCTGCTTGACATCGTGCCAGCGGATCAGGCTCTGCGCGCCCGGCTGCTGGTGCCGCCTGCGGCGATGGGCTTCGTCGTGCCCGGCCAGGATGTGCGCATCTATCTCGATGCCTTTCCCTATCAGCACCACGGCGCTCAAGCCGGACGGGTGGCGTCAATTTCGCAAACGGCCATGGCGCCTGACGAGACGCTCGCCATTTCCGGCGCCGGCGCTCCCAGCTACCGAGTCGATGTCGAGTTCCACAACGGCTTCTCACTGCCGGAAGCGCAACTGGCCGCCCTGCGTCCCGGCATGACGCTGACCGCAGACATCGTGCGCGACTACCGCACCCTCATCGACTGGTTGCTGGAGCCCCTACAGGGCGCCGCGGCTAGGCTCTAACCACCACTGACGCCAGCCCCCGATAGGCGCCATGCGGCTACCCGTAATACTTCAGTCGGAACGCGCCGAATGCGGTCTCGCCTGCTTGGCCATGGTGGCCCGTTTCCATGGCCACAACTCCACCCTGCGCGAACTGCGCGGGCAATTCCGCCTGTCCCTGCGCGGCATGAGCCTGCGCCGTCTGAAAGACTGCGCCGAGAACATGGGCCTTACCTGTCGCGGCGTACGGCTGGAGCTTGATGAAGTGGCGCTTTTGCGCACACCCGCCATTCTGCATTGGGAGCTGAACCATTTCGTGGTGCTCAAATCCGCAGGGCGCCGCACTGTCACCATAGTGGATCCCGCACTGGGCTTGCGCCGGCTCAGCCTGCAGGAAATCAGCGCCTACTTCACCGGTGTGGCCCTGGAGCTGGCGCCATCGCCAGCCTTTACAAAAAAGCGACCGATGGAGACGGTCAAGTTGACCGCCTTTCTGCCGGTGCTGAGAGGGCTTGGCGGCTCCCTTACAACGGTGTTCGCCATGATCCTGCTGCTGCAGTTGTTTGCCTTGGTTATGCCGCTGAACATGCAGCTGACGGTAGATCAGGGCATCCGTCAGGGGGACCTGAACATCGTCGCCGCCTTGGTGGTCGGTTTTGGTCTGCTCGGTCTGATTTCCGCCGCTACCGCCTACCTGCAATCCCTCCTGCTCATATACGTCAGCAACACTTCGGCCCTGCGCATGGTGAGTGGCCTTGCCCACCATTTGCTGCGCCTGCCAGATGCCTGGTTTACGGCCCGCCATACAGGTGACGTGCTGTCCCGCTTCGGCTCCATCGCCCCAATTCAGGGCTTCATCACCACCGGCCTGTTCGCCCTGATAGTCGACGGCTGCATGGCCATCGGCACCCTGGTGCTGCTGGCGACCTACGCCTGGGACCTGACCTTGGCGCTGTGCGGGTTCCTGGCGCTGTTCACCGCCTTGAACACCGGCACCTATGGAACGCTGCGCAACCTGACCCACGAATCCATCGCCGCCAACGCCGTGGAGCGCTCCAGCTTCATCGAAAACGTGCAGCGGCAGCGGGCCATCAAGCTGCTGGGCGCCGAGGCGGACCGCGAGGATGTCTGGGGAGAGCACTACCTGCATTCGCTCAACACCGGCGCAAGGATTGGCCGCTTTGGCTTGCATGTGGGACTGGCTGGTTCCTGCCTTGGCACTCTGGAGGGCGCTATCATGCTGTGGCTGGGCGCCAACAAGGTCATCGCAGGCGACTTCACGCTTGGCATGTTGTTCGCGTTCGGATCCTACAGCCAGATGTTCTCGGGGCGCACACACGCGGTCATCGGGGCACTGGTCAACCTGCGGATGCTAAAGCTGCATCTGGAACGCATTGCCGACATCGGCCTGGAGCAGCAGGAAGTGCCGGACGGAACCAAGGGCCTGCGCATCGGCCTGCGCGGCGACATCCGCATCCGCTCCCTGAGCTTCGCGTACAGCGAGGAGGAGGGCGACGTGCTGCACGGCTTGGATCTGGATATCGCCGCAGGCGAATTCGTAGCCATCGCCGGGGATTCCGGCTGTGGCAAGAGCACCCTGATCAGGCTGCTGACCAAGCTGCTGGCGCCAACCGGCGGCGAAATCCAGATCGACGGCCTGGACCTCAGCCTGCTTGACACCATCCACTATCGGCAGCAAATTGGCGTGGTGATGCAGGACGATGACCTGTTCTCCGGCTCCCTCTTGGAGAACATCGCCATTGGCGAGGCGCATCCAGACCTGGAGCGGGCGCAGCGGGCCGCCCAACTGGCCTGCATCGACGAGGACATCAAGCGCATGCCCATGCAGTACTTCACCTTGGTCGGGCACATGGGCTCGTCCCTCTCCGGAGGCCAGCGCCAACGGCTAATGCTGGCGCGGGCGCTCTACCGCTCGCCCCGCCTGCTGCTGCTCGATGAGGGCACCGCACACCTGAACGATGCGTTGCAAAGCCGGGTGCTCGACAATCTGGCTGGGCTGGGCATCACCATGCTGGCGGTCACCCACGATCCCCGCGTTGCCGAACGCGCTGACCGCAGGATCGATCTCTGAGCGAAACCACACTTGGCAAGCGCGACCACCAGCGCCCTTGGCGCCAAAACCAAGTCCGACGATAGCGCCAGACGCTGCGCAGCTTGGATCGCTCAATCCGCCCGCCAGACCAAGGGAGCGCCTTCGCCCTTCATCATCACTGCGCCGGCCATATCATTCCCAGACGGGGTTCTAGGCGGTTCCCGACGCCGAACCAACACCGCCGGCGTCGTTCCACCAGCTTCTTCCCGTCCCGAATCAAGGGCAGCGCAAGCCAACCGGGACCGCCGTGCGTTTTCACTTCCTTCCGCCACCCCCTTTATTCTTATTCCAGGATGGGTCGTGCTTTGCGATCTTTTGCTTCTCGTGCTTGCGCCGTGCCTCGGTCGAGGCACCGGCCTTCGCCCGCTGATAGACGATCTCGTGTTTGGTCGAGTCGTATAGATGGCTCTTGTCAGTGTTCACGGTGCTCTCATTAGCGCACCGCTGCTTGCGTGTGTGTTGGTTGAGCCGTCGCTGGAGGTCTCGCGATTCTCCAATGTACTTATTCTCTCTCGTTTCCTTATCCACGATCCGGTACTCGCCCGCCGTTCCCGCCGGGAGCTTAGTGTCCCCCTTCTTCCAATGTTTGGGACGACCTGATTCGTAGGGGTTGCGGGATGCCATGACCTAAATCCTCAGGTTTCGTTGTCGGCAGGCGCTTTGCGCCGCTCCCCGTGGGCCTCTTTCTGCCGATTCGGCCTCTTGGGATCCGAATTACAGCACGTGAACGCACTGTAGGAGCAACCGGCAAGGTTGCCGCCGGTGCTGTCAAGAACCTGATCCGTCACGCAGCGACGCCCGCCAAGCTCGATGTGCCCATGGAATCGCCATAGTTGGACGTCCAAATCGACCGAATCCCCGTGAACTCGAGCTGCGAAACCGGGCATCGGGGCATTGCCGGGAATTACCGTCCGGTCACGACCGAGCCGCGCTTTACAACCGCCATCCTCGTCCGGTGTTCTGGTCGTACATTCGAAGACGGATGCTACCGAAGCGACCTGTCGACCGTGGCGGGTGAAGGTTTCCGTTTCCGACCGAGGTTGCCGTCCGGTTCGATGGACTCGAAGCGGATGCCGTTCGGGTCGATGTCCAGACCAAAACACGGTCGACGACTTGACTGTGACTGACGCTCGGAAATCAAGTATGGCTCAGCCAACCCAGTGCCGAGCTTCCCGACCAGTTCGCTTATTAGTTTCGACTTTTTCTGCATGAAGTAGCCTGCCGTCATGCCCTCCTTAAGGCACTGCTCGGTTCTTTCGCCGTCTCCCATTTCGCCGATGATCTCCCGATACTCCTTCAGGAAGGCTTCACTATAGCCCCTCTCCGGCACTCCCTCGCTCGGGCACACCAGCCACTCCCTGCCCTCTTTTTGTCGCCGGGCATGCCAGGCAAGAAATGCGAGTTGCACGGGAGGGAGGTTGAAGACCCTCCCTGCGGCGCGCAAGCGTTTTGTCGGGAGGTCGATGACGAGTTCCGGCGGCCCGATGGTCCGTTGCGCCGCGATCACCACATCGCTGAATCGGAACTTTCCGTCCAAGTGGTCTTTGGGAAACACGCTGCGGAGCCGCACAAATGGGATGTCCGCCAATGTGACCTTGGCATCACGTGTGTCATAAGGGCGGTTGTTCGGACGCGCGTAGATCACCCGGCTCCTGACAGTTGGGTAGTAAAACTCCCGGTGTGACTCATAAGGCGCGTTCACCAGCACATGGGATAGCCGGTCCTGCTGGCGTCCGTACAGGGACAGAGCGTAGCCGAGATAGAACCCCATGGTCTTCCGTCCGCCGGCGATGGAGACGTGCAGCGCGGCGCCGTCGTCTCGGGTCAGCTCGCGCACTACTTCGGTGATGGCGTCGGCCGCACGGGCGTTGTCGGCGGGGGTTCGGATGTCGCTCAGTGGCGCGCCCGCGTCGTCCTTCAGCACGTGGATGTGCTCCGATTCGAAGGCAATGGCTGGCAGGTCGTAGTCGGCGCGTAGCCGATGAAACCAGCCGCTCTCCGCGTGCAAAAGGGAGCACTTTGCCCGTTTGGCGCCCTCCTGGGTCGTTATGAGCCGGACCCCGGTGGGTATAAAGCGCGGATTCTGTGCCACCGCAAGAGCATACAGAGTTTCCGTGACGATCTGCGGCGAGAGCCCCGTGACGGCGACCAGGAGGCGGCGGGCGTAGTCGTGCGGCTGTTTCATGGCTTACTTGATGTTCCTAATGCGTGATCTGTGTTCGTTTCCGAAGTACCCGTGCTTGGCACTTCCGCACGGCCCCCGGCCCGAGGCGGGAACGTAGCTCAACCCTCGCTGTCTGGCCCGTCTGGCAAGGTTGCCGTTCCAGCCGGAATTTCACTCATGGCTCGATGCTCTCACCAAGCAGCACTAGAAGTCGGTTTCCGATGTTGCCGGCAACGAACCTATCCGTCATTTCCGCCCGGCTCTCGACAAACCCACCATGCCCGCGACCTCGATGAGGTCGTCGAGATGGCCGGAAATTGTTGGCTGGACTCAGACCAATCGCAACATATCTAGAATTATTTTAGCAAATCTAGAATTACCTTAACGACGCTGATGGCAGCGTCAGACCATTCACCTTCAGCTATTGCTTCGATCGCCTCCTCAACATCTTCATAGTGCACATCCTCGATGGCGCCTTGAGGTCCTTGAATATCCGGCATGGGAAAGTCTCCTTGTTGATGTCACAAATTTTCCGATCTGAGGGGACTGTTGGGCCTCCTCGGATGCGCATTACAGCACGTGAACGCACTGTGGAGGCAGCCGGCAAGGTTGCCGCCGGCACGACTTCCTCAACTATCCAAGCTCAACCCGCATGCCGCCCAACCCACCCAAAATTCAATGGAGCCTCATTACTATTAGTATTTGAGAAACTTGAGATCTTCATCCGCCTGCAAGCCATGCTTAGATTCTCCTCCTAAACCAAATCTGGCTGCCAACTTCGAACGGTACACCGACAGCGAAACCGCGGCGCGGCCCGATCCGCACACATGGACTCGATGTTCATGGATCACCTTCCTTTCGCTGACTTTCCACCGCCCAATAGTCGTCGTAGATCTTCCTGGCCGCCCGCGCCGATTTGCCTGGAGGTGTGGTTTCCCACCAGCCCTTTTCCTGCAAACGCGCACGGATGTCGGAAAAGGCTGCGATCTTGAGCGCTGGATCTCCTATTTCGGCGAAGGCATTGGCGAGTAACTTGCCGCGAAGGATGTCCTCTTCCTTCGCATTACGGTGGTCACTCATCAGTCCGCCAATGGTCGCATCGACCCACTCACAGCGTGGCTCAGCGGCGACAACGGCTTTCTTCCCGAACAATCCGTAGCCCGTGCGCGTCTTGGCGCCAGCGCCGCGGGCGCCCAAGGCGGCGATCAGCATTTGCTCGGTCAATGGCAGCCAGGCGGAAGGCCCCTCAAGCACGAATAGAAACTCGCCATGGGCCGCAACTTGGGCATTGGGGATCGGGCTGTCGAAATCGCTGGCCGGTTGTTTGCCGTCCTTGCCGTAGTAGTCCGGATGGTGGGTGGTCACGATTTCAGGCACCAGCGGACGTTTGGCCGAATCAGGCACCCACCAAGCGTCGTGAAAGGCGATCAGCCCCGACAGCCCCGCCGGTCGATCCTCGTCGGCTGGCGCCCCGAACAGCTCGTTGCATATCCTCCTGCCGTCCTCCGTCGTACCAAGCCGTTCGCGTGCATGGGCATTGACGACGCCCTTGACGCCTGAGCCCGGGATGTACGGTGCGCCGTGGCTGTGGCTGATGACGCAGCCGGTCTCCAGCATGCCGCCCCCGGTCAGCCCGATGAACAGCCGCGTATCGAGCTTCAGGATTACGGAGCGAAAGCGCAGGGCATCCTTGGTTACTCGACGCCAACGCTGGTAGGCGCGTCGGTAGAACTCGTTGGGGGCGCTTTTACACACGCGCTCGATGAACTTCAACTTCCCCTTGGATTCTTCGTCATTCTCGCAATGCTCGACAAGACCGCGCTGGAGCATCAGGCCGGGATGGGCGTCCCACTGCGCTTCCCTGTAAAGGGACCGCAAGGCATCGCGCATCAACTGTGTCGCCATCACGCGCCCTCCTTCGCTTCTTCGTCGCCCATGGTCGCGGTTTCGCCGGTGGCGTCCACACGGAGAACGCCTTGCACGTAACGCTTGATCCAGCCGCTTGCTTCCAGCGTTCGCCGCGTAAGGCGCATGGTTTGCTCGAGATCGCTTGCGATTACCGTCTCGTGAAACGTCGGGCCATTTGGCTGGGCGATTGCGCCAGCGGCGCGGAGCACGGCGCTCAGATCGTCGAGCAGAGCGCTATGCTCCGACTTGCCCTTGGCAAGCAGAAAGCCGGTGGCCTGGGCAAGCCCATTCTCAAGGATCATCCCCGGCAGTTTGTGCGCCAAGGCACCGTACTTTTTCTTCTCCGGGTAGTTGCGACGCGCATGCACACGCTCGTAGGCCGCACGGGCGACAGCGTGGGTACGGATTTCGATCATGCCTGCGTCTCCCCGGCGCGCTCGGTGAGAAAGCGAACCAAGCCGCGCCCGACGCCCGCTTTGCCGCCAAGCTGCAGCAGTGTGTCGTTGCTCGGTATTGCCTCAGCAAGCTCTGCTTCGGAGCGCGGATCGTTGCTGTTGTTGGATGCCGACAGCGCGAAGATTCCCCACAGCATGGTCTCGGCAGGCAGATTCTCCTCGTACCAGAGCGCACCGGCGCGGACCGTGCCGGTGTCCGCGTCGATAGCGATGCGGGGGCGGACCTCAGTGGCCGTTTCGGCAAGAAAGCTCATGATGGAACAGGGCAGCAACGCAAAGCGGCTGATGAAGTCGCCTTGCGATTCGGTGTCGTCAGGATGCGCGGTCCGTGCGATCTGCTTGGCCCACTCTCTCGCCGTATCGTTTTCCCGCGCTGCGAGGTCAAGGTCTTCAAGGACAAGCTTTTCCTGGACACGGTTGACGGATTCAGGCGTCACCCATGCTTCACCTGCCCCAGGCTCCCCGGGCTGCTCCGGTGCAGGGATGCCTGCGCGGGCCAGATCACGCGCATAGCGGCGCAGGATGAACGGTGCGGTGACGTAGCTGACGATCCCAGCCAGGCAGCGCACCGGCAATGCCAGCAGGTGGGCGTCGCCGATCGCCAGAGCACCAGCAAAGGAGTCCCGGTCGCCCCTGATCGATTCGGGACCGAACAACGTCCGAGCGTCCCGGTCGCTGTCGGTCACGTCACTGTCGGCAACATGCTGGCGCAGCACGCCGCGCAGCGAAGAGCCCGGAACGATGGGAAGCTGTGTTGCCCGAGCACGGGCGATGGGAAGGTCCACTACGCCCGCGGACTGACCGGTTCCACAGTGCAACGCGGAAAGGGCATGAAGATGAAAGAGTCTCGGTCGCATGAGTTTTGTCCTTCTGGAAACGGTCTACGCCATGGTTAACGCGGCGGTGTCCATGGGGCCGGAAACGCCAGTCCAAACCCATCGCATCGGTCTTGTTCGAGATCGCTTACGTTGGTCAGCCACAGGGCGTCAAGCCCGCCCGCATCGACATTGCCAAGAATACGGAACCAATAGGTCGTGCCGGCGCCGGCAAGCTTGCGGCTTGGCCGGGGCCGGCGTCGGTGAAGATCCCATCCGGAATGCGGCTGCCAGCGTTCCACGGCCGCCGCGCACAGTTGTAGGCGTAGCTGCGGCGCAATGGGTGGGTTGCCGCTCAGATTCGCATCAAGCCATCCCGGCCGATACCCGGCGGAGAAAATCCCCGGTGTCAGCAGCGTCAGAGAAAGGCCGCCCGCACGGACGATCTTGTCCAGCCAATCTGCGGGCGGTGTCGGCCAGATCTTTTCCGGCTCCGGTTGCAGGGCGGCCAAGCGACGCTTGCCGCCGAGGTGCACGAGCATCTCATCGAGCGGCTCCGCACAGCGCACCAACAACCGCAAGCCACCATTCGGTGCATCGAAATCGAGGCCCTCGGTCTGGAACAGATGTCCAGCATCCGCGGCGCCGGTTCTCGAATCGATGGTCACGTGAGTACGGCGATCGCCCGGCGGCGGTGTCCAACCGTTCTCGCATAGCTGACCGTGCGGCACTGGGTTTCCGCTGCGGAATGCCAACAGGTCGCGCCACGACCACCAAGCCGGCCCTTCGCCGGGTTTGCCGTCAATCCCCTCCGTCAACTGCACGGGCAGCAGGCGATCCGGCAAATCGGCGCCGCAGCCCTGAACGAATGCGCACGGCTCGCTCCGCAGGCAACGCGCCGAGTCGCCGTGACCAAAGTACAGGGCGTCGGCGGGCTTCGGCACCAGCACTTGGTTGGTGCGGGTGAGCAGCAGTGGCCCGGCCACCGCTAGTCGCGAAAGCTCCGGCCCAAAGGGCTGATCGGTCGCAC
>CAYGBY010000117.1:0-11893 GCA_964348115.1 uncultured Pseudomonadales bacterium
GTCAGACTTGTGAACCGCTTTTTCGACGCCTCGCGCAGATCGCTCCACGATCCGATGGGCGGCGCTTGATCCCGCAGCGCCGCCTGGAGCGTTTCCGTGCACCACCAATTCCCAACCTCCGTAATGCGATTGCCGGCGCCGTTGGCCTCTCGCACCCAGGTCACCTCGACCGGGGAGCAACACCACTGCGACGGAGCTAGGCTGACCAGCCCGCAGTCCATGCCATGCAAATTTCTGAACGCAGCCTCTCCTACAGCGGTATCCGTGACGATATCCTCGCCGCATTGCAGCCAGTCATCTCCGCCGTGCCGTCGCACATCGTCCCAAAATGGACCGGATCGGTCCAACCATGACATGACCGCCCGGCGTTGGCTCTCTACGCCGAGTTTCCCGATCGCCCTTCGCAATGGTGTTTTCGGCATGGGCGTAGTGTTGACAAACGTCCTGTGGCAATGGACCTCCCGGCCGAAGCGTCTGGCTGCGCCACGCAAGGCCATGAGTCGCGACAGTGCATCCCGAAATTCGTCCAAGTCGTGGAACTGTTCATGCACCGATAGGTCGTTGGCCAAGAGATCCACGTCAAACCCAGCCGGCCAGATAGTTCATGTCTTGATCGAACTGATCGAAGAAACCGCCCGGCCAACTGTCGATGCTCCCGTCGGCGTCAATTGCCGGGCTCTCCACCTGCGGTTCAATGGCATCCGTTTCCGACCGCGGCCTGAAGAAGTGAAGCGCTACATTCTCGTGGGACAGCACACCCGCCTTTACCGCACGTCGAATGCCGTTCAGCACATGGTCGCTGTGCGTCTCGATTATGACCTGGACGCCGGCCGAAGCAACCAGTGCCAGGAATTTCCCCATCGCACCCTGCGCGGCAGGATGCAGGTGAACTTCCGGGTTTTCGACCAGCAATAGGTCGCCTCCGTTCGCCGACAACGCCGCCACGATGATCGGAAGAACCTGCGTAAGTCCGAAGCCCGTATGTACAGGGCGAAGGAAGTCCGTTCCGCTTGAAATGCGAATTCCCAGCGTCAGGGCATTGGCGCGCCGGACCTGATCTATCTCCAGGACGCAGCCAGGGAAGAAGTGCTTCATCCGTGCCTCCACCTGACGGAACCGCGTAGGTGGAACGTCTTTGATGACCAATTTGTCCATTACGTGGATATGTCGACCGGAGTGAAGGACGCTGACGGCGTACTCCCCGCGGGGGCCGATTACCGGTGTGAGCTGAGGATCATCGAACAGGTACTGCTCGCGTGGCCCCAGCCTTTCGGCTGTCAGATAGGTCAGGCCGCGTAGACGGTCCGTCAGCGGATACCCGCCCGCTCTGGCCGGCAGCAGGTAGTGAAGTGGTTCGGAGCCGTCCCAATCCGAACCGTCAGCCATCGCCGTCTCTCCGCGCGCCCTTTGCACCTGCATAGACATCTCATGGCGTTTGCCGGCGAATTCCCAATCGAACCTTGCGACGTCGGCGTCGAACAAGGTGATCCCGCAAGCGTCACGGCCATATACTTGGTCGATTACGTCCGCCACGGTGCCGAGGCGAAGCGTCGCTCCATTGAGCATCAGGCGCGAAGACCACTCTTGTTCGCGCATGGTCTGATGCAGCAGGACCAGCGCCTGCATCACCGAAGATTTGCCCGAGGCGTTGCTGCCGGACAACAGGGTCAACGGCTGCACTGGAAGTTTCAGCGTCTCAAAACACTTGAAGTGTCGCAGGTCAATTCGTGTGATCACCCAGGGTCTCCTGAAGTACTTTCCGGGCCATCGTGAACCGTGTCTTCACCTTCCTGGCGTCGTTCGGTCCGTACGTGATTGCGGTATTGAATTCCTCATCCTCCAAGAGTTCATAAATTGCCTCGCGAACAGCGTCCGCCAACGCACTGACGCGGTGCTCTTCATAGCGAGAGAGCCCTGTGCTCATTACATCCCAGAAGGAAGCGTTCAACTTCTGCCGTCTGTTCTGGCCCGGTACGTGCTTCCGGAAAGCGAAGCGATCGAATAACAGCAGGTTGTTGGCAAGACCCCGGCGGAACTCTGCGGATAGACTCGTCAACTGTTCATCATTCATTCTGTTCATTCGGCGCAGGCAGTTCGCAAGGAACTGGTCCATGTCTCCACGATACTCGTCCAGGCTCAGGAGTTGAAACGCGCAAAATCGATTGACGATTTCCCGATCTCTCATGGTCTCAGGTTTCACGCTACCGCCAGTGGCTTGCAGGAAGATGGGAGTTTGCGCTTCGCGCTTGAGAAACCGCGTGCCCTTTCCCATGAACAAGGAGTTGCGCATCTGTTGGCGGGTCAACGGGACACCCCCGTTTACCCGTTCGAAGATGTCCAGACGGGCACGTTCCGGCACCTTCGAGTCGATAATATAAAATATGAGATTGCAGTCCTCGACGCGGTTCTGGATCTTGGGGGGAAGGTCGGAGAACCTTTGGCCGTCGATCTCTCCCCTGTCGGGAAGTTTCAGCTTCAGTTCATCCGTTATGAAGCGCCGGAAAGTAGAGAGGCGCTGCAAACCATCCACCACCACCATGCGGCCTTCGTCATCCTCCGCCACATAAAAGACGGGCAGGGGTATCCGCATGATGACCGACTCGATGAGCTTGCTTTGCTTGTCTTCTGGCCAGATGAAGTCGCGCTGGAAATCCGGGTCCATGAGGTAGTTCGATTGCTCGATCCGGCGGATGACGTCATAGATCGTCCGACTCTCTTGCCGGATCAGCAGGTCATCGAGAGGATAATCGCCCCAGGATGGTGTCTCTGGATCCAAGCCCTCGATTTCTTCTTCGGTTTCTGCAGTCCGGCCAGACATCGCCGTAGTCGCTGCATTTCCCGGGTTGTCGTTCCTTACTTCCTGCACGTCGTCTCCGCTACCTCTTCGGCGCCGTCAGCATGACACGCAGCCCCGTCAACACGCGGCGCGGGTTCCGTCGGTGCATCGCCATGCCCAGCCAATAGGCGGCTTCCTCGCGCCCCATGGCCTCGATTCCCTCGGCCACCGCCCGCATGTTGTCGCGGCTACGCATCGGAGCAAGGGTGCGGAACAGCAGCCCCAGCATCAGCGCCAAGTCCTCCGTTAGCGCGTAGCCGCGCTTCTTCGCGTCGGCCCGGCCGCCTAGTTTGACGCCGGACCGCGAAAGCCGCTTCAGCACCCGGTGCTCGACCAGTTCTAGGTTGCGGCCCCGAAGCCCGGCGACGCGCAGCGCCGACCTGACCTGCGGCGTGGCGGCCGCCGGCATCTGCCAGATTTCGTATTCGGCCGCAGCCGGCCCGTGACGGCGCACGCGCAGTTCGTAGCGGGGCGCGGACTCGGGCGTCGCTACCTGGGCTATCCTCTCCAGACGCGCCATTTCAGGTCTTAACCTCCGCCGTTGCCGACACGTGGGCGGCCCCACTGGCGAACCGGCTAAGGCGCTCAGTCAGCTTCTCCGCCGTGTCGCCCGTCATCGGCAGCCCCTCGGCGAAGGTCAACTGAAATCCCGCTTCGATGTTCTTGGAACTCGCATCCCGAAGTTGCGGCTCCAGGAACTCCCGCAGCGGCTGGGCATCCGCCACCGGGCCGCTGAACTCCATCTCCAACGATCCACCCTCGCGGGTTTCATAACCGCCGACGATCGTGACCCTCTTGTCCGCGCCCGCTACGGCGCCCACGGCGCCGAGCAGCCGGAAGGCGTCGCCCGCCTCGAACATCCGAATGGTCAGAACGCCGATGGCCGCCACTTCCTTTGCCCGGGCCTGCTCCCACAAGAGGGTCAGGGCTTCCTTGAGAACCCCTTCAGCGGAAAACGACCCGGACCCTTCCTCCACAGGACCGCCACCATCGTGCTTTCCGCCAAGGTATGGTTCGCGGTCCTGTTTTACTGCATCGGGCCGGCCCAGCGTCCCGCCTCCCGGTGGTGGATGCGCGGGTCCGTCGGGCCTCTTCCTTGGCCAGATGCCAGTATTCTTCGCGTAGGCCATGGTGAAAACCACGGCCTGTTCGTCGATCTCGATGCCGGCGGACGGGTCGCCCGGCCCGAACAGCAAATCTCCGCGTCGGTAGACGTACTCGCCCTGCTCGATGCCGCGCCTTAGGCCGCGGATGAAAATGTCGTCGCCCACCAGAATCGGCAGCGCCGGGTTCCGCCGGAACTCGTCACGCAGCGCCAGGGTGGTGATCTGCCCTTTCTTCAGCGGCGTTCGGTCGCGCACATAGGCGGGAGAGTCTGGCTCGTCCTCCGCAAGGCGTAGTTCCCCGAGCTCGCGCAGCGCCCGCACGATGTGCTGCTGGCCCGCGCCGGGCCGGTCGGAGGTGGAATGGATGTCGACCGCCGAGTGAGCGAGATCGACCTCGCTCGCGCCGACGCGGTTGCGGGAAGGGTAGAACACATGCCGGTAGCACTGCTGGATGGCGATCGCGAGCTCCTGCTCCGACCGCGCCTCCATTTCGCGCACCTGGGCCTGCTGGTGCTCCGCGAGATCGAGCAGGCGTTCCGGCTTCTTCAGTTCCCGCAGCGCCAGGCGGTGACGGGCCTTGCGGCGCATCTCCTCCTTGCGGGCGTCGTCCGCCACCACGAACGCCAAGTTGTTGCGCAGCGCCCGCAAGGCGGAGCCCTCAGATCCCTTCCGGGTATATATGCGCTCGATCAGTTCAGGGATGGTGTCTACCGAACCGCCGACGGTCACGCCGTCATAGGCCAGAACGACAAGCTTCGGGCGGCCATCCGCGACCTCGTCGGGAACGTCGAACGGCCCCCCGGGGAACGGCGTCGCCGCGAATGTCTGGCCGCCGAATATCTCGCGGATGCGGTCGTTGAGCTCGGCGCGTGCTTCCCCAGCATCGACGTGGTCCTCCTCGCGGCGGATTATCTGGCGCAGGTTCGCTTCCGCCAGAAAGCGCATCGGCGCGCCGGGGCGATCGTCGAGATAGGCGGACTCGGCGATGAACTTCCCGCGCGCCGCCTCGATGAAGCTGATGTCCATGGCGGGCGACAGGAGCGAATAGCGCAGCCGGTCCGGCGAAATTCCCTTCAGCGGTTCGTTGAAGGCGAGCGTGTGCATGAACACCGTGCGGGCGACATAGGCCGCATAGGGCGGCAGACCGCCATGGTGAGCCGCATCGATCTCCCGCGCCAGCGCCTTCTTCTCAACCGACCCGGCGGCGACGTCGTTGGCGATGGCCGGCAGGTAGGCGGACTGTCCTAGGCGCGTGACGATCTCTTGGCGGACCGGCTCATGGCCGGGGTCGATGTGGTGCAGGTGGATTGCGGTTGCGTCCTTAGGCTTCTCCGTCCAGAGATGCGAGATCGTGCGCGCCAACAGCCGCAGCATGCCGCGCACCCGCTGGAAGTTGCCTAGCGTTGCGGTCTTGCCGGTCAGGGTTTCCAGAACTTCCGGGTGCAGCGGGTAGTTCGACCGGAAGGTTTCGAGGGTCTCGGGCCGGACGGCATCGTCGGCAAGGGCCCCGTCGTTCGCTGTCCACAGCGCCCGATAGGCATCGGCAACCGCCGGAATCGCCGCTTCGTCGATGGATTCGAACAGGCGGCGGCGAAGCACCCGGACCGTCTCGTCCTCCTCGGTGGGATTCAACAGCGTCGCCTGACGTGCGGATACGCTCTCCGCTTCCGCCATTTGATCGGCGATGAACTGGTTTTCCTCCGTATAGGCATCGCTCGCCCGCCCGTCCTTGCCGATCGCCAGGGTGTAGACGAGCACCGCGTTGGATGCACTCTCCACGGCCTTGAACAGCGAGGTCAGGAATGCCGTCAATTGGTCGCGGGCGTTGCCGAGGTTGCGCACCTTGCGCAGATAGACCGAAAGCTCATCGAGCAGGATCAGGGTCGGCTCGCCGCCGAACAGCTCCCGCAAGGTCTCGGCGCCCGGTGCGATGCGGCGCTCATCGCTCCTGCGCACCCGCTCGTAGCCGTCCCTGCCGGCCAGCGCGCAGGCGATCTCGCCCCAGGGGGTGTAGGCGAGAATACCGTCCGCCATCCGCCGGCCATTGGCCGGATCGGCGTTCTCGCCGTCGAAGGCCGCAATGCGAATGGGGCTGTGCGGCAGAAGGGCCGGATCGACGAACTCCGCGATGCCCGGCACGTCCTTTGCGCCGCGTGCGACGTGGCACAACGCGATCAGCCCGTGGGACTTGCCGCCGCCATAGGACGTGTCCAGCCGGAAAATGGAGGCGACCTCGCCGCCCGCGCCGGTCAGCCGGCGGCATACGTTGGCCAGCAGGTTCCGAAGGCCTCTGGTCGGATAGCTGTTGGCGAAGAAACCAGCCGGATCGAGATACTCGGCATTTCCCTGGCCAAGGATGACTTGGGCCAAGTCCGCCGCGAAATCAGCTTCACTGATCGCGCCCTCGAGAACATCCGCGCGCGGCTGGCAAGTTTCAAAAATTGTCGGGACGGTCACCGCTCGCTCGCCATTCGCCTAGGGAACCCCTGAACAAGTCCCGGAAGCCCGAAGGAGCCTATAGGCCCTCCCGAAGGGCACCCCGCGGCGTGCGGACTGCGCAACCCCCGCCGCGCTGGGGGTCGCCTTGCCATGGCCGCAACGCCGTCTCCCGCCGCAAACAGCGGGGCGCTGGGCGAGCGCGACTTGTTCAAAGGTTCCCTAGTCACTTCATCAAAACCGACCGCGTTCGCTTCGCTCCGTTCGTCGATCGCGGCCTGCCTGAGCCGCCACAAGCCGTGGCCCGTGAAGCCGGCAACTCTCCAGTTTGCCTGTCTCGATCTTGAAATAGCTCTTGTCGCCAACACGAACAGCTGGCGATGAGCCTCCCGCTCACTTCCCCTTCCTGTCCCGGATCCGCCAGAAGACCCAGGAGAAGGCCATCAGCCCCAACATCATCGGAATCTCCCATTCGGGATTCCTCTGCGTGAAGCTGATGAGGGGGATCAGGATGAGCAGCAGCAGGACGAAGAACAGCACCCATCGCCATATGGCCATAAGCTTCTCCTCTTGCAGGTGGGCGTATGCCCTTTCGGGAGGGCCCCTTTGCAAGGCGACCCTTTGGATCGGCCCGTTTTCGTGCGACTCGCCCGCCCAATCCATCCATGCGTTCCGCGACTCCTCAAGGCGACACCACCACTGGCAACATCGGTGCGCCCTTGGTGGGCGGCATCGCCTACCCTTGGGACACCTGGTTCAGGTCGCCATGCCCGGCATTGTGGCATTTTGGGCAGGGGTTTTCATGATCATCCTCCGATGATCCCAAACACCGGCCTACAGGCGCACCTCTCGTTGGACCTACGCGCCCTCTTCAGGGCCGAGCTTGGCGAGGAGCAGTCCCGTCTAGTGGCGGCTCACCTCTCGTTGGACTTACCTGCCCTCTTCAGGCTCAGGTGTCATTGCACAGGGCTTTTGTTCGCGCCTGCCGCGCAACTGCCCTACAATCGCCCTGCGCTAGGAGATGTGGAGTGCGCGTGAGGCGGTTGCCGGTCATTGTTGGTTTTGGGGGTGTCAACCCGGCCGGGCGGGTTTCCTTTGACCATGCCTATCGGCGGCTGGTCATCGATGCGCTGCCGGAGGCGGAGCGCGCGCTGACCTATGAAAGCCTCGCCGCGTTGATGAATCTGAAGGGCGATGCTGCGGACGCTGAGGCGCGGCGCTACATGGATGCGCACACGCTCATCCGGCGCATCGAGCTGTTTGATGCGGATGCCGTGCGCTGCAATCGGGAGGTAAGCCTGCGGGCGGGGGATGCCCCGCTGCGCTTTCGCATCAGCAAGCGCCAGCTGCCGGAGCGGCTGCCGGAAGGCTGGCAGGTGCAGCCCTTGAACGAAAGGGAATGCACTGTGGTGGTGGCGGACAAGTGCAAGGTGCTGCTGCCGGACTGGCGCGCCGCCAAGGTCACCAGCGCCGGGCAACTGCCCACCGGCTTTGATCCGGGGGCCATCTACGCTTCGCGCAGCCATCCGCGCGGCTTGCAGCTGGCCATTTTTGGCGCATCCGATGCGCTGCGCTCTTCCGGCCTTTCCTTGCAGACCTTGAAAGCCAAGGTGGCGCCGGATCAGTTCGCCGTTTACTCCGGCAGCGCCATCTGCCAGCTTGACCAGGAAGGCTATGGCGGCATGTTCCGCAACCCTTTGCTGGGCAAGCGGCCCACCGCCAAGAACAGCACCTTGGGCCTGCCGGAGATGACTGGGGATTTCATCAACGCCTATGTGTTGGGCACCGTGGGCGGCACGGCCGGCATCATCGGCGCCTGCGCCACCTTTCTGTACAACGTAAAGCAGGGCATGGATGACATCCGCTCCGGCGCCAAGCGCGTGGTGCTGGTGGGCAACGCCGAAGCGCCGGTGGTGCCCGACGTGATCGAAGCCTACCGCGTCATGGGCGCCTTGGCGGAGGACGAAGCCTTGATGGCGCTTGATGGCGGCGCTGGCCCCGACCATCGCCGCGCCTGCCGGCCGTTTGCCGCCAACTGCGGCTTCACCGCGGCGGAAGGCGCCGTCTATGCGTTGTTGATGGATGATGCGCTGGCCATGGAGGTTGGCGCGGAGGTGCTGGGTTCGGTGGGGGATGTTTTTGTCAATGCCGACGGCTACAAAAAGTCCATTCCCGGCCCCGGGGTGGGCAACTACCTGACCATGGCCAAAGCCCTGGCGGTGACGCGCAGCATTCTGGGCGAGCAGGGCCTGAAGCGGGGTACGCACGTGCAGGCCCATGGCACGGGCACGCCGCAAAACCGGGTCACGGAGTCCCACATTCTCAACGAGATGGCCAGGGCCCACGGCATGGAGCGCTGGCTGGTCAGCGCCGTCAAGGCCTATGTGGGGCACACCATGGCGCCGGCGGGGGGCGATCAGCTGGCCTCCGTGCTGGGCGTTTGGCGGCATGGCTGGGTGCCGGGCATCACCACCATCGACCAGATCGCGGACGATGTGCACTGCAGCCATCTGCGCCTGCCCATGCAGCATGTGGAGGTGGACCCCGGCGCCATGCCCGGCGCCATCATCAACTCCAAGGGCTTTGGCGGCAACAACGCATCTGGCTTGTTCCTTTCGCCGGGCTTCACCAACGCCATGCTGGCCAAGCGCTGGGGGAAGGCCTCCTTCGCCGCCTATCAGAAGCGCAAAGAGCCGGTGGTCGCGGCGCGCATGGCCTACGACGCCGCCATGCGGCAAGGCACCTTGGCGCCCATCTACCGGTTCGGGCAGGGGGTGCTGGGCTGGGAGGATATTTCCCTAAGCGAAACGGAGATGCGGCTGGCCGGGTTTGGCCAGCCGATAAGCCTCGATCTGCCCAATCCCTACCCTGATATGGTCTAGTGTGCTGTCCCGCAAGTAAGTGGGTTATAGTCGCCAGACCGTTTTGGCTCCCGGCAAGGCGCGACGACGCCGTGCGGCAGGCCCCACACAAGGAGGGGCAACGCGGCCGGGGGCCGAAAGGGCCACGAATAATCACGCTTACTTGCGGGACAGCACACTAGGGAACCTCTGAACAAGTCGCGTTCGTCCAGCGCCCCGCTGTTTGCCGGGAAAGATGGCGTTGCGGCCATGGTAAGGCGACCCGCAGCGCGGCGGGGATTCCACAGTCCGCCCGCCGCGGGGTGCCCTTCGGGAGGGGCTATAGGCTCCTCTGGGCTTCCGGGACTTGTTCAGAGGTTCCCTAGCGGACCGTCGTACACTTTTTCCCGATGCCATTTGGAAATCGTGCGTGTTGCTGTAGACTGCCGCTGCGATGACGTTGACTGGGCGGAGGGATGTCGCAATGCACGAAGAAAACATAGGCCTTATGGTTGAAGAGACTAGGCGTCTCCTCAGCTTTCAAATCGATCTCCTGGAGGACATGGGCAAAGACCCGCAGGTAGTCACCGGACGGCAGTCTCAGCTTGAACAGACCTTCACCCGGGAGGATATGCCGAAGGACTTGGAGGTGCTGCGGGGGGAGTTGTCTAAGGCCGAGAATCTGGAGCTGGTGCTCGCCGTCGTCGGCACCATGAAGGCCGGCAAGTCCACAACCATCAATGCGATTGTCGGAACCGAAGTGCTGCCGTCCAGGAACGTCCCGATGACGGCCTTGCCGACCCTGATCCGCCACACGCCAGGCAAAGCGCAGCCCGTGCTTGTCCTGGACAACATTGAACCTCTCCGCAAGCTGGCCGCGAAGCTTCGCGCAAACCCCGGCTTCTACGACCTCGGAGAGAAGCATCATTTTCGCGATGTGATTGCCGAACTGTCCTCCGGGACGGCCATTCAACAACGCTACGAGGGGGCCTCCAACATATACACGTGCCTCAAGATGGTGAACGATCTGGTTCGCATATGCGCCGAGCTGGGTGAAGAGTTCCCGTTCGGAGATTACGATGAGGTTCACGAACTGCCGGTCATCGAGGTGGAGTTTTTCCATTTGAAAGGATCGGACGGATCGTCCGGGCGCCTCGTGTTGCTTGACACGCCGGGTCCGAACGAGTCGAAGCAGCCTCATTTGAAGAAGATGATGAAGGACCAGCTCCGCAAGGCGTCCGCCGTCATAGCGGTGCTCGACTATACGCAGCTCAAGTCCGAGGCGGACGCCGAAGTGCGAGACGAACTGAAGGCGCTGGCGAGCATGATGACGCGCAGACTTTACGCGATGGTCAACAAGTTCGATGCGAGGGACCGTAACAGCTACAACGCGGAAGAGGTCAAGAGGCTTGTCGCCAGCGACCTCTTCCAAGACAGGGACCAGGGAAGCGTGATGCCCGCCGACATGATCTTTCCGGTGTCGGCACAGCAGGCGTTTCTCGCCAACCGCGCCCTCCGTGAGCTTGACCTCAATGGCGGGCTGCCGGATCCGGGCGACGCGCCCTGGGTTGAGGACTTTGGCGAGGAGGCCTTCGGCAGACGGTGGGAAAGCAAGGTTCGGGACGCCGGGGAGGTGGAGGACAGCGCACGCGAGCTTTGGAATGACTCCTTCTTTGGCGCGCCGCTTGATCAAGTCATAAAGGCGGCGCATTCCCAAGCGGCCATCTTGGCGCTGGATTCCGCCGCGTCGAAGCTGGTTGATTACGCAGACAAGGTGCGCAACTTCACCGCCATGCGGATCGGTGGGCTGGACAAAGACATCAAGGTCGTGGAACAACAGATCCGTGATTTGAAGGGCGATATGGACGAGCTGGCCGTTGCCGAAGGCGACGCCAATTCGAATCTCGAGGCCATGCTGGAGACCACAAAGAAAACCTTGTCGGAACGGGCCGGGCGTGTCCGCAGCGAGGCCAGGAATGCGTTGAATCGGTATTTTGATGAGGGCCGCGCACTCGAGCGGCAGGCGAAGGCGAAGGATGAAGCGGAAAAAGAGGCCAAGCGCCGGCAGCGCAGTGGTATGTTGGGGAGACTTCTTGGGGATTGGGAGACCCATGTTTCCTCCCGGCACTTCGATCCGGACGAAGACCGAATCACGTTTTCTGATCGCAAAAGAGCCAAGGACCTCGTGAACAAGATGGATCATGAAGTCCGGAAGGTAATGGAGGGTGCGGAGTGCGTCATCCAGAAGTCGATAGAAGACGAACTGAAAGAGTTCAATGATAGGATGGGAGAAACAAAGGACTCTCTGCAGGAAAGGTTGAACAAAATTGCGTCACGCGCAAAGGACGCTGGATTCAAACTACGGCTCAGGGCTCCTAGTGGCAGTGGTCTCAGAGTGGATTTGAGATCACGCGACATTCTCGACGAGCTTGTCGACGAGAAGGTATATAGGAAGCGGGTCAAACGCCACAAGAAGAGTTTGTGGGGGAAGGCCTGCCGCACGTTTGGTACGAAGAAATTGGGTACCGAAAAAGTCACGAAGATCAAAGTGAGATATGAGATCAGCATCAAAAAGGCGCGTGCTGAAGTCACTCGCAGTGTCGACGATGCATTCAAGGGACTGGCGGAAGCGGTGGAGAAACACGCAAGGGGACCGCTGAAAGACAGCACGTCCC
>CAYGBY010000118.1:0-11866 GCA_964348115.1 uncultured Pseudomonadales bacterium
CGCCCTTTAGGCTCCTCTGGGCTTCCGGGACTTGTTCAGAGGTTCCCTAGTGCTTAGGTCCAGGATGCCGCCGGCCCGCATTTGCGGCAAGCCGCTTGGCTGGGCGGCGCCCGACGGGTGCTTGGCGGTTGCCTGCGGGCCGACGGCGGGCGTTGGGTTTCGGCCAGCGGCTCCGGCAAACGGGGAATGGTCAGACGGACGCGACGGCGGCCTCCGCCAGCCTGTCCACATTTTGGCCAGCGGCTCCGTCAACGGCGAATTGGCAGGGACCGGGGTGACTCCGGCCGCATGCATGGCGGGCCAACTGGAAGGCGGGCCGCATCATGGGTGCCGGAATGACGCCGTCCGCATACATGGCGGGCTGTAACGCCGCAACGCTTGGCGGCGGCTGCTTGGGTTCGTTCAGGCGGCGGTTGGCGTGAAGGCGGCCATCGTCGGCGCCGGCGTCATCGGGGCTGGCTGGGCGGCGCGGTTCCTGCTGCACGGTTGGGATCTGGGGGTGTTTGACCCGGCGGAAGGCGCTCGCGAACGGCTCGCGTCCGTGATTGCGGCGGCCCGCCGCAGCCTGCCGCGCCTCTACGATGCGGCCTTGCCCAAGGAGGGCCGGTTGGCGGTCGCGGATACCCTGGATGAGGCTGTGCAGGGTGCGGACTGGGTACAGGAAAGCGTCCCGGAGAACTTGGCGATGAAACAGCGCCTATACGCCGCCATCCCGCCGGGGCTTGGCGCCGCCGTGCCCATTGCCTCCTCCACTTCCGGTTTCAAGCCTTCGCTGCTGGCGTCGGGCTTCGCCGCGGCTTCGGACGCCGGCGCTGCGCCGGACCGCGCTGATGCGCAGACAGCCGCTTACGCGGCCAACCTGATGGTCTGTCATCCATTCAATCCCGTCTACTTGCTGCCGCTGGTGGAGGTGTCGCCTTCTCCGCACACCCAGGCGGCGGTCAGGGAGCGGGCCATGGCGGTGCTCGCCTCCATCGGCATGAAGCCGGTGCTCATCCGCCGCGAGATAGACGCCCACATTGCCGACCGTCTGCTGGAGGCCGTTTGGCGCGAGGCCCTGTGGCTGGTGCATGACGGCGTGGCCACAACGGGAGAGATCGATGCCGTCATCCGCTACGGCTTTGGCCCCCGTTGGGCGCAGATGGGGCTGTTTGAAAGCTACCGCATCGCCGGCGGCGACGCTGGCATGAGGCACTTCCTGGCCCAGTTCGGCCCCGCCCTGAAGTGGCCTTGGAGCAAGCTCGTGGATGTGCCGGAACTCACGGATGCGCTGATCGACAAGATAGCCGCCCAGTCCGATGCGCAGGCCGCCGGCGCTTCCGTCCGGGACTTGGAGAGGCGTCGGGACGCCAACCTAGTGGCGATCTTTCAGGCGCTGAAGCGCACCGATCAGGGTGTTGGCGAGGTGCTCAACCAGATGGACAAGCGGCTGCAGGGCCAATCCGGATAGAGCGCTGGGGGACCTCTGAACAGATCCCAGAAGCCCGGAGGAGCCCTAGTGACGCACGGGATGGAGATCACGCAAGCACGCGCCACAGCGTCAGCAAGGCCATGCCCATCAGCAAGGCGGCCATGGTCCAGTCGATGGGGCGGCCGAGGCGGTGCAGAACGGCGATGGCCGGGCCGGTGGACAGCGCCAGCGCGACCGTCAGATACCAAAGGGTGTCGATGAGATAGCCCACCGCGGCGATGCCGAACTGGGTCGCCAATCCCATCCCTTCGTGCAGTACGGTGGACAGCACGGCGACGAAGAATAATGCGATCTTGGGGTTCAGGAAGGCCACCAGAAAGCCCTCGGCGAAGGCGCGGCGATGGCGGCTTGCGCGGGGCTCGGCAGTGGGCTTGGCTGGTCCGCAAACCAGGGTCCAGGCTAGGTAAGCCAGCAAGGCCGCGCCCGCCAGCTGCATCCCGCTGAAAAAGGCCGGCCAAGCCTCGATCAAAGCGCCAAGCCCCAGCACCGCCAGCAGTGCGTAGAGCCCGAACCCCAGGCCATGCCCCGCCGCGCAAGCTGCGCCGGCCCGCCGTCCGCCGCCCACCGCGTGGCGCACCACCACCAGCAAACTGGGCCCGGGTGAGGCGGCGCCCAGAAACAACAGCAACGCAGCCGCGGCCACCGCCTGCAGATCGGGCATCAGCTATAACCGGTCGATGTCAGCATCGGTGGTTGCCCGAGAGGGCGCAGCCAACGCGGTGGGCGTCGACGGCAACCGCAAGACTGGCGGCCAACGCGTTGAATGGCAAAACATCTCGGACAGGTCCACTCCGGTGTGGATGTCGCCCGTCTTGGACGGGCGGTTAACGCGCTGAATGGCGAGACACCCGGCGACGCATCAAAGGGCTTGGTGGAGTACGCGGGTTGAGCCATTGGTTGTTCTCCGCCAGTTCCCGATCTTGAGCAAGCTGGCGCTGGAGCGGCGCAAGCCGGCTTGCGCCGCGGGTGAGCGCCGCCGCCGGGATGTTTGCGGAGGCTGGATGCTTCAGGGCGGGGAGGCGCCTAGTGCGCTCCGGCCGTGCGTCCGCATGGCGGGCGGGGCGCACAAGCAGTTGAGTACGAGCGCGAGGAAGGCGACGGCCAAGCCGACTTGCGCCTGCATGGCGGGGTGCGCTGGAAACCCCTGGATGGCGCGGTCCCGGCGCTTTCAGGCCACGGCGAAGAACAACAGGCCGCCGATGCCGCCGATGAGATAGTGGCGGTGGATGAAGGCTTCGTCGATGTGGGCGAACGCCTCGGCGGGCTGCACTTCGCCGCGCTGGGTGCGGGCGATGATGGGCCATTCGATGATGCTGGCGAATAGGGCGAAGGCGAAGGCGGCGCCGGTGATGGCTGCTTGGCCGGCTGTCTCCAGTGGCAACAGGACCAGCAGCGCCAGGAACAGGCCCCAGTGGGCCAGGTTGCCGCCGATGCTCATATAGGTGAACTGCTCCAGGCTGTTGTTCTTCAGGTCGAAACGGTAGCGGAAGAAGGAGAAGCCGGAGGGTGCGATGCGCGGCGCCACCGCGCCGCTGAGCTTGGCGCCGGCGTAGTGGCCCCACTCGTGCAGCAGGCTGGCGATGATCCAGCCGGCGGCGATGCCGTTGCCGACGGAAGCGAACAGGGCCAGATGCAAGCCGCTTGTCTGGGCCCAGGCATCCGCGCCGCCCCAGATGGCCAGTGCGGCCAACAGCGTCAAGCCGTCCCGAACCAACATGCCGGCAAGGGCCGGCTCCTTTGCGTCCGCGCTTGGCGCATCGCCCAGCACTTCTTCCGCCGCCTGTTTCCGCTCCGCCATGTAGTGCTCTCCGTTCCTCGTTTTGGTGAATGCGGCACGCCCATTGGCCAGCCGCCTTGCCCCGGCAAGCTGTGCCTAGGCGTTTAATTCCGCGAGCCCACGATAGGCCTCAAGAGCTTGCGGATTGGCCAGCGCCGCCGTGTTGGTGACCGGGCGGCCGTGAATGGCCTCCCGCACCGCCAATTCCGCAATCTTACCACTGAGGGTGCGGGGAATGTCAGGCACTGCGACTATCTTGGCGGGCACATGCCGCGGCGAGGCGCGCTGACGGATGACCTGCTTGATGCGTTTGCTGAGCTTCGCATCCAGCGCGGCGTCCGGGCGCAGCACCACGAACAGCACCACCCGCACTTCGCCTTTCCATTGCTGGCCGACGCATACGGCGTCCGCCACCTCTGCGATGGTCTCCACCTGCCGGTAGATTTCCGCGCTGCCGATGCGCACCCCGCCGGGGTTGAGCACGGCGTCGCTGCGCCCGTGGATGATGAAGCCGCCGTTGGCGGTGGCCTGGGCGAAGTCCCCGTGCGCCCAGACGCCGGGAAATCTGTTGAAGTAGGCGTTGTGGAGCTTGCGGCCGTCCTCGTCGCGCCAGAATCCGATGGGAGCGGAGGGGAAGGGCTTGGTGCAGACCAGTTCGCCCTTGCCGCTGCGCCCAGCAACGGAGCGGCCCTGATCGTCCCAGATGTCCACCGCCATGCCCAGCCCCTTGCACTGCAGCTCCCCGGCGTGAACGGGCAGGTTGGGGTTGCCGAGGATGAAGCAGGAGATGAGGTCCGTGCCGCCGGTCATGGAGGCTAGATGCAGGTCTTCCTTGATGGTGGCGTAGGCGTGGCGAAAGCCTGCATCGGAGAGCGGCGAGCCGGTTGAGAGCAGGGTGCGCAGGGCGCCTAGGTCATGGGTCTGCTTGGGCGCAAAGCCGGCCTTGGCCAAGCCGCGCAGATAGGCGGGGCTGGTGCCGAACACCGTCACGCCCTCCCGCTCCGCCATGTCCCAGAGCACCCGCGGGCCAGGGTGGAAAGGGGAGCCATCATACAGGAGCAGCGTGCAGCCGGTGGCCAGGGCGCTGACCAGCCAGTTCCACATCATCCAGCCGCAGGTGGTGAAGAAAAACAGCTTGTCGCTGCGGCTGAGGCCGGTGTGCAGCAGATGCTCCTTGGCGTGCTGCAGCAGCGTGCCCCCAACCCCGTGGACGATGCACTTGGGCTTCCCGGTGGTGCCGGACGAATACAGGATGTACAGCGGCTGGTCGAAATCGAGCTGTGCGAAGGGAACGCCCGTCCCCTGCAGGAGGGCGGCGAAGCGGTGCGCCGTCCAGTTCCTGTTGCCGCCGCGCCCTTCGGCTCTGCGCAGCTGCGCAGCCATTGTCCTTGCCTGCTCGTCGTCCCCTTGGCGCCCGGCGGCGGCCACCGCGATGAAATGCCGTATCGACCCAGTGCGCTGCAGCACCTCGCGCACTTTGGGGCGAATGTCGATTGCGCGCCCGTTGTATTGGTAGCCGTCGCAGGCGATGAGCGCCTTCGGCTCGATCTGCCCGAAGCGGTCCAGCGCCCCCGCCACGCCGAAGTCCGGGGAGCAGGAGGACCAGACGGCCCCCAAGGTGGTGGTGGCCAGCATGGCGACCACGGCTTCGATGCCATTGGGAAGCCAGCCCGCCACCCGATCTCCCGCCTCGATGCCCAGGCCCGCCAGATGCGCCGCGAAGGCGGTGGATTGGCGATGCAGCTCGGCGTAGCTGAGCTGCCGGCGCAGGCCTGTTTCCGTGTAGCTGATCAGGGCTGGCCGCCCATCCCGGAAGCGTAGCAGGTTTTCCGCATAGTTGAGCTTGGCGCCGGGAAACCATTGTGCGCCGGGGAAGCGGTGCGGGCGCAGCACCGGGGTTTGGGCCCGGCGGCTGCCTTGGATGTCCGCATAGCGCCAGACTTCCCCCCAGAAGGCGCCGGGATCCTCGATGGACCAGCGGTGCAGGTCTTCATAGCTGGAAAAACCCCGCCCAGCGGCGATTGCGGCCTGCTCCGCAAACCGCGTCATGTTGGACTGCTTGATGGCCTGCGCGTCAGGCCGCCACAGCACCTCCCCGGCGCCTTGGCGGCCAACGTTCATAGGGAGGCGCACACATGCCCGCCGTCCACCACCACGATGCTGCCGGTCATGTAGGCGGAGGCGTCGGACGCCAGCAGCAGCAGCGGGCCGTCGAGGTCTGCAAACTGCCCGTAGCGGCGCATCGGGATGCCCTTCACGAATTCCCCGGAACGGTCGCTTTCCAGCAGCAGACGGCTCACGTCCGTCAGCACGTAGCCGGGCGCCAGTGCGTTCACGCGGATGCCGTGCTTGGCCGCCTCCAGGGCCAGCACCTGCGTCATGCGGGTCAAGGCCCCCTTGGAGACGGCGTAGGGGAACTGCCCTTTGATGGTGCGGCGGTCCGTGATGGAGGAGATGTTGATGATGTTGCCGCCTGCCTGCCCATGCGCCCTGACCCGCTCCGTATAGGCCTTGCTGGCCAGCCATGCGCCTTTGAGGTTGGTGTTCAGCACAAAGTCCCAGTCGGCCTCATCGATCATCTCATAGGTCTTGGCGCCGGCCTGCACCCCGGCGTTGTTGATCAGCACGTCGATAGGGCCGAACAGCCCCTCGGCGCCGTCCATAAACAGGGCGATGCTTTCCTGGGAGGTCACGTCCAGGGCGCCGCCGAAGGCTCGCCCGCCCGCCTCCTGGAGTTCCGCCACGCGCTCGGCGACGCGCTCCACCCGGCGGGCGCCCAGGCTCACCCGTGCGCCGGCCTCGGCCAGCACGCCTGCGAAGTGGCGGCCGAACCCGGACGAGGCCCCGGTGATGACGATGTGTTTCTTGTTGAGGTCAAAGAGGCTCATGCGCATCCTTGTGGGCAGTGGGCAGTGTCTCAATTCGGAATTTTTCACTGGCGGAAACAAGAACCTGAGGTTCCGACCCAGACGTTGTCGGGCAACGCGTCCGTTTCAATTCCAAGCCATTGTTTCGGCTGGCCGGCCGGCGCGACGCCGCATTGAAAGCCGGTTCCTGGTCATGGCGAATGACAGGTCCGCCGCTTGGGACAGGTCCGCCGCTTGGGCTGGCGCACCTTGGGAACGGCGCCGCAGCTTTTTGCGCCAATGTCGGGGCGCATTCAGGGCCTCTCATCGCGATGGGCATCGATCTCAAGGGCGTCAACGACAGTATAGCGCATTCGCCCGTCACCGCCTTGCCCCTAAGCCCCAGTTCGCAGCTGTCCGAAACGTCGTCCCCCGCTGTCAGTCTCCCCGTTCCCGGCGCCCTTGCCCCTAATCCCCTATTCGTAGCTGTCCGAAACTGTTTAAACTTGGCAGCCGTCGTCACTTGGGCGGCGCCATAGATCCAACAGCGGAAGTGCTTGCCATGAACATTCCAGACCCATACGCCACGCCTCTTGAGGAATTTGATCTTTCCGAACCGCAACTCTTCAAACAGGACGCCCACTGGGGCTACTTCGAGCGCCTGCGCCGGGAGGATCCGGTGCATTACTGCCCGGAGAGCAAATTCGGGCCGTTTTGGTCGGTCACCAAGTTCAAGGACATCCTGGCTGTGGACCGCAACCACCAGGTCTTTTCCTCCGCTGATGGCATCACCCTTGGGCCGCCCATATCCGTCCCGGACGAGGAAGTGCTCAGAACCCCCATGTTCATCGCCATGGACCCGCCCAAGCATGACGTGCAGCGGGCCACGGTGCAGCCCGTTGTGGAGCCGCGCAACCTAAAGGCCCTGGAGGGCGCCATTCGGACCCGCGCCGGGCGCATTTTGGACAGCCTGCCCGTGGGCGAAACCTTCAACTGGGTGGACCGGGTATCCATCGAGCTCACCACGCAGATGCTGGCCACCCTATTCGACTTCCCCTTCGCGGAGCGGCGCAAGTTGACCTACTGGTCGGATGTGGCCACGGCGCAGCCCGGCACCGGCGTCATCGAATCCTTCGCGGAGCGCCGCGCCATCCTGATGGAGTGCCTGGACTACTTCACCAAACTGTGGAACGAGCGCATCAACCAGCCCCCGGCCCACGATCTCATCTCCATGCTGGCCCATGGCAGGAACACCCAGGGCATGGCGCCCATGGAGTTTCTGGGCAATCTCATTCTGTTGATCGTGGGCGGCAACGACACCACGCGCAACTCCATCTCCGGCGGGGTGCTGGCCCTGAATCTTTTTCCCGAAGAGTACCGCAAGCTGCGGGAAAACCCCGGCTTGGTCCCCAACATGGCCTCCGAGATCATCCGCTGGCAGACGCCCCTGGCCTACATGCGCCGCACTGCCGTTGCGGATGTGGAGGTTGGCGGCAAGCGCATCAAGGCCGGGGACAAAGTGGCCATGTGGTACGTTTCCGGCAACCGGGACGATGAGGTCATAGACAACCCCAACGCATTCGTCATAGATCGCAGGAATGCCCGCCATCACCTCTCCTTCGGCTTTGGCATCCATCGCTGCATGGGCAACCGTCTGGCGGAGATGCAGTTGCGCATCCTGTGGGAGGAGATCATGCAGCGCTTCCACTTCGTGGAGGTGGTGGGCGAGCCGGTGCGCACCCTTTCCTCCTTCGTCAAAGGCTACACGGAACTGCCGGTGCGGGTGCATCGCCTGTAGGGGCGCTGGGCGAACGCGACTTGTTCAGAGGTTCCCTATAGGCCTGGTCCCGGCCGCATCCTGCTGCCGTCGCTGAAGCGGGAGAGGCGGAAGCGGCGCAGGTCATGCACCGGCTGGCGGCCGAGCGCCATTTCCGCCATCAGCTTCCCGGCCCCCAAGCCAATGCCGAAGCCGTGGCCGCTGAAGCCGGTGGCGATGAACAGCCCCGGATAGCGGGCGGCTTCATCCATGACCGGCACCAAGTCCGGGGTGAAGTCGATCATGCCGGCCCAGGTCTCCGCGAAGGGGATTTCAGCAAGCGCCGGCAGACGCTTGGCCAGCCGCTCGCGAATCTCCGCCAACACATCCTGTGGGGGCAGCGGGTTCAACACCCTGGTGCGCTCGAAGGGACTGATCTGGTCATCCCGCCAGCGCCGCGGGGCCAAGCGCCGCAACAGGCCGCGCAAGCGCAGCTTGACCAAGCGCCGGCTGGAGGCCAAAGCGGGCAGAAACCGGAGCAGGTGGCGCAGGGAGTCGAGGCCCACCAAGTGTTCGTTCAGGTTGGATGAAGCCACCGTGTAGCCGCCGTCCTGGCGGCGGCGGAAGGCTAGATCCGGAGCGGCTGCGTTGCCGGTGAACACCTCCGGCGCCTTGGCGGTGCGCACCGCCGTTGCCCGCAGGCATAGCTGCGGCAGCTTGATGCCCAGATGGCGCAGCAGCAGGCTGCTCCAGGCCCCAGCGGCGCAGATGACGATGTGGGTGCGCACCAGCCCATGCTCCGTGATGATGCCGGCCAGCGCGCCGGCCACCAGATCCAGCCCGCGCACGGCGCAGTTCTCCCGAATCAGCGCACCCTTGCGCCTTGCGGCGCGGGCTAGGGCCGGCACCGCCTTGGCCGGTTCGGCGCAGGCGTCGCTGGGCGTGTACAGGGCGCCTGCGTACTGGCCGGGCGGGCCGGCGATGAGCGCATCCGCTTGGGCTGCGGTCAGCAAGCGCGTGTCCAGTTGGTGGGCCTTCGCCACCTCCAGCCATTGGGCGTGGCGGGCCAGCTGCTCCTCGGTTTCCGCCAGGTAGGCGACGCCCTGGCGGGAGAAGCCTACGTCTTCGCCGATTTCTCCGGCCAAGCCGGCCCAGGCGTCTTGGCTATCGATGGCGATGGGCAGTTCGTCCGCATCCCGGCCTTGCTTGCGTATCCAGCCCCAGTTGCGGCTGGACTGCTCCCCCGCCACTCGCCCCTTCTCGCACAGCAGTACGCTGATGCCCTGCTTGGTCAAGTACCAAGCGGTGGCCAAGCCGATGACGCCGCCGCCGATGATGGCCACGTCCACCGCTTCGGGCAGCCTGTCCTGAAAGGCGATGGGTGTTTGTTCGCTGATGATCAATTTGCATTTGCCCCGCGATCTATCTACAAACAGCCGTCCATGGACAGGGACTACGACTACGTCATTATCGGCGCAGGCACCGCCGGCTGCGTTCTGGCCAATCGCCTGTCAACCCCCCGTGGGTTGAGCGTATTACTCCTGGAGGCCGGCGGCAAGGATAACTACTTCTGGATCGACATTCCGGTGGGCTATCTGTACACCATCGGCAACCCGCGCACGGACTGGTGCTATGAGACGGAGCCGGAGCCGGGCCTCGGCGGACGCCGCATCAGCTATGCCCGCGGCCGGGTGCTGGGGGGGTGCTCCTCCATAAACGCCATGATCTACATGCGCGGCCAACGCAGCGACTACGATCACTGGGCGCAGTTGGGCAACCGCGGCTGGTCTTGGGATGAGGTGCTGCCGGTGTTCAAGCGCTCGGAGGATTACCAACACGGCGCGGACGCCTTTCATGGCGCCGGCGGGGAGCTGCGCGTGGAGGAGCGGCGCGTCAGCTGGGAAATTCTGGATGCTTGGCGGGCCGCCGCGGCTGAATGCGGCATTCCCAGCATCGCCGAATTCAACCGAGGGGATAACTTTGGCGCCGCCTACTTCCAGATGAATCAGCGCCGTGGCCGCCGCTGGAGTGCTGTGCGGGCCTTTCTGGACCCGGCGCGCCGGCGGCCAAATCTCACTGTGATGACCGATGCGTTGGTGGAGGGCCTGTCGCTGCGCGGGCGCCGTGCCGAAGGTGTGCAGGTGCGCCTCAGGGGGGAGCGCCTGACTTTCAGGGCGCGGCGGGAGGTGGTGCTGGCGGCGGGGGCGATCGGCTCCCCGCAGATTTTGCAGCTCTCCGGCATTGGGCCGGGCGGCCTGCTGCGCCAGCACGGCGTGCCGGTGGCGCATGACCTGCCCGGCGTGGGCGAGAACCTGCAGGACCATCTGCAGATCCGCACCATCTACAAGGTGCATCACACCCGTACGCTGAACTCCCGCGCCCGCTCTTGGGTGGGCAAGGCCGGCATGGCGCTGGAGTACGCCTTGCGTCGTACGGGGCCTTTGACCATGCCGCCATCGCAGTTGGGCGCCTTCGCCAAGTCCGGTCCGGAGCAGCCTTGGGCAAACATCGAATGGCATGTGCAGCCCCTGTCCTTGGACCAATTCGGCGCCCCCCTGCACCCCTTTGACGCCATCACCCCATCGGTGTGCAACCTGCGTCCGTCCAGCCGCGGGCATGTTCGCATCAAGAGCGCTGCCCCGGACGCCGCCCCGGCCATTGCTCCGAACTACCTGGCCACGCAGGCGGATCGCCAAGTGGCGGTGGCGGGCCTGCGCTTCACCCGCCGCATTATGGCCGCGCCGGCCTTGGCGCGTTTTCAGCCGAGGGAGTGGAAGCCGGGCCTGCAAGCGCAGACCGATGCCGAACTGCGTGAAGCCGCGGCGGCCTTGGGCACAACCATTTTTCACCCGGTGGGCACCTGCAGGATGGGCCGCGATGACATGGCGGTGGTGGACGACCGTCTGCGCGTGCGCGGGCTGCGCAACCTGCGCGTCATAGACGCCTCCATCATGCCGCGCATCACGTCCGGCAACACCAACGCCCCCACGGTGATGATCGCGGAGAAGGGCGCGGCGTTCATCCTGAACGGCGAAGATTGATGCACGCTGTCGCTGCGGCCCTGGGGCGCCCGCCGCCTTCGGGAGGGGAAATCCAAGAGCCTTCGCCGCCTAGTCCACCGCCAAATTCCCAAACAACAGCCAGAGGCGCATTGCGGCCCCCCGGCGGGCTTTGTCCACCACGGGTGTTTCGATCGTCAAATCAATAGGTTGGGATCGCCTTTAAGGCGGTCCTGTCGGCAGCGGACTTGTCGTACGGTATGCGCCGCCGCTCATCACGCGTGCAACGTTGCGGCCGAGGCAACGAACAGACCAAGACCAAAGTGCGATGAATGGCCAAGGGATATCGGACCGCGAACAGGCGTATCGAAGAAGAGTCTCACACGATAGCCCCGCCTACTGGTGTTTGTGGAATCACCTCGACTACGCCGAGGTCGATGCACCCGCACCCACTCTCCGGCTTGATTGTCCACGGTGACCACCAAACCCGTCGTGCCGTATCCCTGCCGAGTCAATTCGAGGCGAAGTTGCTCCTCGGGTGATTCCCCCGCATTTACGCGGCCTCGCCGGTTGTATGCGTAGCGTGGTGGGACGTAGGGCGTAACCGTCTCCCAATCGCTATAGGTTTGCTCTCCGAAGCCGGTCGGAGGCGAAACTTGGTTGTCCAAGGGCACAAGCCTTAGGGTCCATGGATCCCTTGCGCCGACCTTGGCGAAGGAGAGCTGAAGTTCATGTTCGGCCGCGTTCAGAATGGCGCGGTGTTCGTCGTTCGTGAACGGCTGGTCACGCCAGACTAGCAATCGCGCCGCCTTGCCTGTCTTATGGTCGAAAAGAATCCCGAATCGGACATGTGGATGTCGCGGATCCCGCAGGGGTGATCCGTCGGCCTCTTTGCCGGTGAGGAGACGCGCCGCCTCCCGCTGCGCTGCGTCCGCCTGTTGCCAGCTTCCTGCGAGAAACGCCCGGATCACCCGGCCCCGGAAGCGTTGGGTGAGAACGACAACGGATTGTCGCGGC
>CAYGBY010000119.1:0-11830 GCA_964348115.1 uncultured Pseudomonadales bacterium
CATCACGCCCTTTAGGCTCCTTTGGGCTTCCGGGACTTGTTCAGAGGTTCCCTAGTATTCACCCCGGCGGCCGGTGCGTATCGCGAACGTCGGCTCGCTCCAGGAAGTCTGCAACATCCTCGGGGACTACCCATCGCGGGGCCCGTTTCTGGCCTGCCAGTTCGCTGTCGACCTCAACTACAGCATCATGCTCGACTTCTCCGAGATGGACTTAGTCGTCGTCGGCACCGGCGCCCGCGCAGCCAAGCATGGGTCGCCCGCTCCGAGGCCGGATGCGCAAGCTGGGCCACTATCCTGGCCGCCTTGCACAGCGACGCGGTGGACCCGGCCCACCCCTGAAAGGAAGTAAAAACAATGGCTTACCGGAAGAAAATCTGCGGCCACAGCAAAAATGAAGATAAAAGCGCCTGATAATCATTTACATTAACATTTAGCGCGGCTACACTAGCGCTCCTGACCAATTTCTGGACTTTCATTCGGAGCAAACAATGAATAGATACACTTTCATGGCAGTGCTCGCAGTCAAATGCGGCCTCGCTTTAACAGTTTCCCCCCCTATCCTAGCCGCCGATTCAGACTCGGTTGAGATTGAAGAGATCATAATCAAGGGAATCCGTGATAATCGCCAAAGCCGTGGCGCCACCGGATTGGATTTGAGTGCTTATGAGACCCCGCAATCACTGACCATTCTGGAAGCGAAGACCATCCAGGACTTTAGCCTGGTCGATATCAACAGCCTGTTGAAAATGACAACAGGCGTCAACGTCGATTCCACTGAAACGGATCGGACCTACTACAACTCCCGCGGTTTCGACATCACCACCATGAATATCGACAGCGTTGGCATTCCCTTTGGCAACTTGATCGTGGGTGACCTTGATACGGCCATCTATGAAAAAGTGGAGGTGATTCGAGGCTCCAATGGCTTGATAACCGGTCTTGGGAATCCTTCGGGTACAATGAACTATGTCCGTAAGCGTCCTGCAAACGAGCTTGAAGTAGACGCCGGAATGACAGTAGGCCGCTGGGACAACATCCGTTTTGTCGCTGATGTATCTACGCCATTGATCCAGTCGGGCCGGTGGGCGATGCGTTTGGTAGGTGTTTATCAAGACAAAGAAAATTGGCTAGACCATTATTCCAACAGTCGCAATGTGGCCTCGGTCGTAATCGATGGCCAACTGGGTGAAGCAATGACCCTGACGATGGGATATACCAGACAGGACAATGATAGTGACGGCGTTCTGTGGGGAGCAGCCCCTATTATCTATACCAATGGCGTACAGGGGAACTTTCCCGTGTCGACCACCACCGCTATGGATTGGACCTATTGGAACACGTTGACTGAGACAGCCTTTGCGGAGATTGGCTGGCAAATTTCCGACAATTGGAATTTGACCAGCATGGTGAATCAAACCGACTACGAAGAAAATTCTGAATTGTTTTACGTGTACTGGACCACGGGCCTTGATGCAGACACCGGCCTTGGTATGTTCAGCTTTCCCGGAAAGTATGACGGCACTCAAGAAACGCTGATCTGGGACACCGCATTACTGGGGGATTTTAGAGCGTTGGGGAGGGATCATCAGTTTCACCTGGGCATAAGCATTGCTGACAGTGATTCCGAGACTATGGACTCCGGAGCGCTGGAGGGATTTATCGCCATGCCCGCTTTTCCTGGTTGGCAAGGGAATGAAGTTCCCAGGCCAGCCTGGGCGGACCCTTACCAGGCTGCTCGGGATGACATGTCCTTGAATCGAATTTATGGTTCTTTGTTACTGTCGCTGACTGACAGCCTGAACTTGGTTCTAGGCATAAGCAAGGTCGATTATGAAAATGAAGGAATAAGCTGGGGAGTATCGACTGACTCTGATGAAGACGGGGGCAGCCCGTACCTTGGACTCACCTGGGAGGTTTTCGATGGCGTGAATCTCTATGGGAGCTACAGCGATATTTATCAGCCGCAATACTACCTGGATGAAAACCTTCAGCCATTGGGTTCAGCGGAGGGTAAAAGCTACGAACTTGGCTAAAAAAAACAGTTCAATAGCGGCTTGTTTGCAAGTGTGGCCCTATTTCGAACCGAGCAAGTAAACCTGCAGGAGTTTGTGGAATACGGTGATGGCGACGGCATAGACGACACGGATTTCAGTGATGATTTCAACTATGCGCTTTACCGCGGAATCAGCGTCGAATCAGACGGCATAGAACTGGAAGTAGCAGGTAACATTACCGATGAAGTAAGAGTTCAGGCGGGATATACCCATCTGCAAATGGAGGATCCCAACGGGGATGAGGCAAGAACCTTCATTCCGCGCAACACTTTTAAACTTCTGGCTACATGGCATCCGAGGAGGATGCCGAGCCTGGACCTTGGGTTGTCAATGCGCTGGCAGGATGACGTCTATTTTGATTCCGCCTATGGGCGCATAAGCCAGGGCAGCTACGCGGTGCTTGGAGGATATGCCTCTTATCAACTGAATGATTCCATGAGTCTTACTTTGAATCTGAGTAATGTAACAGACGAAAGGTACTTGAGTTCCGTGAAATTTGAGCAGTCCTACTATGCCGAGCCGCGGAATTACAGTCTTTCATTCAATTGGCGCTACTGACCGCCGCTCGTGGCTTGAAAAACCAGGAAGTTAAACGTGGTTGAGGGTTTGATTGCCTTTGCTGCTTCTTTTACCTCGGTGGCTTGCATCTATTGGGGCTGGAGGCGAAAAGAGTTGCCAATGTTATCTCTTTGTGGTTGGCTGTTGGCGCTAGCGTCCGTGTTCGCTTGGTCATGGACCCTGGGGCCTGAGTTTGGCGTGACTTACGCGTTCATCGTATTCATATTTTTGGTCTGGATAAAGGTTTCTCTGGGCATAAAACGCCAGAATAGAATGGACCAATCGTCACAACGTGGCTACAAGCCTCTGTCACTTCCTGACGGTTCAAGCCTATTGAAACATACCACAAGGTTTTCTTTATCCGTGCCCGTAGCAGGGGTGCTGGCGATGATGCTAAGCGTTGCCCTAGTGCTTTTTCTCCCCTGGAGCATGCTTCATAAGGTGGCGGCTGCAATCTTTCTTTACCCCGTGCTTTGGGGGGCTGTCAGTGCTTGGGTTTGCGCACAGGAGAAACTCCTGAAGCCTTCTTTGGCTATCTTGACCCTGTTTGTCATTACAGGAGGTGTGTTGCTTGTCTGAACCTGCTCCTTGCCATGAAACCAATTCTGTCCCCTAAACTCGTTAAACGCTCACTATCCAGCCATTCCTGGCTTGGGCTGCTTGTGGGCGGGCTGATGTACATCATCTGCCTTAGCGGCACGATTGTGGTTTTTTACGAAGAGATAGAACGCTGGGAGCAGCCGGTAGCGGACGAGTACATGTCGGTGGACCCTCAACTGCTTGAGGAAGCTTTTAATCGCTATGTGTCCGGTGATGCTGAGATCACCGAACATATGTACCTGTCATTCCCCAATCAGGCGCTTCCTCGGGTGAAGGTTTCCAGTGATCTTGAAGGCCGGTACATTAACCGTGACGGCAGCTTGGGCGAGGTTGCATACGATGATTTGTCTGGCCTGTTAACCGGTTTGCATCTCAACCTGCATATGCCTGTAGATATTGGAATAGTGATTGTGAGCGCCCTAGGCGCGCTGCTTTGCGGGCTTATCATAAGTGGGTTTCTGGCGCACCCTTCCATAGTTAAGGATGCCTTCAAATTACGAATTGGAAGTTCAGGGCGACTGGGCCAAGTGGACTTGCACAATCGTTTGAGTGTTTGGGGCGCACCGTTCCATTTGATGATTGCTCTAACCGGAGCCTATGTTGGCCTGGTCCTGCCGCTCATTTGGATGTTTTCCACCTCCATTGATGGAGCCACTCCGGAGTCTATTACGGGACAGGTGTTTCCTTTGGAGCCCGAACTGTTGAATCAGGCGCCGGTTTATGCGGTCGCACGGGCCCTGGACCAAGTTCAGGAACTTGATCCCGACGGTCAATTACTCTATTTGATCGTGCATGATGCGGACAGTGAAAACCGGTTCATGGAATTTTATGTAAAGCAGCCTGGCCTGCTCGCCTGGTCGGAGAACTACCGTTTTGATACCGCGGGAAATTACCTGGGCACTGCCGGTTATACCGAAAAGGGGGCCGCACTGCAGGCGCTGTATTCGGTGTATCGAATACATTTCGGTCATTTCGGGGGTTTAATTACCAAGCTTTTTTATATAGTGCTGGGGCTCTCGCTGACTGTAGTGTCCGCAAGCGGCATAAACATCTGGTTGGAAAAACGAAAGCATCGAGATGCCCTTAACCTCATCTGGCCAGGGATTGTGTGGGGCATGCCCTTGGCGCTGGTTTTGGCCGGTACTATCCAGGTCATCTTTCATTTTCCTTCCGCACCTGTGTTCTGGGGATCATTGGCTGTGGCCATGATTGCTGGCCTGTTTTTGTCTGACGAAGCCATTTACAAGCGACAGCTACAGGGAGCTACTGCCGTTGCGCTAGTAGTGATGGTAGGCGCCTATACCGCCAAGTTTGGCGATGCTGCCTTGTCACCGGCAGGTCTGCCTGTGTCCCTGGTTCTTCTTGTTATCGCAGCGTTTTTTTTCTATCTTGCGTACGGTTTTGCAAAGAATGGGCGTCAGCAAGAAGTGGGAGCATCGTAGGCGCTTGGCAATCGGTGGCTTGCGTGGCCGTGTGCAATTGCTGTGGTACCGGGATTGCCCTTCCTAGTGAGTGATCTGCGCGTTGGGGAAACTGGTTCGGAAAGGAAATGTTGCCGGACGGTGGGCATCTCCGGCGATGCCCGGGCGCTTTGCAAGGGCCAACTGGCCGATCGGGGCGGCGTCGCGGGGCTTCGTTACGGTTACGGACAAGGGGAGGAGCCGGGCGAAGGGCGCCAGAGGGGCCAAGTGGATCAGGCCGCTGACCTTGTTGGGAAACGGCCCGTCGCTGATGGAGTGGTGCGCGCCGCTCGTTGAAAGGGGACGGCGTTCGGTGACGCAACGAACGGCTTGGTGCAGAATATGGCGGGCTGGCCTGCATATTGCGCACAATGCGAATGCCTGAACGCTACGGAGCCCTTGGATCATGACCACCCAATTACTTGAGCCGGAAACCCTGCCGATGCGGGCCTACACGGAGCGTGCGTACTTGGACTACGCCATGTACGTCATCAACGATCGCGCCCTGCCGCATGTCGCTGACGGCCTGAAGCCGGTGCAGCGGCGCATCATCTACGCCATGGGCGAACTGGGCCTCAACAGCAGCGCCAAGTTCGCCAAGTCCGCCCGCACGGTGGGTGATGTGCTGGGCAAGTTCCACCCCCATGGCGACAGCGCCTGCTACGAAGCCATGGTGCTGATGGCGCAGCCCTTCTCCTTTCGCTATCCCTTGGTGGACGGCCAGGGCAATTGGGGCGCCCCGGATGACCCCAAGTCCTTCGCGGCCATGCGCTATACGGAAGCGCGCTTGTCCAAGTACGCAGAATTGCTGCTTGGCGAGGTGCGGCAGGGCACCGCGGACTTTGCGCCCAACTTCGACGGCACCTTGGATGAGCCCATGCTGCTGCCCGCCCGGGCGCCCATGCTGCTGCTGAATGGCAGCGCCGGCATCGCCGTCGGCATGGCCACGGACATCCCGCCGCACAACATGCTTGAGGTGATCAACGCCTGCATTCACCTGCTGCGCTCGCCCAAGGCCACCCTTGCGGAAGTCATGGACTACATCCAAGGGCCGGATTTTCCGTCAGAAGCCTTGATAGTGACCCCCCGGCAGGATATCCAGGCCCTCTATGAAAGCGGCCGCGGCAGCATCAAGGCGCGGGCCGTCTATGGGCGGGAGAACGGCAACATCATCATCACCGCCTTGCCGCATCAGGTTTCGCCAGCCAAGGTGCTTGAGCAGATCGCCGCCCAGATGCAGGCCAAGAAGTTGCCCATGCTGACGGACCTGCGCGATGAGTCCGATCACGAAAACCCCATTCGGTTGGTGTTGACGCCGCGCTCCAGTCGGGTGGATTGCGACCGGCTGATGCGCCATCTGTTCGCCACTACAGACTTGGAGCGCAGTTACCGGGTGAACATGAACATGATCGGCCTTGACCAGCGCCCGAGGGTGAAGAACCTGCTCGAGGTGCTGAATGAGTGGCTTCAGTATCGCCGCAAGGTGGTGACGCGCCGCATCGAATTCCGGCTGAACAGGATTCGCCAGCGCCTGCACATTCTTGATGGCCTGTTGCTGGCCTACCGGAACTTAGACGAAGTCATCCGCATCATCCGTGAGGAGGACGCGCCCAAAGCCGTGCTGATGCGGCGCTTCGCCCTGAGCGATGAGCAGGTCACGGCCATTCTGGATCTGCGTCTGCGCCAGCTTGCCAAGCTGGAGGAGGCCAAGCTGCAGGAGGAGCAGGCGAAGTTGAACGCGGAGCGTGGGGAGCTGGAGGCCATTCTCAACTCCCGCGCCCGCCTCACCACCCTGTTGTGCAAGGAATTGGCGGCGGATGCGGAGAAGTACGGGGACGCTCGCCGCTCTCCCTTGGCTGAGGTGGCGCAGGCGGAGGCCTTTAGTGAAGAGGAGCTCACCGCCAACGACCCCATCACCGTCATCCTTTCGGAGAAAGGTTGGGTGCGCTCCGCCAAGGGCCATGAGCTGAATCCAGCGGAACTCGCCTATCGCGGCGAAGACGCCTTCGGCCATGCAGCCCGAGGCCGCAGCAACGACACCTTGGTTTTCTTGGACTCCGCCGGCCGCGCCTACAATGTTTCGGCCGTCAGCCTGCCCTCCGCCCGCACCCAAGGCGAACCCTTGACCGGGCGCCTGAAGCCGCCGCCGGGCGCGCGCTTCGTCGGCGTTGCCCTCGGCGGCGCCGGCAGCCATGCGCTGCTGGCCAGTGATGCCGGCTATGGCTTTGTCGCCAAGCTCGCGGATTTGGCCACCAAGAACAAGGCCGGCAAAGCCTGCCTAAGCGTGCCCAAGGAGTCGGTCGCCCTGCCCCCGGCGCCGGTGGAGGGCGAGGCGCCCCACTATGTCGCCGCCGTCACCAGTGCAGGCTACCTGCTGGTGTTTCCCTTGGAGCAGTTGCCCGGTCTGGCGCGCGGTAAGGGCGCCAAGCTCATCAGCCTGCCCGCCGCCGGCAAGGCGGGTGACGAACGCGTGGTGGCGGCTTTGGCCCTTGCCCGGGGTGATGAACTGCGCATTCACTGCGGCGCCCGCTACCTGCGCCTCAAGGGTGCGGGGTTGCGCGCCTACATGGGCGAACGCGCCCGCCGCGGGCGCTTGCTGCCCAGAGGCTACCAGAGCGTGGACCGCGCAGAGCGCATCCCGTGATCCGATCTAACATATTGATTTTTAGTTGAAAGACGGATTTGTAACGGCACTTTACAGGGACGCGATCATGGCCCACAGCGTCTCCCCGTCGGAGGCGCCGCGGTTGCGGGCCTTCACGGAAACCGCCTCGTCCAGCAGTTCAAACAGGTCAAGCCGCCGGGCGGCCTAGGCAAGAATGGACGCGCCGCCAAACACCGGCAGCTTCAAGTCCGTGAACCCAAATTCAACCTTCGGAGGGCGGATCTTGCGCTTCTTCAATGTCCGCCTGCCAAGTGATTCGCCGGAAACCGTTATTTTTTGCGCACAAGCCTTAATGGCGTCCGCCTTTCCGGCGCGCCGGACCGTTCCTTATGAGGGGATTGGGGCGTCACGGAGGTCGATCAAGCGCCGGCATTGGCTGTGACGCAGGGTGATGATTCCCCGCACCTCTTGGCCTGGGCTGTCCGCTGCCGGTATCATGCGTGAATGGCCACTTACGCAACCAATGAATTTCGCGCCGGTCTGAAGGTTCTGCTGGAAGGGGACCCCTGCACCATCCTCGAGAACGAATTCGTCAAGCCCGGCAAGGGGCAGGCGTTCAATCGCGTCAAGTTCCGCAACCTGAAGTCCGGGCGCGTGTGGGAGCGCACCTTCAAGTCCGGCGACAGCATAGAGGCGGCGGATGTGGAGGAGACCTCCATGGAGTATCTCTATACCGATGGCGAACACCACCACTTCATGAAGACGGACGGCAGCTACGAACAGGTGGCCGCATCCGCCGCCACCATGGGTGATGCGCTGAAGTGGGTGAAGGAGCAGGATGTCTGCCAAGTGACCCTGTGGAACGATGCGCCCATCTCCGTCACGGCCCCCAACTTCGTCACCCTCGAGGTCGTTGAGACGGATCCGGGCTTGAAGGGAGATACCGCCCAAGGCGGCGTCAAGCCCGCCACGCTGGCCACTGGCGCCGTCATCAGGGTGCCGCTGTTTGTCAATGTCGGCGATGTGCTCAGGATAGACACCCGCACCGGTGAATACGTCAGCCGCGCCTGAGGGCGAAGGCGCCAAGCGCAGCCCGCCTGCGGTCCCGCAACAGCGGCGTCCCCGTCCGCCGCCGCTTGGCCATTTGGGCGCGCAGCCTTGGCGGCCTTGAGCGTTGAGCCTAGCTGGCGCCCAACCTGTTCCCTGGCCGCCCTCCAAGCCCGCGCCGGCATCCTGTTCCAGATCCGCAGCTTCTTCAGGGAGCGGAACGTCATGGAGGTGCAGACCCCCACTCTAGGCCGCGCTTCGGTCACGGACCCGGAGATCGAGTCGCTGCGCAGCGCGGACGGCGCCTACCTGCAAACCTCCCCGGAACACTACATGAAACGCCTGCTGGCCGCTGGTGCGCCCGCAATCTACCAGTTGGGTCCCGTTTACCGGGCCGGCGAGCAAGGCCGGCTGCATGCGGAGGAATTCACCATGCTGGAGTGGTATCGCCTGGGTTTCGACGACTTGGCCTTGATGGATGAAGTGGCCGCCTTGGTGGACCTTGTTCTGGGCCCCGCGCCCTATCGGCGCCGCACATACCAATCCTTGGCCGGCGGCTTGGCGTGTGATGAGGCTGAGACGCACCTGCGCTTCGCCACGGCCGTCGAGCAATTGGCGCAGGAGCGCTGCTTCGTCACGGATTTCCCGGCCAGCCAAGCCGCCTTGGCCCGTCTGCGCGATGTTGGCGAACCCCGCGCGGCCCGCTTTGAACTGATTGTGCAGGGCGTTGAAATCGCCAACGGCTACCATGAACTCACCGACCCGGTGGAACTGCGCGCCCGCATGGCCAGGGACAATGCCGCCCGCGCCGCCGCCGGCAAACCGGCCATGGCGCCGGACGAGCGTCTGCTTGCCGCCATGGCCTGCGGCCTGCCGGACTGCGCTGGGGTCGCCATCGGCCTGGACCGATTGGTCATGTTGGCCACGGGCGCCGCTGGCTTGGCCGAAGTGGTGTCGTTCGCGGACCGTTAGGGCGCCCCTGAACAAGTCCCGGAAGCCCAAAGGCTCCCCAGCAAGCCCTACCCCGGGCTCCAACGCCCCGCGGCTTCCCCCATATCACAAACCCCTATACCCATGGGGCTGGGGACCTCTAGCCCGGGCTCCAACGCCCCACGGCTTCCCCCATGCGGACGCTTTGGCCCGGCTGCAGGGACGCCAAGCGGCAGCTGCGGGGTGGGACGCACAGAATCACCGTGGAGCCCAACAGGAAGCGGCCCAACTCATCGCCCCGCGCCAGTTTGGTGTTGGGTGTGCACAGTTCGCTCGCCTGATAGGGCGAGCGCGGCCCCGGCCAAGGCACCTCGATGCTGGCGACGATCAGCGCCCCAACCAGCACGATCAGCAAATTTCCCTTGGCGGTCTGCAGCCGGCACACTAGGCGCTCGTTGCGGCAAAACAGACCCTCAACTTCGGTTTCCGTGGCGGAATTCACGGAGAACAGGGCGCCTGGGATGGCCTTGGCGGCGCTCAGTACGCCGCTGCTGGGGCAATGCACCCGATGGTAGTCCTTGGGCGCAAGGTAGAAGGTGGCGAAGCTGCCGCCAGCGAAGCCGTCGGCCAGCTCATGGGCCAGGGCGGCGCAGCTGTAGCGCCAGCCCTTGGCCTGCAGCAGCTGTCCGTTGGCGATGCGTCCGCTTTGGCTCACGGTGCCGTCCACCGGACAAATTATGGCGGCGTCATCCGTCGGCAGCGGTCGGGCGCCCGGCTTAAGTTCCCGGGTGAAGAAGTCGTTGAAGGAGCGGTAGTCATCAAAGCGCCCGCGCGCCGCATCAGCCAGTTCCACGCCATAGTAGTTGGCGAAGGCGCGGATGAGCTGCTGCTTGAGCCAAGGCGTGGTGGCGCCGGCCAGCTGGCCCGCCAAGCGGGATAGCCGGTGCGCAGGCAGCAGCCGCTGCATGGTCGTGAACCATTTGGCGTTCGCCTCAGCCATCCATCTCCCCGACCGCAATGGGCAGATCGTCCCGGTTGCCCCACTCGGACCAGGCGCCGTGGTAGGCGCGGATGTGCGGAAAGCCCAACAGCCGGGCCAGCAGATAGGAAAGCCCGGAACGGTGGTGCGTCTGGCAGTAGGTGATGACGGCCTTGTCCTGGGTGATGCCGTGCCGACCCAGCAAGGTGCCCGGATGCGCAACCAATCTTTGCGCGTCCTGCGGATCCTTCAGGTCCAGCCAGTCCAGATGCGCAGCGCCCGGGATGTGGCCGGCGTGCTTGGCGGCGCGCCGCTCGCCGCGGTATTCGGCGGCGGAGCGCACATCCCAGATCACTTGCTGCGGATCATCGATGGCCGCGAGCACATCCTCGGCTTCAGCAACGGGGCTGAAGTCCAGCGTCAAGTCCGCCGGCTGGGGTTCCGGCCAACGGCCGGCGCCCTGCGCCAAGGGCTTGTTCGCAGCCGCCCAAGCCTGGACGCCGCCATTGAGATAACGCCAGCTTCGATGCCCGATGACGTCCAGCGTCCACAAAAAGCGCCCAGCCCAGCCCCCGCCCTCATCGTCGTAGGCCACGATGTCCAGGTCTGGGCGGTAGCCCAGGCGCGCAAAGAGCGCGTTCAGGCGCTGCAGGCTTGGCAAGCGACCGGTGGCTGGCGGCACGCCGCGCACCAGCTCCCCAGGGGTGACCAACACCGAGCCTGGAATGTGCCCGGCGGCGAACGCTGGCGGCTGCGCCACGCATACCAGCAGATCGACCTGCTGGGGCGCGAAGGTTTCCGCCTCGACTAGACGCACATCCTGAATGGCGCACCTCATGCACATCCTGTCCAAAGGCCAATGTTACACGCTCATGCGCGGCCTAATGCGGTATTCTCAACGGCCCAGAAAGCGACAGAATGCGTGCATGAGCCCTCTCCTGGTGTGGATGGATCTGGAGATGACCGGCCTCGACCCCGACCGGGAGGTCATTCTGGAGATCGCCACCGTCGTCACGGACAGCAGCTTGGCGGAAGTGGCCGTGGGGCCGGTGCTGGCGCTATCCGCCGCCCCGGAAAAACTGGCGGACATGGATGAGTGGAACCAGACCCATCACAGCCAGTCCGGCTTGCTGGACCGGGTGCGGGCCAGCGATGTGGACGTCGCCGAAGCGGAAAGCGCCACCCTGAGTTTCCTGAAGCGACACATCGCCGCCCAAACCTCCCCACTGTGCGGCAACACCATTTGGCAGGACCGCCGCTTCCTGGCCCGCCACATGCCCCAACTGGAGCAATTCCTGCACTATCGCAACCTCGACGTCAGCAGCATCAAGGAGCTGGCCCGCCACTGGCGCCCAGATCTGCTGCAGCGCTTCAAGAAAAAGAACGAACATCGCGCTTTGGCGGACATTCGCGAATCCATCGCCGAACTCGCCTTCTACCGACGGGAATTCTTCACGCTTGAGGAACCTCCGAACGAATCCCTTAAGCCCAGATGAGTCTAGCGTCCTGTCCCATAAGTTTCTTGCATTTCGGAGCTCGCTGGGCGCGTCAATGCAAGGCGCGGCCCGCAGCCAATATCGAGCATATTGGCAAGGGC
>CAYGBY010000120.1:0-11799 GCA_964348115.1 uncultured Pseudomonadales bacterium
GGCCGGCGCCCACGCCCACCAGCACGGCGGCCACCAAGGCCACAAGGGTGAGCTTCAGATGCTGCACGGTGTTTGCGGCGAGATCCGCCCACAAGCTTGCCTGATCGGTCCGGGTTGCGACGCCGCGGCCAGCCAGAAACTCGCCGGCCGCCTCGGCGAACGTGCGGCCGTCGAACTTCACCGAGGCGTTCAGCGCCTGCATGCGCTCCTCGTCCAGGCTGCCGGCCAGGGTGTTGAGCAGATCGATGACGCCCTGCCCGATGTCCGTGCGCACCAGGGGCGCGGCGGCGTAGTGGGGAAAGAAGCCAAGGTCGTCCGCCAAAATGGCGAGGTCGTGGCGCAACAGTTCCGCATCGGTTGAATAGGCGTCGGTCACGTCCAGGGACCCTTCGCGCATGGCCCGATAGGCTAGGCCGTGTTCGATGCCCTTGACCGGCCGGTCGATGCCGTAGGTGTGCGCAAGGCCCGGCCAGCCATCGCCGCGCTCGATGAACTCGTGGCTGAGAACCACCTTGAGTTGCGGGTGCCGCGCCAAGTCTCCAATGGCGCGCAGATTCAGCGCTTCGGCCTGCTGCCGCCGCACCGCGATGGCGTAGGTGTTGTTGAACCCCAAGGGCTGCAGCAGGCGCAGGCCTCGGCCTTGCAGCGCTTGGTTCAATTCGCCGTGCCCGGCATCGTTTCCCAGATGCAGGACGGCTTGGCTGAGGGTGCCGGTGTACTCAAAATAGAGGTCGATCTCGCCTTTGGCCAACGCATCAAAGCAGATCAGCGTGCCGCCCAAGCCGAAGCGGCGTTCGACGCGGTAGCCCCGGCTTTCCAGCAACTGCGCGCCTGTCTCGGCCAGCAGATACGACTCGTTGAAGTTCTTGCTGCCGATGCGGATGGGCTGCGGCGGTTGGTCCGATGCCGCCGCGGCCCCGGGCCCCGCCGCGATCGTCAGGGTCGTGTTCGCGCTCAGGGCGTAGTTGCCCGCGAGCGCTGGCGATACGGGCGTGGCTGCCAACGCGGCGAGCAACACCCAGGCGATACCGCCGCCCAAAACGCTCTTGGCGCCCCTCACAAGCGGGTTTCCACCAACTGCCGGACATAGGGGTCGCCGGGGTCGCCAACCACCGCTTCCGTCGCGCCGCTCTGCAATACCCGGCCGGCGCGCAGGACGACCAGCTGGTCGGCCAGGCGCACCGCCTCCCCCATATCGTGGGTGACCAGCAGTGTGCTGACCCCCTCCTGCCTTTGCACCTGCTCGAAGCACTCATAGATGCCCACCCGAGTGATCGGGTCGACGGCGGAGAAGGGCTCGTCGAGCAGCAACAGGCCGGGCTTCAGCATCAGCGCCCGGCACAGCCCCAACCTTTGCTGCTGGCCGCCGGACAACTGCGCCGGATAGCGCTGCGAAACGCTGCCAGGCAGGCCCATTTCCCCCAGCAATTCGCGATAGCGCACCTCGATGGCCGCTTCCGCCCAGCCCTCCAGTTTCGCCAGCAACACCACGTTCTCGCGGCTGGTCATGTGCGGGAACAGGCCCGACCCCTGCACCGCGTAGCCGATGCGCCTGCGGAAGCGCTCAACGCCCTCGTCGGGAACCGGTGCGCCAAACACCAGGACACGCCCCGCATCCGCCCTCTCCAAAGCGTTGATCAGCTGCAGCAGGGTGGTCTTGCCGCTGCCGCTTTCGCCGACAACCGCCGTGGTTTTGCCAGCTGGAAACGCAACGTGCACCGCATCGAGGGCAAGCTGGGCGCCGAAGCGCTTAGTTACGCCCAGCAACTCGACGACGGGGGTCACAGCGCGAACGCCCTGCCCAACTCGCCCCCGTGCGCCTTGAACACCTGTGTGTTGAAGAAGCGCGAGCTCGCGAATCTTGAACGCCAGGAGTTCTCGGCCTGAAATCCGCGCAGAGCTTCGCATGAAACACCCGCATGCGCTCTGATTTGGCGCAGCAAGTCTTGGAAGTCTGTGCGCTGGTCCACTAGATGCACTTGCTGGTCCGTTCCGCGAACCGCCATGTCGCCGAACCTTGTGGAAATCACCGGCAGCCCGGCGGACCGGTACTCGTAGTATTTGATGGGGTCCACCGCGGCCGTCAGCCGGTTGATCTTGAACGGAATTAGTCCGGCCGTGAAGCGGCGCAGCCTGTTTGGCAGCTCTTCATTGGGGCGCTCGCCGCATAGGCGCACGTTGGCGGGAAGCGAAGGCGCTGGCGCCAGCACCGGTCCAATTAGCTGGAAGAGCACTTCGGGCAGATCCCGGGCCATCGCGGCGAGCAGCTGCCAGTCAAACCAGGCGCCAATGGTGCCTACATAGCCGAAAACCAGCTGCGGGCGTGCGCGGTCAGGGGCGGCTTCCGGCGATGGGTCAAGTCCGTTGCGCAGAAGTTCCGCGGCGAATCCCTGACGGGTGAACTTCCGCAGCAAGGCGTCTGATGACACCAGAATGGCGTCGACGCTGTTGGCGATGCGCCCCTCAATCCGCCGGCTCAGCCAGCGGGACAGGCCGCTGTAGAATTCGGGAAAGTCGTCCATCGCGTCGTAGCAACTGGCTTTGGGCGCCGTGTTCTGCAGCAAGTGCAGCGCCAGATAGCTGGGGCGCCCGGCAACCAGCAACCAGTCGCATCCGTCCACAAACCTCTTTACGCGCGCCAAAACTCTCCTCCAGGCAAGCTGCCTGAACACAGCCGGGCCCATCAGCGGATCGGCGCCCACCGCCGCACAGGTCTCCACGGCCTCTGTCGGCCGGTGGTAAGCCCGCTGGCTCGCCTTGTGAAGATCGGCGACCCTGGGCAGCCGTCCTGGGTAGGGGTCGATCCAAAGCGTGCGTCCGCCGCTTCGTTCGTTGAAGAATTGAACGAAGCGATGCGGCCGTTGGGTAAAACTGCGGTACGGAACCGGGGAGGTGTAGACCAGTTTCATTGCAGCGCCCGCAAGCGCTGTAGGTGCCGCACGATGCGTCCGGCCGCCTTGCCGTCGCCGTAGGGTGAGGCGCCCTTGGCCATCTTCCCATACTCATCCGGATTCTGGAGCAGCGCCGACACTTTCTCGACGATCCTGTTTCTGTCCATGCCGACCAGTTCCACAACGCCTTCCGCGACGGCTTCCGGACGTTCGGTTTCGTCCCTTAGCACCAGCACCGGCTTGCCCAGCGCCGGCGCCTCCTCCTGGACTCCCCCCGAATCGGTCAGCACCAGCCACGCCTTCTTCATGGCGGTGACGAATGCGCCGTAGTTCAAGGGGGCGCACAGGGTCACCTGGGGCGATGCGCCGAGTTTCCGTTTGACCACCCGCCGCGCATTGGGGTTGGGATGCACGGGAAACAGGAAATGCAGGTTGGGGTAGCGCCGTCCGAGATCCTCGATCGCTTCGCAGAGGGAGAGCATCCGTTGCCCAAAATTCTCCCGGCGATGGGCGGTCACCAGCACAATCCGCTGGTCCGCCGGTAAAGCCACACCTAGGGGAATGTCCTTCTGCGCAACCATATGCAGCGCATCGATGACTGTATTGCCGGTCACGTGAATGCGATCAGCTGGCATTCCTTCACGCAGCAGATTGTTGCGGGCGGCCTCGGTGGGGGCGAAGTTGATCGTCGCCAGCCGCCCGGCCACAACCCGGTTCATCTCCTCCGGCCAGGGATAGTCCAGGTCGTGGGTTCTAAGGCCAGCCTCGACATGGCCGAAGGGAATTTTGCGGTAGAAGCTTGCCAGGGCCGCCACCATCACGGTGGTGGTGTCGCCCTGCGCCAACGTCAGGGCGGGGCGATGTTTCTCGAGGCAGGCGTCGAGGCCCGTCATGAGCCTTGCGGTCAGGGTGGCCAAGTCCTGGTCGGGGCGCATGGCGTTGAGGTCAGCGTCCGGCACGATGCCGAATATGTGCAGAACCTGATCGAGCATTTCCCGGTGCTGCGCCGTCGCCACCACTTTGACGTCCCATGGTCGCCGACGCCGCAACGCCAGGATCACCGGCGCCATCTTGATGACCTCGGGACGTGTGCCGACGATGCAAAGAATCCTTGGCGAGGGAGTTGTGTTGCCCAGTTTTTGCTTGGAATTCCGCTGTGACCATCATCATCCTAACAGGACCGGCCAGAACGGGTAAAAGCGAATTGCCCGTCTGCAGCTATCCAGGCCACCGTCGAACCGCCGCGCCTCAACACGCATCGCCTGGGGCATAGACCAAGCTGGCCAAAATCTAGCCAGTACTTCGTACAGTCAGGGCTGGTTCACCCGATCGCAATATGCAGTCGTAGTGCCCGGGGGTCCATCCCAAAGTCGTCCACCAGACTTGGCAAAACCCAATCAATAAAGAAGGGGTTTGTGCGGCAAAATCCGCAAACTGTTGGCTTCCCTGACCGCATACATAAAACAATCCCAACTGGTTGGATTTGAAGGCGCAGGCAAAGGCCAATCACCGATGGTGGATGGGCGTTGTGCCGTGTTTCATTGCATTGCAGCGGCTTAAAAAAAGCCGGATCGGGAATGCCGGCTGGCGCTGGCTGAGGCTAGGCCACGGCCTGCAGGGACGCCTCGATGATGGCTAGGGCCTCCTCCACCTCTGTGGCTCCTACCGTAAGCGGCGGCGCGATGCGCACGACGTTGCCGTAGGTGCCGCCGCGGCCCAACAGCAGGCCCCGGTTGCGGGCGGCGTCGATGAAGTCCAGGGTGTGCTCCGCAGCAGGGGTGCGATCGCCTGCGGTTTCGTCCGCCACCAGTTCGATGGCCTGCATAAGGCCGAGGCCGCGCACGTCACCAACCCTGGCGGGAAATTCGGCCTGAATGCGCAGCAGGCCGTCGCGCAGCAGTGCGCCTTGGCGGGCGGCGTTGTCCGGCAGATTTTCCCGTTCAACGACGTCGATCACCTTGTTGGCGGCGGCGCAGCTCACCGGGTTGCCGCCGAAAGTGGAAAGCGTGGACTTCTGCAGGGAATCCGCGATGGGTGCGGTGGCGATCAGCGCTCCCAGGGGCAGGCCGTTGGCGATGCCCTTGGCCATGGTCATCATGTCCGGCTCGACATCGTAGTTCTCAATGCCCCAAAGCCGGCCGGTGCGGCCAAAGCCGGTCTGCACTTCGTCGGCAATGAACAGGCCGCCATGCCGGCGCACGATCTCGGCGGCGATGGCGAAGTACTCCTTTGGCGGGGTGACGAACCCGCCTACGCCCTGAATGGGCTCCGCCACAATCCCAGCGACGCGCCCGGATGTGGTGGTCGCGATCAACTCCTTAAGGTCCTTGGCGCAAGCCACGCCGCACTTGGGGTAGGTTAGATGCAATGGGCAGCGGTAGCAGTAGGGTGAAAGCGCATGTGTGATGCCGGCCGCAAGGTGGCCAACCGCCCGCCAGGCTGAATTCCCCGTCAGCCCTTGGGCAAGCAGGGTGCGCCCGGAGTAGCCATGCCGCAAGGCGATGACCTCCGTGTTGCCGGTGTAGCTTTGCGCCATCATCACGGCCGCCTCATCGGCCTCGGAGCCGGAGGTCGTGAAGAAGCACTTCTGCAGGGCGCCGGGGGTGGTGCGCGCCAGACGTTCGGCCAACTCTCCCATGGGCAGGGTGGGATAGAGCGTGGATATGTGGGTCAGGCGCTGCACTTGCGTGATGACGGCCTGGTTGACCTCCTCATGGGCATGTCCCAGGGAGACGGTGAGGATGCCGCCAAAGAAGTCCAGATAGTCCCGCCCCTCCAGGTCTCTTACCCGGCAGCCCCGGCCCTCGCTGATCACCCTGGGATGCCGATGCAGGCTCTTGACCTGGGGGAAGAGGTATTGCTGGTATTGCCCAAGCACGGCATCCGCCGCGGCGCTCAAGGACTCCTGTCCAGACTCGCCAGCCCGGCCTGCGCTTGGTTGCGCCGCAGCCCCGGGCGCCGGATTCCCCTGTTGCTCCGTTGCCTTCATGCCCGCCACCTCCTCTTCAGGTTGCCCGGTTTCTTAAGGTTGCCTAGCATTCGCGGCGCCTCGTCCAACATGCCGAAGTCCAGTTTGGCTGTGGGCAATTCGCGCCTACCCGGCGCCGCTTAGGCGAAACCCCGCCGTTTGGGTTCGCACAGCAGCTGCGGGCGTAGAATTTACCATTATTCCGAGGCGAATCGACGCCCACCCCGTTGATTCAGTCCATTGAAGCGGCCATTTGCAAGGTGTGCGAGCACCTCCCCGGCGTTGCCCTGCACCATCCCGCTGATGAAGTCCGTGGAGCAGCCATTGGCTGTCGCGTGGGCCGATTGCTGCAATGCCCGCAGGCGGACGGCTTGGGCATCGGTGGGGAGCTGGTGAGAACTTGCAATGGAGTTGGTGCGCATTGCGCCAGTCAAGCCCTGAAATTCAATCCGGGCCGTCGCTCGCCGTTGCCGCCGGAGCTTGCAGCCGCCGCCATAGCTCCCGCTTGGCTTCGGGGCTTTCGAGTTGCTCCAAGTCTGGAATGGCGATGCTCTCCAGCCCGCTGGCGGCTGCCTTTTCCGCCATGGAACTGGTCGCCAGGATGCGCTGTACGGCGAAGTCCTGGATCTGCTTGTCCAAAAAGGCGCTTAGCGCCGGCGTCGCGCTGCCTGTGGCGCCCGGCCAGGGCCAAGCGAAGCGCAGCAGCTTGGTTGGCTCGGCCCAGCTGCCCCCCGCGCTGCGCGCGATGTCCTGGGCCAAGACCTCCATCCTGCGGTTCGCGAAAGGGCCTGTCACCAACAGGATGCCTGGCGTGCAGACGGCCCACAGGGTGAAGGCGGCATCTGTGGCTGCTTCCGGCGCGCTGGCCTCCTGCCTGCCGGGAGCATCGGCCAGCGCCTTATTGGTCCGCATAGCTGTCTGGAGATGGCGTTCGTCGGCCTCCTGCCTGCGGGGAGCGTCGGTCGGCGCCCTATTGGTCCGTGCGGCTGTCTGGAGACGGCGTTCGTCGGTCGCCTGCCTGCCGGGGGCAACGGCCGACGCCCTGTTGGTCCGGGCGCGTCTGTGGGCGGAAGCGCCTCCCGTTCTTTCCCGACGCGATGCGCCTTGGGCTGATTGCGCCCGTGCGCCGCGCTCCGCCGCAGGACGCAGGCGCCACAGGTCAATGCCCATGTCCTTGAGGATTTGGGCGCGATGCGGGTCCATCGATGCAGCCTATTTGCAGCGGGGTTCTGCTAGCATTCCACACTGGTTTGCGCAACGCCACCGGATCCATGCAGTACTTGACTGACGACACCCGCATCACCGGCATGGAGGAAGTGAAGGCCCCGGCCAGCCTCATCCAGGACATCCCGGTCTCTCCCCGGGCTTCGGAACTGGTGTTCAGCACCCGCAAGGCCATCAGCGACATCATTCACGGGCGCGATAGGCGGCTGTTGGTGGTCATCGGCCCCTGCTCCATTCACGACCCCAAGGCGGGCCTGGAGTACGCCGGGCGGCTGTGCGAGCAGGCGCGGAAACACCAGGACAGGCTGCACGTCATCATGCGGGTGTATTTTGAAAAGCCGCGCACCACCATTGGCTGGAAGGGGCTGATCAACGACCCGCACCTGAACAACTCCTACGACATCAATGCCGGACTGCGCGTGGCCCGCACCCTGCTGCGGGACATCGTGGAACTCGGGTTGGCTGGCGGCACGGAGTACCTGGACCCCATCTCCCCGCAGTACGTCGGCGACTTCGTCAGTTGGGGAGCCATCGGCGCCCGCACCACGGAGAGCCAGATCCACAGGCAGCTGGCTTCCGGCCTGTCCTGTCCCATCGGCTTCAAGAACACCACGGACGGGTCCGTCCAGGTGGCGGTTGACGCCGTCGGCTCCGCCCGGCATTCGCACATCTTCCTGTCGGTGACCAAGCAGGGGCACTCCGCCATCTTCCAAACGGCCGGCAACGAGGACTGCCACGTCATCCTGCGCGGGGGCGGCGGTCAACCCAACTATGACAACGCCTCCATACGCCAAGCCGCCGAACTGCTGGCTGCGGCTGGCCACCACCCGCAGGTGATGGTGGACATGAGCCACGCCAACAGCCGCAAGGACCACCGCCGGCAAATGGCGGTGTGCGAAGACATCTGCCGCCAACTGCGCCAAGGGGAGCCGCGCATTTTCGGCGTGATGATCGAAAGCCACCTAGTTGAGGGCAAACAGAAGATTGCGCCGCCGGAGGCGTTGACCTACGGGCAGAGCATAACGGACGCTTGCCTAGGCTGGGAGGATTCCTTGGACTGCCTCGCGCAGCTGGCCCAGGCGAATGGCGCGCGGATGGGGTAAGGGCGCCGCACCTCGATTGTTCGTCCCCACTTCAAAACCAGCCGCGTTCAAGCACGCCGCCTTCGTTCTGACTTGTGTCTTCGAACAGGGGCTCTATGCAGGACAGGAATTGCGCAAAAACATCTGGTGCGAAGGGGTGTTCGGAAAGAAAACTTTTAAACTCGTCTCGATTCACCTTACGGCGGTCGGCTGAGTCAAAGTTCTGCCGCAGTTTGGCAGATATGCGTCTAGCTTTGCGTAAGATAATTACCTCCTCGATGGAAGTGGCGGCTGTATTGACTGGTCGCATGTCCAACCACTCGCAAAGAAGAAAATACTGAGAGTTGGGCAAGGTGGCTTTCAGGTCGCGGGCCGTCGCAGCAGCCTCTTGGAACATCGTTTGTCGAGGTTTGTCTTAATTTCGGCTGCGACGTAAGCGAGATGCGTCTCTATTTCTACGGGGCGTTCACACTCCTGTCGATGCGAAGCCCTCAAGAACAATGGACGGGCTATGGTGAAGTCTTGATCCTTCGTTCGGATGTTTATGCCGCCGCCAGCCGTAACATTAGCCAAATCCGAATCGAATTGAATATGTGAGAGGGTGGTTGCTGGTCCTAATATCAAGCCATTATCGGGAAATTGATCGGCAAGCACTTGCTTAACCAGCCAGGGTAGGAATTCTTCAACGATGGTGTTGTCCAGCTTAAGCTGGCCTTTCTGTCGATAAAGAAAGGTATCGCTGCTGTCGAACACGAGATCAGGGTCTATGTAAGTTTTGGGCCTTACGTAGAATGGTTGGCGCACCACTACATGCTGCGTCCCGAAAGGCGCATAACTACTACATGTCGTGGCTCGTCAACTGATCACTACAAATCCCTAAGTTTTGTAGCGATTCAATGAGGATACCATGGGCCCGATGGCGGACTTGCCAACATCCGACATGCCGTCCAGTTCGGTGATCCATGCTTCGTACCGCTCGATTGCCGCCTGCACTCGCGTTTGGTCGTTTGACGGCAGCTTGTCGTTCTCGAGAAGAGATCTAAGTTTGTCGCCGTGGGGTGTCTGATAGGACATCGTTACGCGGCCGCACTTGCAACGCGCAGCGAGTGCGGCCGCGGGGACGGCGCAACCTCGTTTACGCGCTCAATGGCTTGCTCAAGCCCCGGGCGTTCCTTCCTTGGGACATGTGCGCGGGCGGTGGACAACGCTTCTCCCGCGACGCAGCGCGCCGCCGCCAAAGAAGAGTCTTCCACAGCATCGCCGTTTATCCCTTGGAAATGCAGTATGTCCTCGTAGATATCCGTGCCATAGCGATTCTGAAAAACACGCTCCTGGCGCCGTTCCAACGCGAGACCCACGCTCCGTACGGCGACTTCGGCAACCAGTTCACTGTTAAAGAATGGCGTGCCCCGCACGGATGACTCACGTCCGAGCACCAGAACAAGCTTGCCATCCGGCTTGGTGACCCGGGCTGCTTCGCGGATGGCCAACGCCATGTCCAGACAGTACTGGATAACGGTCAGGAAGCGGTTGCCCCGATTCTGGCGGTTCGATCCGATCTCCGAGCGGGAGACAGCCAAGACGTCCCAATCCAGAGCTTCGGCGGAACGGCGGAATTGCTGATGATAGTTGAAGACGTTGACGTAAGGTGGCGAAGTGAGGACGAAGTCGATGGAATTGGTTCCCACCGGCAGGCTTCTCGCGTCCGCATGGTGCAAGACTACTGGCAATTCGGAGTGCGGCAGTTGCCGCACCATTCGTTCCAGGCGGAACCAGTGTTTGTAGATTCTGTCACTGTCCAGATGAGGCTGGTGGAAGTCGCAAAGGACAATGAGCGCCGCCGTGAGAATCGTTGCGGGTCCAGGCGCCGAATCGCGCCATAAACCCAAGAGGGCCGCTTCCAACTCTTTTGGGCTAGTCGCGTGGGCCGAGGCGTTGCGAAACAATGGTCCTTGGGGCGGACCAACCGTCTGGCCAAGCTGATCCTCCATTTCGTTCAAAATTGCGGCCCGTTGCTCCATATCGGTATTGACGAGTTCGTAGACTCGGGAGAGGATCAAGGCCGCTGGGTTAAGTTCGCTCCCGTGCGCGGAGAGCCCGAACTGCACTGCTTCCCCTAGGCAGATTCCACTGCCCGCGAAGGGATCGAGCAGGGCGCCGCTGCGGGGAGCATAGGTGTCGATAAGCGCCTCGACCAGTTGGGGCGAGAACTGGCCGGTCCATGGAAGAGGGTTGGTCCGCACCCGTCTGGCGATATTGAGGCGGTGTCGGGGAAGCGAATCCCGATCCAGAGGTGTCGCGACGAACGCATCACTGAGCGGCATGGGGGCGAAACTCAGCAGTTTAACCTAGGGAACCTCTGAACAAGTCGCGTTCGCCCAGCGCCCCGCTGTTTGCGGCGGGAGATGGCGTTGCGGCCAAGGGAAGGCAACCCGAAGCGCGGCGGGGATTCCACAGCCCGTGCGCCGCGGGGCGCCCTTCGGGAGGGCCTAAAGGGCGCGCTGGCGGCGTTGCGGCTCATTGTGTGGTGGGCAAGCCACACGGCTTCGCCGCGCCTTGCCATCACGCCCTTTAGGCTCATCTGGGCTTCCGGGACTTGTTCAGAGGTTCCCTAGTATTCCAGTCTAGCATGCGGTTCTTTTGGGCAGCGTCATGCAAGCTGCGATTCCGTGCGGAATATGCAGCCTGTTCGGTTTGCTGTGGGCCACACTGACGCAACTACGGAGGGCGGGCGCTACAACGCCGTTAAGCCGCCATCCGTGACGAACTCAGAGCCGGTGCTGTAGGAGCTTTCGTCGCTGGCCAGAAATAGGGCTAGCTTGGCCACTTCCTTAGCTTGGGCCACACGGCCGAGGGGCACACGGTTGATGAGGCGGTCGTTGTCGGCGTAGCCGGGGACCTGATGCAGCATTTCCGTTTCGATCAAGCCCGGGTGAATGGAGTTTACGCGAACCCCCCGGCGGGCGAATTCCACGGCTGCGGTTTTGGTCATGCCGCGCACCGCCCATTTGGCGGTCCCGTAGGCGAAGGCGCCCGGCGCAGCCGCCAGGCCGGCGATGGAGGAAATGTTCACGATGGCCCCGCCGCCCGCCGCGCCCATGGCGGGGGCAACCGCTCTCATGCCCAGGAAGACGCCGGTGCAGTTCACGTCCATGACCTCCTGAAAGTCCTTGGGGCTGATCTCCCACAACCGACCGGTGCGAAAAATGCCGGCGTTGTTGATCAGCACATCCAAGCGCCTGTGCGCATCCAGAATTTCGCTGACCAAGGCTTCCCAGGCATCAGCATCGCGTACGTCGAGGCGGCGGTACTGAGCGCGGATTTCCGCCGCGAGGGCGCCGCCTTCCGCATCGCGCACGTCCGCCAGCCAGACGGTCGCGCCCTCTTCCGTGAACAGCCTGGCCTCCGCCGCGCCCTGGCCTCGGGCCGCGCCGGTTATCAGGCATACCTTGTCCTGCAATCGCTTCATGCCATGTTCCTATGTTAGTGGTGCATTGCCAGATCCATCCCAAAGTCGTCCACCAGCCCTCGGCAAAGCTCCATATAGATGATTTATGAATATTTTTCGGAAGATTCCTTAACATGCCTCTCAACATGCCTCAGCCAATGCTGTTTAATCGTCGGTTCTGGGAGG
>CAYGBY010000121.1:0-11749 GCA_964348115.1 uncultured Pseudomonadales bacterium
CAACATGGAAACCGAACGCGGAAGCGTCCTTGGCATTGTCGAGGTCGAGCAACACAACCATCGGCCACTCAAGGCCCTTGGCGCCGTGATAGGTGAGCACCTGGACGGCAGCCGGATCCGTGCTGGGGGGCAGCTCGTTTCCCGTTGCAGCCGAATTCGCGAGCCAAGTCACCAACCCTGCCGCCGTGGCCGCTTGGCGGAGCGTGCCAGCCTCATCCTCGTATTGGGCCGCGAGCCCGCGCAACGCATCGAGATTGGCGATCCGGTCCAGGCCATTTCCCCAAGCGTGCAGGCGATCCAACAGGCCCGGGGCGGTTATCGCCACCTCAAGGGCTTCACTGGGGGTCAGCTCGGCCAGTTCGCCCCGCGCTTCGTCAAGGGCCGCCAGCAGCGGCAGTTCGGTGACGAGTGAACGGGTGCCTTCCTCCGACAGGCTGCGCTCGAACCAGGATGGCTGGTCCTCCGCATCGTCGAGGAAATGCGCCACCTCGGCGATCGCCAAGCTGTCACCCGGGTCCACCAAGTAGCGGAACGCCGCGACCGCGAGGGCCGCCTCGGGCGTGTCAAGCAGCCCCGGGCGCGTCATCGAGACCCGAACCCCGGCTTGCGCCAAGGCGGCGGCGAACTCGTCGCAACGACTATTGGCGCGGCACAACACCGCAATGTCCGAGCCGCGAATCGGACGCGTTCCGCCGAGCGACCGATCTTCGACGGCATGGGCTTCCGGGGTCTCCAGCACCGTCCGAATCTTCTCCGCCAAAGCGCCGAGAGCCGTTTTCCAGTTGTCGCCGACAAGCCCCCAAACCTCAATCGGCGTCCCTTGGCCGTCGGCGTCCCGGCGATCGCATTGCTCGATGCGCACCGACTCCGGCGCGAACCCCAGCGCCTCGAAGGCCGGGGCGAAGAGGCTGTTCGTGAAATGGACGAGTGCCGGCCGCGCCCGATAGGAGGTGGCCAGCGCAGCCCGCCGGCCGCCGGACTTCGGAACAACCTCCTGCGCCGCCCTTTCGATCAAGGCCGGGTCCGCATCGCGAAAACCATAGATCGCCTGCTTGGGGTCTCCCACCCAAAACGACCGGTCGGCAATCTGCGACACCTTAAGGAACAGGGCAAGCTGAATGGGGCTGGTGTCCTGGAACTCGTCCACGAAAACCCGCGACAGCGTCTCCCGCAACCGCTCGCTGACCTGGGGCCTGTCGAGCAGCCGTAGCGCCTCCTGCTCCTGGTCAACGAAATCGACAAGGCCGTTGGTCGCCTTGTACCGCGCGTAGCTGCCGAGCGCTTCCGCGGCGGTTCGATAGACGCCTAGAATGTACGCCTGCAGATCCGCATGCAGGTCGGGATGGGCCGGATGCTGCCCGGCGATGTCCACAAGGGGCTGCACGATAGCCGCGCTGCTTTTCGCGGGTCGTAGCTTGGCGAGCCGTGCCCACTCGGCCCAGCAAAGATCCCGCCCGGATTGGAGGATGGCGCTCGCCTCCGTAATCTGTGCCCGAACGCTGGCCGTGATCTTGGTCGTATCGCTGCCCCGGTCCAGGTCGGCCCCGACCCTGAGCAGTGCGTCCCGAAGCTGGTCGTTCAACGCCGCGCCGCCTTGTTGCACGGGCTCGGGGAAGAAGCCGGCAAGCCCCCGCCAGGATCGCTGTGCCTGATCTTCCAACTCGGCCGGGTCGATATCGTTCTGGCGCACCAGATCGGCCAGCCTTCGGACATCGCCCTCCCAGTCATCGATCTCCAAACGCCGCGCGATAGGGATCATCGCGCCGGCATGACGGCTGATCGCCTCCTCCGCAGCAATGGCAAAGATACGCCGCTGCCGGCCTTCGGAGATGACGTCGGCAACCGGCGAGCGTCCGGCCTCCAAGGTGAATTCGCCGACGATCCTGCCGAAGGTGGCATTGACGGTTCCAACCCGGGCGGATAGCAGGCTGGCTGCCTGATCCACCTTGCCCGCGTCCATCAGGCCCGAACGGGCGCGCTCCACCAGTTCCATCGCCGCCTTGTTGGTGAAGGTCGTGGCCATGATCGAACTGGTTGCGGCCCCGGCATCAATGGCTTTCCGCATCTCGTCAACCAAACGGGTCGTCTTGCCTGTGCCGGCGCTCGCAATCACCAGGTCGATGGGCTTGCGGGTTTCCGCGGCGTCCGTCATGCCAAGGTACGCTGTCCGCAGAGCCGCCCGTAGGCGCAGAATCGACAAGGCGGCGCGACCACGATGGATTCCGCGACGGGCGCCGGTTCCGCTGCCTGGGAATCCACATCGTCCATCTCGACGCCCGTTGCGACCACAGATCCAGCGGCCAGTTCACCGAGAGTCCGCCTGCGCACCGCCAAAATGGCGTCCCAAACGCTTGCCAGTTCGCTGCCGCCAATCTGGAACTGCTGCGGAAACGGCGCCGCGTCCACCGCGAGCAGGCGGCCTTGCTTGAGCATGAAATAGGCGGCCGCCGGAAAGGCATCTGCTCTCTCGCCTTTCTCGCCTTGCAGCAGGTGCGCGTAGGTCGCCAACTGAACCGGCCGCGCCTCGGCAATTTCCTTCCGGCGATAGCGGTCGCTGTTCGACCACTTGAGGTCCACGACAGCTGGCTGTCCATCCCGTGCGCTGAGCTCCAGGTCGACAACACCGTCTAATTCCGTCCCGTCGTCCAGCTGGCGCCGTAGCTGCCGCTCCGTCGCGGCTACCGAGAGCCCGGAATCCGCCAAGATGCCGACCAGCGCCACCGCGCTTCCGATCGTGTTGCGGCGCACCTCCTCCCGGTCGCCCACCCTGCCTGGCAACAGCAGCGGCGATGCGATTTCAGGGAGCATTTCATCCAGCAATGCCGCAACCGCGCTCTGGATGTCGGCCGCGTTGTCCGGCAATGGGCCGCCGAGAAATCGCGCTAGCACTTCGTGCGCGATGTTGCCTTTCAGGCGGTTGCCATCCGCCATGTCGAGCAGCCCGCTTTCGCGCAGGCCCGCGTGATAGCGAAGAACCCAGTTCAGCGGGCAGCCGAGCAGGGTTTCCAGACTGGTGGCCGATTCGCTGGGGCGGGGACCGATGCGCTGCTCGGCAACCCGCCAGTTACGGATCGGCTGGGGAATTCGCTCGGGCGCAGCCGGCTCAATGGTCCACACGCGGCCGCCTAGCGAAACCTGCGCGGCGCCGTGCAGCGATCCACAGTCCATCTCTGATCCCGAATCACCAGCCAGCGAGGCCGGCGCGGCGGTGCGCAACGAACGTCCGTCGATGATGCACCGATCCAGTCTTGCAAGGATCGCCAATTCATGCCGGAGTGGATGCGGCTTGGCGTCCGCCGCCGCAGTCATGGTGGGCTCGATTAGCAACACCCGGTCGGTGGCGTTGAGGATGGCGCGACGCTGGGCATCCAGGTGCAGGGCGACAACCTCTTCCGGTGCGCTAGGCTGAACCCCGGCTGCCGCCAACTCCGCTGTTTCCGCGGCGGTCCAAGGCGGACGCCGGGGGGTCGTTTCCGGATCGAAGAATCCCCACCAAAGAACCGACGGCACGGGGCCCCAGATCTGCGCCGGGCTATCGACCCCGATCCAGGGTGCAGCTTCGGCGCCGCTCCCCGACCGGGCAACGCCCTCGGCGATCACCGCATCGATCATCCGGCCGAGCTGGGGCTTCGGGATGGGGTCCAGCCCGGATGCGCCGATGGTCTTCGCGAGAACCTCGGCGGCGTTCGCCGTATATGGATAGATGGCGTCCCCATTCGCCGAGGCCCGACCCAACGCCCAGTGCTGCACCTTGCGGCAGATGGCGTCAGCCGCCTTCGCCGGCAAGCCGGATTGCCGGTCAAAGCCTTCCGTATCCAGCCATTCGCGCCAGCGGGCCAAGGACTTGCGGACCAACGCGGCCAGTTCGGAGGGCTTCAATTCATCCCCGGAGTGTTCTTCCCGGAGCGCTTCCTCCGCCCGCTGCCAGGCTTCTCGCCAACGCAAACCGCCGGTTCCCGGAAATTCGCGCAGCACGTTGGCGAAATGCCGGCCGATGCGATAGGGAACCGGTGAGCCGGGCAAGACCAGCAGCTCCAGCATGCGTGCGGCGTCCAGTGGCCGCCACGCCGTCGCAAAGGCCAGGGGCAATGCCTGCAAGGCGCCGCGCAAGGGCGAGGGCTTGACGCCGCCCGGCTTGGGCAGGCCGAGCCGCCCGCAGGCGCCATCCAGAATAATTGCGTCGCCCTGCCGGATAATTGCGACCTCGCCATTCGCCTTCGGCGCCGCCGCGAGCCATTCGGCGGCGATGGCGCCGGCGATTAGTTCGTTGTCGCAGCGAACGATGGAGAAGCTCCGGTCACCCTTCAGTTCCTTTCCGGACTTGCCATTGGACAGGAGGGCTTGCACCTTGGCCAGATCCGTTGTCTCCGCCCCAAGGCGCGCCTTGGCAGGGATGACATTGGCGCCGGCGGCGGCAAGCGCGTCGATCAGGCGCCGCCAGACCAGCGGCAGGCGTTGGGGATCATCCACCAGGGTCAGATCGTCGATGGGACACGCCCCGCGCAGGTGAGGCGGCAACGAGTAGGCGCGGTCGGCAGGCCCTGGAGTGAGAGCACGTTCGTCATGTGTCTCCACCAAGGCGATGTCGGCAAGCCGTTCGCTGGCCCAGGAGGTCGCCTTTGGCAACCAGCCAGCCGCCACCAGTTCGTCCCGCCAGGACAGCAGCAGGCGCGCGGTCGCCCAGCCGTCGGCGGCAAGCGAACGGGAAAAGAACCGCTCCCCATCGTCCACAGCGCACAGCCGGGCCAAGTATTGGGCAATGCGCAGCGCCGTCGGTGTGCGTGGACCATTCCGGCCCAGCCGGGTTTCCAGCAGCTCAAGTAACTCCAAGGGCCCGGCGACAACCGCATCGATTGCGGCTGCGCCGCCAGCAGGCGTTTCTGGGCAGGTGGGTCCGTCGAGGCGCCAGCCAAAAACGACCTTCAAGGCTCTTGCTCCTTGGGTCGCTGGGCGCCTCTGGACAGCCAGCGGCCTGCTTCCAACGCCCGCCCCCGAGCTTGCCGGCAGCGAAGGCGGCCCGCCAAGCCTCTTGGCCAGCATTTCTGAAAGCAGTTCCAATACTCACAAGGATACGTTGACAAACCACTACATGCCGAGTTTTGCAAGTCGCACAGCCGCCACCTGTCTGGCTTGGTCAACCGATTATCGTGATTCTCGACCATGCCATCCTAGCCCCAAGCGTACGCTGGCGTCATGGTACACGAATCGGCATGGTGGACCGGTCTGCGCCTTGGGAACGATTATTTTGAAGGCGAATCAATTCCCCCGAAATTTCCCCGTGCGTGGTTCTGTGGTAATTTGCCGGGCGGTTCGGCGTTGGGATCATCCTGTATTCCAATAACCCTCTGAACTTTAGGAAACTGTGGTAACTTGCCGCGCAGCTCGGCGTCAATTTTGGAGATCTGTGTTCGACGGGAATTCCAAATTATGGGGTACGAGGCGATGAAACCTGTTTGCCTAGTTATAGGTGCGGGCGCCGGCATTGGCGGCAACGTGGGGCGTCGGTTCGCCCAAGCGGGCTACCATGCGGTGCTCTGTCGGCGCACCGACGAAGATGGGCTGCAAAGGCTTGTCACGGCCATCGAAGAGGAGGGGAACAGCGCATCGGGGTTCCTGCTGAACGCGGTCGCGGAGAACAGCATCGAAGAACGGGTCAGCGCCATCGAAGCCGACATCGGCCCGATTGCGGTGGCGGTTTACAACCTCGGTGCGCAGATCGGCGACCGGCCACTCCGGAACACCAGCTACAAGGCCTTCGAGAGGGGCTGGCGGATGGCCACCTTTGGCCTGTTCCGCTTGGCGTCATCGCTTTGTCCGCTGATGGAGGCGCGGGGCCGGGGCGCAATTCTGGTGACCTCCGCCACGGCCGCCATGCGCGGCAACGCGGGCCAACATTCCCACGCCGCGGCAATGGGCGGACGACGCCTGCTTTGCCAAACCCTGAATGCGGAGTTCTCCGCCAAGGGCATCCATATCGCCCATATCCTTATCGATGGTGCTGTGGACGCCCCGGATACCCTTGGCAAGATGCTCGGGCCGGAAAGATTCCAACGGTTGCGGGAAACCCGCGGAATGGAGCACGATGGATTGCTGCTCCCGGAGAAGATCGCGGATACCTACCTCCACTTGGCCCAGCAACATCGATCGACCTGGACTTTCGAGATCGATTTGCGAGCGTTCAACGACCGGCCTTGGTGGAACCATTGAGCGGGGACTCTCTTGGTGGCGCCGTCCTCCGCGCCCTTGGCCGCTCGGTTTCGTCAAATGGTGGCGCGATAGTGTTCTCAATCGACCGGCCAAGGGCGTGGCGACATCAAATTTTCTCTTTCACCACTACCTGTGGCGCAGACCCCTTGGGCAGGACCGTCCCAAAGCCGTCCACCAGGTCTCGGCAAAGCCCTACTAGGGTGCCGTCCGACAAGTGACCATAACAATCACATGCATCCATCGGCAGCTAGAATCTTTCTATTTTAGTAACTTACATAAATTTTGAGTGCCACGGATAAACACAGGAAATAATCGGACACAGGACACTAGTGTGCTGTCCCGCAAGTAAAATGTGATTATTCGTGGCCCTTTTGGCCCCCGGCCGCGTTGCTCCTCCTTGTGTGGGGCCCGCCACAGGGCTTCGTCGCGCCTTGCCGGGCGCCAAAACGGCCTGGCGACTAAAACCCACTTACCTGCGGGACAGCACACTAGATGGTATATGAGTATTTTTCGGAAGATTCCGCAATATTCTGCGGCATTTAATGACCTTTCAGAAATTTTCTTTCAAGAGCGAGTATTTTGGGATGGTCCTAGGACCCCCTGGGACCTGTTGGGCACTGATCCGCCTTTGCTATGGCCGGTGCCGCCTGCGCCTGCGCACTCTTGAACACTGCTGCTGAATGTCAAGGGAAAACATGTCCTCCATAGATTCCGGCGCCAAACATGCCGTGGCCAGCGAAAGAAAACGCACGTTCTGCCGCGTCTGCGAGCCAGCTTGCGGCATGATCGCAACCGTGCAGGAGGGGCGGCTGGTGCGCCTGGAGGCAGACAGGGAGCACCCAGTGTCCCAGGGGTTCGTGTGCAATAAGGGCATCTACGGCCTGGACATACACAACGACCCGGATCGTCTGCGCCACCCGCTGCGGCGCACCGCAGGCGGAGGGTTCGAGCAGGTCGACTGGGACACCGCGCTCGCCGAAATTGCGGACCGGCTCGGCGCAGTAAAGAAACGCCACGGTGATTCGGCCCTTGCCGGCTACGCCGGCAACCCCGGGGCGTTCAACACGCTGGCGGGGCCGAGCTACGCCAGCTTCATGGGGCAACTCGGCGTACGCAAGCACTTCAGCTCCGGCACCCAGGACTGCGCCAACAAATTCGCCGGCAGTGCGGCGGTGTTCGGCACGCGCACCCTGCACCCGCTGCCGGACATCGACCATTCGCGCTTCATCCTGATCATCGGCGAGAACCCGGCGGTCAGCCACATGTCCTTTCTTTCCATTCCGCATCCCATGCAACATCTGAAGGACGCGGAAGCCCGGGGCGCGAAGGTGCTGTATGTGAATCCGCGGCGCATCGAGTCGGCCAATATCGCGGGCGACGTATTGAAGATAAGCCCGGATACGGACGTCTATCTGCTGGCGGCCCTCCTGCACGAAATCGATAGGACCCTGGGTTTCCACAGGGACGCGGCCTATCACGGCATTCACGTCGACGCGTTGCGCAGCTTCCTATCCGACTATCCCGCCGAGCGCGTCGCCGGGGTCACAGGCGTAGCCGCAACGGACATTCGCGCACTCGCAGCCGACTTCGCCCGCGCCGACAGCGCCTGCGTACACATGTCCACGGGCGTCAACATGGGCCGCCAAGGCACCCTCGCCTACTGGCTGGTCCATATGCTGGCGCTGGTCACCGGCAATCTTGGGCGCCGCGGCGGCAATTTCCATTCACTGGGATTTTACGAACGCGCCGCGGCCTCCGGCCGGTTCTTTTCCAATGAGCACCAAGACACGCCGTTCGGCACCATCCGCAAGCCGGGGAACGGCGTCGGCCTTCCCGGCAACCTGATGGCCGACTACATCGCCAACCCGAAAGATCCCGTAAAGGCGCTAATTGTCAGCAGCGGCAACCCGGTACTCTCCATCGGCGGCGAGGAACGCCTGCGCGAGGCCTTGGCAGGCCTAGAGTTGCTGGTGTGCGTCGATATCTATCGCAATGCGACCGCCGAGTACGCGCACTACGTGCTGCCCGCGGCGGGCGCGTTCGAGCGCGAGGACATCAACATCACAGGGTTGGGCCTGCAATTCCGGCCGAGCGTTCAGTTTACCGAGGCCGTCGTCCCGCCTGCGTATCAACGCAAGCCCGACTGGTGGATTTGGGAGAGCCTTGCGGCCGCGATGGGCTTCAATTCCGCGTTCGATGCGCGCGATGCGCCCAACATGTGGGCGCGTGTGGATGCCATGCTGCGCTCCCGCGGGCGCTCTATGGACGAACTCCGCAAGGAACAGATCATCGTGCTCGATCGGTCCACGCCCGAATCGCTGTGGGAACGGGTGCAGCACGACGACCAGCGCATCGACTGCTGTCCACCCATATTTGCGGACGCCATCGTGCGCATGGGCGAAATATTCACCGAGCTTGAAGCGGCCCCGGCCGGCCAGTTGAAACTTATCGGCAAACGCGACCCCTACATGATCAACAGCTGGTACGCCAATGTCGAGAAGCTGAAGACCAAGGACCGCGACCGGAACTATCTGTTCATGCACCCGGCGGATGCGCAGCGACGCCAGATCGCGAATGGCGACCGGGTGCGCATCGTCAACGCGTACGGCAAGGTGGACACTGAAGCGAAGCTCACGGATGACCTGATGGAAGGTGTTGTGGCGATGACCCACGGCTGGGGACATGGGCGCAGCAAGGGCATGCGCGTGGCGAGCGCCCGACCGGGGGTCAACTGCAACCTGCTGTTGCCGTCCGGGCCTGGCAGCTTTGAGCCGCTGTCCAATCAAGCCCATATGACCGGCATTGCCGTTGAGGTGACAAGGGTGCCGGCATAGCAAAGAGTCCCATTACAACGAAACACTTGCTCGATGCGGAGTTGCGCCCGTTGCTCGAACTGATGCCGCTAGTTATTCCATCAACTTAATCAAATAGTTACCAAAATAAGTTGGCGGAGGGGCAGGGATTCGAACTGGTTCCCACAACATATTGATTTGATTGTGATTTAAACCCCTTTCCGTCCCAGAAATCGCGCCGGCGCACCTTTTGGTGCATCATCCGGCGCTCGGCCACCCCAACTCCGGCGCATTCAGGATCCGAGGCTAGGGCGGCATCGGAGCCGACAGCCAGCGCGGCCCAAGTAGCGCCAAGACGACCACCAGCCGCCAAGCCGGCTCCGCCTTATCCAAGCCGCGCAAGGCGACTTCGCCATGCCGCACGACCGCAACTGGCGGTCGATCATGCGCGGCCTAGGACATCCTGTGGGCATCACGGGGAACCACACCTACCCCGCAACGGAAAGGGACGACCGCCGAAACCGCCACGCCGTCCGCACGCAGCGCGTGCGTTCGCGGGAACTGGAGCGACAATGAAAAACAAGGCTCCGAGGCTTTGGATGCTGCTTGGCGCGGCGGCCTCAACCGTCGCCCTGGTCTGGCTCGCGGCCGACCGGACGCGGGACGCCCAAGCTCCGGCGGCCGCGCCGGCCGGCCAAACAGCCGCAATCAAGGCCGCACGGGAGACGCGCGCAGGCGCCGACGGCGCAACGCCGGCGACCGAAGGGCCGGCCCCGCTGTGGCGCGCGGTCGACCCGCGGTCCGTCGCGGCCAAGCCGCCCTTCGAGGACGTCTGGCCGAAGGCCGGCCGCACACTGCTGGACATGTCCGCCGCAACGGCCGCCGCGCCGACCTGGCGGGTGGGCGACCGGGTGCGCATCGACGTGCCGCAGCTCGGGACGCGCCGTGCGGGACGCATAGACCAACTCAACCAGCTGGGCCATTCCATCGCCGCCAGCGGACGGACGGTCGCTGCGGACGGCCCAGGCCGGCGCTTCGTGGTGACCGTGGGCCCCGGACGGGTCTTCGCCTACATCGACACGCCCGCCTGGCCCTACGAGCTGGCGGCCGACGATCAGTTGGGGTGGCTGCTGCCGTCGGCCAGCATGATGGCGGGCTTTGATTGCGGCCACCCCGACCACTGGCCCCCCGAAGCCCAGGATCAACATCGACATTCGAGGACAAGCCAACGCCCAACCCAACGAAAGCCGCCGCGCGCGCCCTGCCGGCCATCCTAACGGCGGCGCTGGCCGCCGACGCATGGGCGCACGAGAGACGCGACATCGTGTTCGATTGTCCCTGCTCCGCTGAATGGACCACGGAATGGACCACCGAATCCGGCCGCGAACACGGCCGCCTGACGCTGGCCGGAGGCGTCCGCAGCCTGCGTACGACGGCGTCCGGCGAAGTCGCGGTGGCGTCCAGCGAAGTGCTGATGCGCGACTACAATCCGAATTGGGAAAGATCAACGAACTTGGGCGCATTGCCACCTCGGGGTCATTTGTCCGGCGCCTGGAGCTTGCCCTATGCTGCGGTTTCGTCCGATGGGCTTGTGAAGCTGACCCTTTACGAACAAGTCGGCGAACCTCCCCAAGGCCGGACGCAATGGCTGGCGCGTCGCACGTTGACACTTTTTCCCGCCTGGCCGGGACGCCTGGGTGACGGCAAGGGCAAGTGGCGCCTCGTCGTGGACTGCGAGCGGCCCGTTTTCGTGGTGGGGCTGCTCAGGAGCCCCACTGGCCATCTGGCGAACCTGTCCGCCGCCGGGGCGCGCGGAACCCCCTGAAACGCCCGTCTGGGCGTTTTGCGGGTTCGGGCGCGCCTTAGTCTTTCCCCACCGTTGGGCCAAAGCCCCGCAGGGAGCGGTTTTGGCCGCTTCTCGGCGGCGTTGGGGCCCGCCGCCAGGACGGACCGGCTTCACGTCGCCTTGCGGCGTGCGCAGGACGCATCCGCTTCATCATTCGCCGACGCCGCCGCGCCGCAGGTCGGGCGGGGAGGCGGTGCGGAACGTCTCCGTCTGGACGTACTGCCGCAAGGATGGGATCAGGCAGCGCCAGCGGGGCGGCCGGTCGGCGTTCGCCGCCAGCAGGCCCGCGCCGATCATGGCGTCGACCAAATCCTCGCCGACAGCCATCCCGGCCGCGCGCAGGCGCTCTCTGCGTTCCGCATTCAACAGCGCGATCTGCGCATGAGCGTCATCCGCCGCCTGTTCGCGGGAGACGCCTTTGGGTCCCCAGCCGTCCAGCAGCCGGCGGGCCAACGGCATGGCCGGACCAAGGCCGGACAGGCGGGTTTCGTAGTAGTCGGTCCGCAGGTCCGCAATTCCCTTCGCGACGCGGTTCAAATCCAGATCCTTCAAATTCGCGCTGCCGACATGCAGCGTCTCCTCGCCCAGGGCCGTCATGGCGCTGCGCAGGTGGTGCGGAAAGCCGCCGCACTCACGCACGATCCAGTCAACCAGCCGCCGGCGCGGGCCCTCCGTCCCGAAGTGGTCCAGGACGCCGTTGACATACGCCTTGGACTCGCCGCGGGCCAACGGCTGCATGCGGAGGCTGCGCCGTCCCGCCAAACGGGAGATGGTCGGGCGGATGACGTCGGGCGTCTGCGCAAGGCCCGCCAGCAGGACGAACAGGGGATGGCGGGCATGCCAGCCCGAATGGATGTTGGCCAACAGGTCGTTGCGGTTCTTGCCGGGCGTGGGATCAAGCTGC
>CAYGBY010000122.1:0-11746 GCA_964348115.1 uncultured Pseudomonadales bacterium
GGCTGCTGAGAGCGGGGCGCTGGGCGAACGCGACTTGTTCAGAGGTTCCCTAGGCGTTCTCGCCTCGGCATACAGCGCCCTGACGCACGGGGAAGGCGGCACTTCCATGCAAGTTTCCGCCAAGGCGTCCGATGTGCTGACCCGCTGGGAAGTGGGCGGCTCCATTTGAGTCCCAATGGGCACGGATGGGTGGCCGACACCGGTGCTGACCCCCAGGGAAATAGGCTCTTCCATGGCAGCCTGCACAGTGCGGCCCTTGCGGCAGGCGCCTTCCACCGAACGGCGCAAACTCCTTGCCGGACGAAGCCTCAGGATGCCGTCCGGCAAGGCGATGCGCTTCGGCTGCGCCGCGCTTTCACCGCCCTGACAAGGCGTGATGGCGCCCTTTCGCCTAACTCCGCAGAAAGCGGGGCAACGCAAGCGGGAGACACAAGCAACGCAGACAGTCACATTGCACCATAAGACCTATAACGGACCTTCGCCGAACTTGTTGGCCGACCTTTGCCGAAACCAGCGTCAGATGGCTAGCTGGGCATGCCAACCTACGGCCTGCTGCCAGAGTCTTGGCGCAACCTTGCCGCAGGGCGCATCGGCAGACGCAGGCTAGGCGAGATGCTTCAAAGCCGGAACGACTTTCAGATGAACGGCGCAATTCAACCGACGAACGGGCCCAAGGAACCTCTGGGCTTGCGGAACTTGTGCAGGGGTTAACTCGGGAACCTCTGAACAAGTCGCGTTCGCCCAGCGCCCCGCTGTCTACGGGCGGAAAGCGAACACTTTGGGATAGTCCCGGGAAATGGCTTTGGGGCCGCGGGAAGGCGGCCCGCAGAGCAGTGGGGATTGCACAGTCCGTGCGCCGCGGGGCGACCTTCGGGAGGGGCTAAAGGGCGGGCGCCCATGAGAGGAAACAGGAATTTGATCCATGCGAGCCTGCGTCCCGGATCAGGCGCGGCGGCTGTCCCTGATCATGCAAAGTATCCATAGCGCCGCGCCGCAGGTGAGCGCAGCGTCCGCCACGTTGAAGGCGGGGAAGTAGTAGGAGCGGTAGTGCAGCAGCACGAAATCCACGACATAGCCGGTGGTGAGGCGGTCGATCATGTTCCCTAGGGCGCCGCCCAAGATCAGCCCGTAGGCCAGCCCCTGCATCCAGTCGCGCAGTTGCAGGCGGCGCAGCTCGTAGAGGATGAACAGGGCGAAGCCGCCCGCCAGGGCCACGAACAGCCAACGCTGCCACCCGCCTAGGCCGGACATCAGGGAAAAGGCCGCGCCATCGTTATGCCACCGCACCCAACTAAAGAAGGGCAGCACCTCCACGCGCTCCGCAAAAGCCAGCTTGGCGGTGACCAACCACTTGCTCCACTGATCGCCGGCCACCACCAAGGCGGCCAGCAGCAGCCACCTAAGCCGACCCCAAGCGTTCACCTCCGCCTAGGTCTCGCCATGGGAGCGACGCATCTCAAAGTAGGCGCGGGCGGCTTGCACGTCATAGCCGATCTGGGCCTTCAACGCATCGATGGATTCGAAGGCGCGCTCATCCCGCACCTTGTGGCGGAACCTCACCGTCAGCAAACGTCCGTAGATCTCTTGTTCGAAATCAAATACATGCACCTCCAGCAACGGCTCCTTGCCGTCTACGGTGGGGCGGATGCCGATGTTGGCCACGCCTTCGCAGGGGCGGCCAAGGCCGGCATCCACGGTGACGGCGTAAACCCCCTGCAAGGCGGCGCGGTAGCGCTGCAAACGGATATTGGCCGTGGGCGTGCCCAACTGGTGGCCTAGGCGGCGCCCATAGACCACCCGGCCCATGATGAAATAGGGGTGCCCCAACAGCTTCTCCGCCAGCCTGAAGTTGCCGTCGGAAAGGGCCTCGCGCACCGCGCTGCTCGATACGCGGATGCCGTCTATCGTCAGGGTGCCAAGGCGGCTGACCGCATAGCCCACGCGCTCCCCCGCCGCCTTGAGCATGGCGTAGTCCCCCTGGCGCCCCCGGCCGAAACGAAAATCGTCCCCCACCACCACATGGACGGCGCCCAATCGGTCGTGCAGAAAATCCTCCGCCACCCACTGCGCCGGGGCGGCGCTGGTGCGGGCGTTAAAGGGCAGGCAGATCACCCGCTCCAGCCCGCTGCGCGCCAGCAGAGTGATTTTTTCCCGGAATCGGGTCAGACGGGCAGGGGCCGCGCTGTTGAAGAATTCCCTTGGAGTGGGTTCGAAGGTGATCAGCGTGCTGGCCTTGCCCAGCGTCCGGGCCTTGGCGCAAACATCGTCCAACAGGACCTGATGGGCTTGGTGAACGCCGTCAAAGCTGCCTATAGTGGCAACGGCGCCGCGGTGCCGGGGCTTTAGATTGTGCAGGCCGACGATGATTTCCATGCGCTGATTATACTGATGCGCCGCCCTCACGCGCTGTCCCTCTGCATGCCCAGCAATTCCCATTATCGCTTTCAGCCCTTCCACAGGCCGTTATGAGGCCGCCCGCTTACGCACTCATGGCCGCAGCAATTCCTATTATTGCTTTCAGCCCCTCCACAGGAAGGGTCTGCGGGTCGCTTTGGCCCGAATCAAGCCGGAAATGCGGACTGTTGCGCACCAAACAGTGAAGTTGGACGACGAAATGAGAGTTGCTGCTGCGCGCCATCCTCAGGCGCCTTCCTCAACATAGTGGGTGAGTTCCGCCCTGCGCACGCCAAACAGCCACAAGGCCGCGCCGTAGGCCAGCGCACCAAGCGCAACCAAGGCGGCCAGCCAGATGATGCGCCCGGCCGGTGGCAGCGCCAACCAATAGGCCTTGCCAGGTGCCAGCACGACAAGCAACATGCCCATGAAGGCAGCCGCGAACAACGCCCGCCAAGCCGTGCGCGCAAGCAGGCGCGTCCCCTGCCAGTAGCGGGCCCGCCGCACACCGCGCCACAGCAGCCAGAAATGCACCCAGCCCGCCGTCGCTGTGGCGAAGGCGAGCCCCACATGGCCGAACCACCAGAATAGGGACAGGTTCAGCACCAAATTCACGCCGATGGCGATCAAGGAGAAACGCAGCGGCGTGCTGGTGTCCTTGTGGGCGAAGAAGGCTGGCGCCAACACCTTCACCAGCACCAAGGGCAGTGCGCCGCAGGCAAAGGCCTGCAGCGCCAGCGCAGCCATGCCCACATCGATGGCGGTCATTCGCCCGTGAAAGAAGATGGTGGCGACCAAGGGCGTGGCCAGAACGCCCAGGGCCACGGAAGCCGGCAGCCCCAGCAGCAACCCCATGCGCACCCCCCAATCCAATGCGGCGGCGAAGCCCGGCCCGCCGCCCTGGGCCGCAAGCCTGGACAGGCTGGGCAGCAGCACCGTACCCAACGCCACAGCCACCAAGGCGATGGGCAATTCCAGCAAGCGGTCCGCGTAGTACAGCCAGGAGATGCTGCCGGTGATCAGGGTGGTGGCCAGCATGGTGTCCACAAGCGCGTTCAACTGCCCGGCGGAGGAGGCCACCAAAGCCGGCAGCAGCAGCCGCCCCACCTCCCGCGCGCCCTGATGCTTAGCGCTGACGCGAGGCGGCGTCAGCAAGCCCAAGCGGCCCAGGCTCGGCCCCTGAAAACATAGCTGCAGCGCACCGGCGGCGAAAATTCCCCAAGCCAGCGCGAAGGCCATCCGCCCACCAGTCGCGGCGGCGAGCAACATGGCGGCTATGAGGCTCAGGTTCAGCAGCACCGGCGTGGCGGCCGGCACCGCATAGCGCCCGTGGGCATTGAGAATGGCCCCGGCAAAAGCGGTCAGGGAAATGAAGCCGATGTACGGAAAGGTGATGAGCAGCAGATCAGAGGTCAAGCCCAGCTTCTCCGGGTATTGCCAGAAACCTGGGGCGAATATCAGGGTCAGGCCATCGGCGAACAGCACCCCCAAAGCGACGAAAATCAGCAGCACAAGGCCCAGATTGCCGCCGATGACGGCGACGAAACGCTTCAGTTCCGCGGGTCCCAGGCGCCTGTAACGGGCCAGCACCGGCACGAAGGCTTGGCTGAAGGCACCTTCGGCAAACAGGCGGCGAAAGAAGTTCGGGATGCGGAAGGCCACCAGAAACGCATCCGCAGCCCCTGTTGCGCCCAGAAAGTGGGACAGCAACAGGTCCCGGACGAATCCGGAAATGCGCGACAGCAAGGTCATGCTGCTGACGATGGCGCCCTGGGCGCTGACGTTGGCGCCGCCTTGTGCCGAAGGGCGGGCTTCACTGCTCGACATAGGTTGACTTACGCGGGCTCCCCCGGCATATTACGCGCCTTTTTTCAGACCCGTCGCAAGGGAGCCCAAATTGGCCAACAGTCCACAGTCCCGCAAGCGCGCCCGCCAAGCCGAAACCCGGCGGCGGCGCAATGTCGCCAAAAGGTCCAGAATGCGCACCTACATAAAGAAGGTGCAGGCGGCCGTCGCCGAAGGGAATGCGGAAGGCGCCGAGGCCGCCCTGAAAGACGCCACCCCAATCATCGACCGCATGGCCACCAAGGGCATTCTGCACAAGAACAAGGCCGCCCGGCATAAATCCCGCCTAAGCGCCCAGATCAGAGCCTTGCAGGGAGGCAGCCAAACCATCGGCGGCTAGACCTTAAGGAACCTCTGAACAAGCCCCGGCTTGACCAGCCTGGGCGTTTGCGCCGTGGGGCCATTCCGGCAAGGGCTGGTGGGACACCATCTAGGGCGCAAGCTCGCATGGAAGCACCCTCTTCCCTACAGGGCAGCGCACCGAACGCCGGGGTGAAAACTCCTAAAGAACCTCTGAACAAGCCCCGGAAGCCCAGAGGCGTCTTGGGGGCGTGATGGCAAGGGGCGGCGAGGCCGTGTGGCAGCGCAACACGATGAGCCGCAACACCGTAAGCACCCTTTCGGCCCTCCCGAGGGGCACCCGGGGCGGGAGGACTGTGAAGTCCCCGCCGCGCTGCGGGTCGCCTTCCCGTGGCCGCGACGCCATCTTCACTCGCAAACAGTGGGGCGCTGGGCAAACGCCGTTTGCTCAGAGGTTCCCTAACGGTCAGCAGGCCGTCTAGGCGCAACACCGTCAGGCCGTTAGCTGTCAGCCCGACATTGACATCGAAGCCCATCGTTGCGACGCGCCAGCCGTTCTCCAGCGCCGGCATTTCCTGCAGCAGCACGGCGTTGGCAGCGAAGCCCGGCGTTGTGACTTCGCCCGCTGCGACGGCTCCCGGCTTGCTGCGGCAGCACGGCGTTGGCATCGAGGCCCGTCGTTGCGGCGGCGTCAGGCCACCACCAAGTTGTCCCGATGCACCAGTTCCGGCTCCAGGACGTAGCCTAGGCGGGCGCTGATCTGGCCGCTGGCCGCGCCCAGAATCTTGCCGGCCTCGGCAGCGGCGTAGTTCACCAGCCCCTGTGCGATGACCTCATCCTGCTCCGTGACGCAGCGCACCAATTCGCCGCGCCGGAAATTTCCGCGCACGGCCACTACCCCCACGGGCAGCAGGCTCACGCCCCGGCGGCGCACCGCCTCCGCAGCCCCCGCATCGAGCACCAAGTCTCCCTTGGGGCGGCGCTGGCCGGCGATCCAGCGCTTGCGGGCCACCAGCGGCGTCACCTCGGCCGCTAGGCAGGTGCCCTGCGATTCCGCGCAAAAAATGCGTCGCAGAACGCTGGGGCGGCGCCCGTCGGCTATGATGGTGTGGGCGCCAGCGCGGGCCGCCGAACGGGCCGCAGCCACCTTGGTCTGCATGCCGCCGCGGCCCAGCCGGCCGCCTGGCCCGGCGCTGCGATCCAAGCGCAAATCCGCCGCCCCTGCGTAGGAAATGCGTGACGCCGCCGCATTGCGGCGCGGATCCTGCTCGCGCAGGCCATCCACATCGGTCAGCATGATCAGCGCATCGGCCGCCAGCAGGCCAGCCACCAAGGCCGCCAGGGTGTCGTTGTCGCCAAAGCGGATTTCGTCGGTGGCCACAGTGTCGTTTTCGTTGATCACCGGCACCACCCCCAACTTCACCAAGCGCGTCAGGGTGGCGCGGGCGTTCAGGTAGCGCTGGCGATCCGCCAAGTCCTCGTGGGTCAGCAGCACTAGGGCCGTGCGCCGGCCGCGCTTGGCGAAAGCCGCTTCATAGGCGCGCACCAGGCTCATCTGCCCCACAGCAGCGGCCGCCTGCATGCTGGGCAGATCCGCAGGCGGGCCATCCCAGTCCAAACGCGCCGCACCCTCCGCCACCGCCCCGGAGGAGACCAACAGCAAACGCCGTCCGTTGTTCATCTCCTGCACTATGTCGGCGCACCAGCCCTCGATGTAGGTGTGGGAGACACGGGTTTCCGGGTCGATCAACAGGGAACTGCCCACCTTGACAACCGCCAAGCGGGCGGCGGCGACCTCATCTCTAGCCTTTTGTTCAAGCATTTTGTTCAAGCATTGCGGTAGCTCGGATCACAGTCAGGCCCCGCCCTGCCGGGGCGACGCCCGGCATGGGCCTGTTGCCCGGCGTCGCCAAGGCGCTGCCCCGGGACAGCATCTTTCTGCACATCAGGCTGCTGGCGCCGCGGCCCCGCAGCCTCCGTCCGGTCCGTATCCTTCGGGACGGCATCTTCCTGCGCATCAGGCTGCTGCCAGCGGCCTCCGCTGCGTCCCAGCACGCTGGCGGACACATCGGCAAGGATGCGTTCAGTGAGGGCGCGCTCCTGTTGCCGGGCCGCGCCGTCCGTGGCCAAGCGCTCTTGCAGAGCCGCAAGCAGGGCCATGACGCGGCTGCCGAGCTGCGCCAAACCCGTGCCGGCAACGGCGGAGACAGCCAGCACAGGCCGCTCCCCATAGGCGGCGGCGAAGCGCTCCAACAGGGTCTCCACCCTTGGTGCGTCCACAAGGTCAATCTTGGTCAAAACGGTCCAGATGGGCCGTTCCGCCAAAGCTGCGCTATAAGCCCGCACTTCCGCCTCGATGGCGGCGGCATTGGCTAAGGGGTCCGACCCATCAGCCGGGCAAACCTCCACCAAATGCAGCAGCAGGCCCGTGCGCGACAGATGGCGCAGAAACTGGGCGCCCAGTCCAGCCCCCCGGGCGGCGCCGGCAATGAGGCCCGGCACGTCCGCCATGACGAAGCTCTGCTCCACGCCCACGCGCACCACCCCCAATTCCGGCGCCAAGGTGGTGAAGGGATAGTCCGCGACCTTGGGCTTGGCCGCGGACAGCCTGGACAGCAAGGTTGACTTGCCGGCGTTGGGCATCCCCAACAGCCCGACATCGGCCAGCAGACGCAACTGCAGCAGCAGCTTGCGCTGTTCGCCCGGGAAGCCCGGCGTGGTCCGGCGCGGCGCCTGATTGGTGGCGGATTTGAAGCGCGCGTTGCCCAACCCATGCCGCCCGCCCCGGGCCACCAGCAGACGCGCATCGACTTGCCGCAAATCCCCCAGCACTTCCCCAGCCTGCACATCGATCACGGTGGTGCCCTGCGGCACCCTGACCAGGCAGTCGGCGCCTCTGGCGCCGGTCTTGTTGCGGCCGCTGCCCGGCTGACCATTGCCAGCCATCTGGCGCGGCTGGTAGCGAAAGTCCACCAAGGTATTGAGGGCGGCGTCCGCCACCAGGACCACATCGCCGCCGTCCCCGCCATCGCCGCCGTCCGGGCCGCCCTTGGGAATGAACTTCTCGCGGCGAAAGCTCAAGGCGCCGCCGCCCCCCTTGCCAGCGTGAACCTCGACCTTAGCCTCATCGATGAAGGTCATGGCGGGGGAATCCATCGCTTGTGAAAGCGCGCAAACCCAGCGCGAGGAAGGGTTGCGGCCATGGGGCGCCCGCTCAGTTGGCGGCGATCACCCTGACGTACCTATGCTGCGCCGGGCCTTTGCGCAGGAATTGCACATGCCCATCGGCGGTGGCGAACAAGGTGTAGTCCCGCCCGCAGCCCACATTCTCGCCAGCGCGAAAGCGGCTGCCGCGCTGGCGCACGATGATGTTGCCGGCCCGCACGAACTGGCCGCCAAAGCGCTTGACGCCCAGCCGTTTGGATTCCGAGTCCCGCCCGTTGCGGGTGCTGCCCCCCGCCTTCTTGTGCGCCATGAAAAGCCTCCGCTAGCCGTGCTGAAAACTATGCCGCGTCACCGGCGACAATGCCCGTGATGCGCACCTCGGTGCGCCACTGCCGATGCCCCTGACGGCGCATGTAGCCCTTGCGGCGCTTGAACTTGATGACACGGATTTTGCGATCCTTGGCGTGCTCAATCACCTGCGCCCGGACGCACCCCCCAGCCACATAGGGCTGGCCGATGCGCAATTCGCCGTCACGCTCCACCATCAACACCTGGTCGAACGCCACTTCCTCACCTGGGGCTGCGGCAAGGCGCTCCAACTTGAGCGTCTCGCCCTCCGTTACACGGTGCTGCTTGCCGCCGCTGACAAAAACCGCAAACATCTGCTACTCCGCCAAATGCGCCGCCATAGACAAGCGCATGTAATAGAATGGGCCAAAGGATGCGTATTGTAAGACATGGCGCCAAACCAGAACAAGCCGCCTGCCGGTTGAGCCAGGGCTGGTTTTTTGTCCGGCAAGATGCGCTGTGGGCGTCTTCAGCAGCCCGTTTGGAGAGTATTTCGTTGTCTGTGCGCCAACCTGAGCCTCATGGTGTTCCCTTCGCCTCCGTGCTAGGCATCCTCACGCCAATCGTCGACGTCAAGTCGGGGCAAAGAAAAGGTCCCGCTGGGTGGGTACGCCGATGGCGGTGAGGTCCGCGGCGGCAACCGCCAGACTGCAACGGACCAGGCCGCTGGCCAAGGATCCGGCAGGCGTCCAGCTCAAGCGCATCCTTAAGCTCGTGGAGCATGACTTCGCCGCCGTCAACTGCTTGATCGGGGAGCAGTTGCGGTCCCAAGTGGGGTTGATCGATGAAATCGGACGCTACATCACCGAGGCGGGCGGCAAGCGGCTGCGCCCGGCCCTGGTGCTGCTGGCCACCCGTTGCTGCCACTACCAAGGCAAGCAGCACATCATTCTCGCCACCATCATCGAGTACCTGCACACCGCCACCCTGCTGCATGACGACGTAGTGGATCGGTCCGAACTGCGGCGCGGGCGCACCACCGCGAACTCCCTTTGGGGCAACGCGCCTTCGGTACTGGTGGGGGATTTCCTGTACTCCCGCGCCTTCCAGTTGATGATCCAGCTAAACCATCGGGAAATCCTGGCCATGCTGGCCGAGGCCACCAACATCATCGCCCAAGGCGAGGTCATGCAGTTCTCCGACATCGGCAACCTGAAAATAGACGAAGCCCGCTACATGGAGGTGATACGCTGCAAGACCGCCCTGCTGTTCCAAGCATCCGCCCAAACCGGCGCCGCCTTGGCCGGGGCGAACGATGAGCAGATGCAGGCGCTGAAGGCCTTCGGTCGGGAGTTCGGCCTAGCCTACCAACTGGTGGACGACTGGCTGGACTACGCCGGCACCGCAACAGCAATGGGCAAGAACGCCGGGGACGACCTTGCCGAAGGCAAGCTGACGCTGCCGCTGATCTACACCTTGGCGCACGGCGCCCCCCAAGAGGCGGAGGTGGTGCGGGACAGCCTGATCACCCGCTCCGCGGACCGGCTTGCGGATGTGCTGAAGGTGGTGGGCGATTGCGGCGCCCTGGACTACACCCGCGCCGCCGCAACCCGCCACAGCGAACAGGCCAAAGCCTGCCTCAGCGGCCTGCCGGCCAACGCCTACCGGGACGCCCTGGCCGGTTTGGCGGAATTCGCCCAAGCCAGACTGGGCTAGTGTGCTGTCCCGCAAGTTAAGTGGGTTTTAGTCGCCAGGCCATTTTGGCTCCCGGCAAGGCGCGAAGACGCCCTGTGGCAGGCCCCACACAAGGAGGAGCAACGCGGCCGAGGGCCAAAATGTCCACGAATAATCACACTTACCTGCGGGACAGCACACTAGCAGCCCTTGGCGATGTTGCCTTGGCTGTTCCTTTAGACGGGCGCGGACAGTTGCCCCAGTCCACCAAAAGCCGCCATCCCTTGGCGCCGGGGGCTTTGCCGTGATCAAGAAGGTGGTTGTTTGGTTCCTGGTCATCGTCGCAGCCTGCTTTCTCATCGCCTTCTGGGGCGTCTTCTTTTCGCCGAGGCCGCAGCTTACAACGGATCCCGCAACCCTTGCCGGCGATGGCAGCCTCATCAACTACTGCGAACTGCCCAATCTCGATGGCGATGGGAAGCTGGCCGCGGAGATACCCAAGGGCAACACCCCAGGCTGCAGTTATGCGCACTTCCCCCTACCCATCCTAGCGGAATGCGCCGAGCCCCTGATCGAAGGCGCCGACGACATCCGGGGCCTGTGGCAGGCGGTGGAGGGCGAACGCGCCGGACACGTGGAGCGTATCGAGCAATGCGGACGCCGCGTGGTGGTCACCAGCAGCGGCATCATTCACGACTACGGACCAAACAGTACGTTGGGAGAGAACACCAACGATACGGAAGGCGGAGTGGCCTTCAGAATCGGCGAGAAGCCCTATTGCCCGCGGACATCCGCCAGCATGGTGTGGAACAACGGAATCCTTGAGTTCCACGCCTTCGGATGGGGCCCGGTCGTGGTGCGGCGCTATCGCGATGGTAAACAACTGGTGTGGGAATATGTCGACGGCAGCGTCACCAGAATGAACCGCATCTGCACTTTGCCGGAAGAGCATAGGGTTCCGAGGCCGAGGTAGGGGCGGAGGGCGGCGGAAACAATGGGTGACGCGCCGGCGCCTGACGGCGGGACAACAAGTGGTGATAGAATTGAGGCAGGCGGCGAGGACTAAAGCGGAGACCCCGCTTTATTCACGAGGAGCGTGAGAGATGAGTGTGTCTGGATTTGACACCTTGGCGGTCGCGGAAGACCTAGAGGCGCATGGATTCGGTAGAGAGCAGGCCAAGGCGCTTGCGAACGCAATTAGGAGCGGACAGGGCGATCTAGTTACAAAAGCGGACCTTGCGGCGCTGGAGTCGCGCCTGACGGACAAGCTTGCATCGCAGCAGCGATGGTATGTGGGGCTGCCGTTCGCGGCGGCGGGGTTGGCCGTCGCGGCGATGAAGTTGATTTGAAGGCGGTCTCTTAGGGGCGGAAACTGCAACATCAGCTACGGGAAGTAGCAATGTCAAAGAAATCAAGCACTTCTGAGCAAGCGCCAAAGACGCAACAACCTCGCCCGACTACACCAGCAGAAGATAGCCAGCGTCAGCAACAAGAGCGTGCGTCAACTGAGAATGTCGATACGGTGTGGCCTTCCCAAGGTGGCAAGCCTGGTTCGGAAGGCAGCAAAAAGAGATCCTGAACAAATGAGCAATCTAAAGGACAGATTTGAAGACCTGCGTTTCGATGTAGTCGTCTCCGTAAAGTACCACACAAGACGGAGACGATTCTTCGAATCCTGGCAGAATGCGGCTCTGTTTGTGGCGTTTATTTTTAGCGCTGCAACACTTTCCAGACTGCTTCAAACGTTACCTGATGGCCAAGAGTGGTTAGGGCAACTGCCTGCTATAGCAACCTCGCTATTGATCGGATTGACTCTAGTCGGTCGAGTTGGCGCCAAGGCGGTCGACCACAACGAGCTGAAGAGGCGATTTATCGAGCTTCAACAGAAAATGGAACTTTCAAGGGCAGAGCCCACGGAACAACTATTCGCCGACTGCTCGGCTGATCGCCTTCGAATCGAAAAGGATGAACCGCCAATAGACCGAGTGGTCCACGCATTTTGTTACACCGAAACCGTAAAATCTCTACAGCGTCCCGAGGAACCTAAACGATACGTCAAAATCACCGCTCGCCACAGCCT
>CAYGBY010000123.1:0-11742 GCA_964348115.1 uncultured Pseudomonadales bacterium
ACGGCCTTCTTCTCATTTCGGTCATGCTCGCAATCCTTCTGTTCATGGAGCGCGGCCGCCGGCTTCAAGCGACGGGCATCGCCATAACGACAGCTGGCCTGTCGTTCCTCGCCGTCGCTCCATACAGCGTGCTCGCCCTGCCGGATTTTGTGAACGGACTCGCCAGAGAAGCGCACCATTACGCCACCGGACATCCGGGCTTTGAGTCCGACCCCGGACTGGACCAGCTCGTTTACTATGCGTCCTCCCTCATCTCGGATTTCGGGGTCGCCGGCCTTGTTCTCTGTTTGATTGGCCTGATTTCCGTCACCTTATCGGACTGGCGCAGGACGCTTGTCCTCGTCTCCTTCCCAGTGGCCTTGCTTGCCCTGCTCTCGGCGCAACGGGTCCACTTCCTGCGCAACATGCTGCCTGTCTTCCCATGGGTCGCAGCACTCATTGCTTGCGGCATCTGCTTCCTTCATGGGCGGTTGATGCGCGCTGCCTGGATCCGCCGGATGGAGATTCGCGCGCTTCGAAGCGCAATTGGGGTGGTCGGTTTTCTGGGGCTCTTTGCACTGGGCTTGAACGTGCCACTCGGCAAGTTCGCCGCACAAATGGAAGTCGCCGGCGAAAGTCGCGTGAGAGCCGCGGCTTGGATAAAGAAGCATGTCGCTACGGGCGCGACAGTGGTCGTCCCGGAGGAGCTCCATTTCGACACCAGGCCGCTGACCTCCAGCGGCTATCCGATACGGGTAGTGGAATTCAAGGCGCTTGACACGGCGCAGCGCATTGACTCGCTCATGGCGGAGATTCCCGGGCCGGTGGTTGTGCTCGTTCCGCGGTGGGTTGCGGATCTCCGGTTCCCGGATGCAGACGGCGCCAAAGACAAGGCGGCGGCCCTGAATGAAGCGTCGATGCGGGCGCAACTTGTGCCGTTGGCCGACTTCAGTCTTCAGCGTGGCGTGGTGCTCTTTAGTCCCATGTCGCGGCGCCATGTGGGGGGGATGAGGCATAATCCCGGATTCAGCATCGCCAGCGCGCCGTCCCGGGAATACGCGTCGCAATGCGCGCCGCCTTGTCGATGATCGACCGCGTCGTCGCGGCCCACACGAACGGCGTGGCGGAAGCGTTGCAGCTGTCGGTCACCGCTGCCACTCCCGCCGGTCGGCCGCCGAAGCGCCGGCCGGTCTGCTCCTGCGGAAGGCCGATGGGGGTGCGCGCAAGACCCCGCAGGTCGTGCATCGGCTCGCGCCCGAACCGTTGCGCGATCGCCGCACCGCCGGCCCGCCGCCGTCTGGGCCGGAGACCGGTTCCTAGACACGCAGGTTCCCCATGCGCCAGTCGCCCTCGTCCCTCGTGATGCCGTTGCCCGCCCTGCTCGCCGCGGCCACCGCCCACGCCCAGCCTCGCGAGGCCGCCGGCCCCTGGCGAAGGGAGCCCCCCTACTTACCGGATGGCGCACTCGTTGGGTAAACTGCTGCGGACTTGGGTTGTCGGGTGCGGTGAAAGGAGGCCGAAGGTGGAATTTGCGCAGACTGAAGAACACCAGCTCATCCGCGATGCCGTGCGCAAGATCTGCGCCGACTATCCGGACGGCTATTGGGCCGCAAGGGACGAGGCCCATGAGTTCCCTTGGGACTTCTACAATGCGATGGCGCAGGCAGGCTTTTTGGGCATCGCCATCCCGGAGGCCTACGGGGGCAGTGGCCAGGGCATTACCGAAGCCAGCATTGTTCTGGAGGAGGTGGCGGCCTCCGGCGCGGCCATGAATGGCTGCAGCGGGCTGCATCTGTCCATCTTCGGAATGCATCCGGTGGTGAAGCACGGCAGCGAGGCCATGAAGCAGGCGTACCTGCCCGGGGTCGTGGACGGCAGCCTGCATGTGGCCTTCGGCGTCACGGAGCCGGATGCCGGCACGGACACGCCGTCCATCAAGACCATGGCCCGGCGTGAAGGCGACCACTACATCGTGCGCGGCCGCAAGGTTTGGACCACCAAGGCGCTGGACGCCCAGCGTGTGCTGCTGCTGGTGCGTACGGCGGGAAGGGACGAAACGCGGCCTAGGACAGCCGGCATGACTTTGCTGTTGGCGGAACTGCAGCGTCCGGAGGTGACCATTTCCGCCATTCCCAAGGTTGGGCGCAACGCGGTGGCTTCCTGCGAAGTGGTCTATGACGACTTGCCTGTGGCGGTGAGCGACCGCGTGGGGGAGGAGGGCAGAGGCTTCCGCTACCTATTGGACGGCCTGAATGCGGAACGCGTCCTGGTGGCCTCCGAGGCGCTTGGCATTGGCCGCGCCGCCCTGCGCCGCGCTGTGGCCTACGCCAACGAGCGGGTGGTCTTCAACCGCCCCATCGGCCAGAACCAAGGGGTGTCCTTCCCCTTGGCGGAGGCGAGAATCCGTTTGGATGCGGCGGAGTTGATGATCCGCAAGGCCAGTTGGCTTCTGGATTCCGGCCAGCCCTGCGGCGCCGAGGCCAACATGGCCAAATGGCTGGCCGCGGACGCCGCCTTCCAGGCCGCCGATCAGGCCGTCCAGACCCACGGCGGCTTCGGCTACGCCAAGGAATACCATGTGGAGCGCTACTGGCGCGAAGCCCGTCTGATGCGCATCGCCCCCATCTCGCAGGAAATGATCCTGAACTACGTTACGGAGCACGTGCTGGAGCTGCCGCGCTCCTATTAAGGAATTTCTGAACAAGTCTCGTTCGCCCAGCGCTCGGCTGTTTGCGGCCGGAGATGGCATTGCGGCGATGCGAAGGCGGCCCACGGCACGGCGGGAGTTCCACAGTCCGCACCCGGCGGTGCGCAGGTTCAGGCTTGCTTGGCGGCCTTGGCGCGGATGGCGCGGGTTTCCGCCAGCGCCGCTTCGGCCATGTGGGTGTAGTTCTTGGCGATGGCTGCGACCTTGGCCGCTGCCGCCTTGGCGTCGCCGAGGGTGGCGGTGCGGGTTTCGGCGAAACTGGAGCGGATGCAGGCCATGAAGAAGTCCGGATCCGGGATCATCTCGCGGCAGGAAGTGAAACTGATGGAGAACTCGCCGAAATAGCTGCTGATGGGGATGATGAGGCCCATGTTGTGGGTGATGGGGCCGTAGCCGATGGTGGTGATTGTGCGGCAGCCGAGGGTGTAAATGGGCGCCTGTGGGCCGGGGACATTGGTGATGGAGCAGTTGAAGGCCGGCGCCGCCTGGTTGGCGCGGGCGAACTCCGCGGTCAGGCGCTGCGCTAAGTTGGAGACCGCCGCCGGCACGAACTCGTTGTAGCGCAGCATTTGCTCCGCGCCCAAGGCGTCCGCCATCTGCTTGGCGGCGGCGGTGGCGCGGCGCACGTGCTCGAGGCGCTCCAATGGATCCTGAAGGTGGGTGCCTATGGTGACGAACATGGCCGATACGGCGTTGCCCTGGGCGAAGTCCGCCCCCGGCTTGCGGACGCTGATGGGCGCCATGGCCAGCAGCGACTCCTGCGGCAGTTCGATCTTGGCCTGCAAATACTTGCGCAAGGCGCCGCCGCAGATTGCCAAGGCCACATCGTTGACGGTGGCGCCGGCCGCTTCATTCTTCATGGCCCGCACTTCATCCAAGGAAAAGCGTTCAAAGCCCAGCACCCGGTGGGGGCTGACCGGTGCGTTGAACCTGGTCTTTGGAACTGCTGTTTGCGCCGGCAGGTCCTGGCGCAGGGCTTGCGGCAGGGCCGGCGCGGTGCGCAGGGCGTCGCTGAGCAGTTCCGGCAACGCCAGCGGGCGCAGCATGGCGTTGCCCCAGCTGCGCAGCAGCAGCTCCGCTTGGTGCGGTTCCGGGTCGGGCCGCCAAGGTTGGGCGGGCGGTGGCACCGGGGCCGTTTCCGGCGCAAGGTCCGCCAAGGCCAGCGCCATCTCCATGCCGGAGGCGCCGTCGATGGCGCAGTGGTGCGTCTTGAACAGCAGGCCCACACAGCCCTCTGGAATGCCCCTCAGCTGGTCCAGGCCATGCACTAGATAGACCTCCCAGGGCGGGCGGCTCATGTCCAGGGGGCGGCTCAGGATGCGGGCGGCCAAGGTGTATAGGGCGCGCCAGTCGTGGGGGGCGGGCAGGCCCACTTCGCGCAGATGGTATTCCAGGTCGAAACGCGCATCTTCTATCCAGTAGGGGTGGTCCAGCCGGAAGGGCGTCTCGACGATGCGCCGCCGCGCTGTGGGCATCAGGTGCAGGCGCTCTTCATAGAAGCCGATGAGCGCCTCCAAGGTCAGCGGGCCGTAGGCCGAGGTGGATGGGTCCAGGATAGCCAAGGAGCCCACGTGCATGGGCGTGGCCGGGGTTTCCTGGTAAAGAAAGGAGGCGTCTTGGGCGCTTAGCTGCCGCATGGGTTCGGTCCCGTTGGCCTTGCCTTCATCCCGAGGCGGAGGCGTTGGATGACGCGGCCCCGGCTTTGGCGGCAGGGGATGCCCGGCCTTGTCGGGAGGGCTGGCTTGGTTGTGAAAGAACGGCGGTTTCCAGTTCGTGAAAGGATTCATCGAGATGGTTCGCCAGGCGCTCGGGGTCCGGCAGCATGTCGCGGCAGGATGTGAAGGAGATGGTGATTTCGCCATCGTAGCTGAGCACTGGGAAAATCAAGCCCATGCCATCGAACACAGGGGCTAGGCCATGGGTGCGCAGCAGCCGGGCGCCGGACATGTACAGAGGCTTCTGCGGCCCTGGGACGTTGGTGACCACGCAGTTGAAGGCTGGTACGGTGCGCTTCGCCATGCCGTAGCTGGTGTACAGGCGCGCCGCAAGGGCGGCAAGCTGGGCGGGAATGAAGCGGGAGTAGTCGGTCATCAGCCGTGCGCCGATGGCGTTTGTCAGCGCTTTGCTCCGCTGCGCGCTTTCATGCACCGCCGCCAAGCGCTGCAGCGGGTCTGCGATCTCCGTGTGCAGGGAGACGGTCATCGCGGCCACCTTGTTGCCCTCGGCGCCGGCCTCGGCTGCGCTGCGCACGTTGATGGGGGCCATGGCCCTGAGTGAATCTCCCGGCAGTTCATCCTTGGCCGCCAAGTACTTGCGCAGAGCGCCGCCGATGATGGCCAGCACTGCGTCATTGATGGTGAGGTCCGGCGCGGCCCGCTTCATGCGCCGCATGGCGGCCAAAGCGTAGCAGCGCCCGTCGAAAACGCGGTGGGCGCTGACTGGCTGGTTGAATCTGGTGCGCGGCGCTGGGCGGCTTGCCTCGAGAGCGCCGTCGGGCAGCGAGGTCGCCGCGGTTTGCATGGCTGGCCAAGTGCGCGCCAACACCTCGGCGAAGCGAAACGGCTGCAAGGCGTTGTTGGCGAAGGTGCGGGCCATCAGCTCCAGTGGGTTGGGCTCCGGTTCGCCCGCCCAAAGCCGGTCCGGCAGGGGCAATTGCTTGGGTTTCGCGGCCTCGTCATGGATCACCTCCGTCAGCGCCGCCCCCGAGGCGCCGTCGACGGCGGCGTGATGCACCTTCAGCAGCACGGCGAAGGCGCCCTCCGGCAGCCCGGCAATATCCTTCAGCCCGCTGATGACGGTCATGTCCCACAGAGGATGCGAACGGTCCAAGGGAAAGGAGTGCAGCCGCGCCGTCTGCCTGCATAGTTGCCGCCAATCCCCAGGCGGCGGCAGGGCGATATGGCGCACGTGGTACTCCAGGTCGAAATCACCGTCCTCCAGCCAGTAGGGGTGGTCCATGCCTAGGGGCACCTCCACCAGCCGCCGCCGCAGGCACTTGGCCAGATGCAGGCGTTTGCGCACGTTGTCCGCGAGCGCACGGAACTGGACGCGTCCGCCCGGGGCGCTGGCTTGGTCGTAGAGCGCCACGGAGCCGATGTGCATGTGGGTGGCAGGGGTCTCGAAATAAAGGAACGAGGCGTCCTGCCCGCTAAGCTGCTCCATGCAACTGGCCCGTCTTAGGGGCCTGCTTTGTCCGAGCCTTGGCTGGATGCTGCTTTATCGGTTTGGCCCCCACTGGCGGGGGGCTGGAACAAACTGCGCAGGTTCGCCTCCACGCGCTCGCGCACAATCTCCGCCGCCTTGGTTTGCGACTCCGCAGCAATTTCCGCCAGTTCACGCATGTTGCCCAAAGCCTTTTCAAAGCCCTCCTGGGGGGAGGGCGCCCGTCCTTCGGCCGCGGCCTTGCGCCACTCCTCCAAGGTCTGGCGGAAGATGTCGCCCTGCTTGCGGGCCAAGGCGGTGAAGCCCTCCACCATTGCTTGGTTCGCCTGGCGCAACGCCTCCATGTCGTCCCGCCCGCGGTCCATTAGCGCCCCTAGATCCAGGCCGGGCATCTGAAACTGGGCCATCATTTCGCCCAGATCAAACCCCGGCAAGGCAAACGGATTCCTGCCTGAACCAGCATTTGGCTTGTCAGCCATGTGAACTCTCCCGTGTTGGCGTCCAAGCAGCCTAGCATGGCGGGCCGTTGAATGTAAGCGGCTGCGCCTTCTCAAACCGGCGCGTTGGGCGGCAGGCCCAGCATCAATCGGCCGTACAACTCGGCGCCAACATCCATATCGAACACCGTGTGGCATGACAGGGTGTGCAGGTCGCGCAGATTGCGCTGCAGCGGGCTTGCCAAGAAATGCGCATGGGAACCGCTGGCCTCCACCACGTCCCGCACCAAGTCCCGCGCCTGACGCACCACGGTGGCGATTTGCAGCCGCAGATGGGCGCGCTCCTCGTCCCCGCAGCGTACGCCGCGCTCCCCCCAGGCCATCACCTCGCGGGCAATGCCTTTGAGCAGGATTTCGGCGTTCTCCGCCGCCACCTGGGCGTTGGCCAAACGCGCCTGGGCGATGGCGCGTTGGCTTTGCTTTTCGGCCGTGCCGTACAGATCGCGTTTGCACAACCGCTCGCGAAACAGCGCCACCGATTTGCGCGCCGCACCCACCGCCGGTGCGGCGGCGGTGAGCCCCAGCACCGGCATCATGGGCATTCGGTAGGTGGGCGAGCCGTGAAACTCGGCGCCCGGACTGCTGCCGTCACGCATCCCGGCGATGCTCTGCCTCAAGTGGCCCGGCACCAAGACATCCTTTACCTCGATGTCGTTGCTGCCCGTGCCCACCATGCCGGCAACGTGCCAAGTATCGATTACGGTCACCTTGTCGCGTGGGATGGCGTACATGCACAGATCCGGCTTGTCGGGATCGTCCGTGGGCGTCAGTGCGCCCACCAGCACCCAGTCCGCGTGCATGACGCCTGTTCCCCATTCCCAACGGCCGCTGATGCGGTAGCCGCCGTCCACTGGCGTGGCGGCGCCCTTGGGCGCCAGTGCGCCCGGCGCGATGATGTACGGCTGCTTGCCGAAGATCTCGTCTTGCGCCTGCCGGTTGTACAGCCCCAACAGCCAATTGTGCTCCATGCAGAACGTGGTCACCCAGGCTGTGGACAAACAACCTTCCCCCAGCAGCATGCCAATGTCCATGAAGGCCTCTAGGCTGAACTCGTAACCTCCGTAGCGCTTCGGAACGAAGTACCTGTAGCAGCCGGTGGCTTCGATGGCTTGCATCACCGCATCGACCGGCTTGCGCTCCTGCTCCGCCTGCAAGGCATGGGCCTCCAGCATCGGCACCAGGCGCCGGATGCGTTCGACTAGCTCTTGTTCCTGCATCCCCTAGTGCTCCATCCAACTGATAACGCCGCAGGCAGCGCGCCCGCCGCCGCCACGTGGTTGGCTGGCGCCACGGCAGGCCTCGGCAACGGGGTCATGGACATGCGATGTTGCAACAATTGCCGATGGATGCCAACTGACGCCATTGCAGGTCTCTGCAACAGGGTCATGGGCCGGGTTCGCTGCCGGGCGACGCGGATAAAGGACCGCATCGAGCACTGCACCCTCTGCCTGCAAGAGGGTCATGGGCCGGGTTCGCTGCCGGGTTTCGATAGGCCTGATATTTGCGCTGGACGTATTCTCCCGCCGGTCCGAAGGGACGCTTCGTCAACTGCCGAAGTTGTACTGAAGCGAGCCGTAGATCGTGCGCGGACGGGCGGGCGTGCCAAAGGTGGTGCCCAGGGACTCGAAGATCCGCCGCGCCTTGTAGTAGAGCTCGTCCGTTAGGTTGCGGGCCCACAGGCCGACCTCCCAGCGTTGGTTGGCCGAGACGTAGCGTATGGAGGCGTTGAGGTTGTTGTAGTTGTCCTCCAACGTCTCCGCAAGGTTCTCCACCCGCGTGTAGTAGTCATCCTTGAACGAGTAGTCCGCCCGGAACACCAGACGCCCGGCATTGGCCATGACGTGGGTGTATTGCGCGCCGATCGAGCCGCTGTAGTCCGGCGTCATGGGCAGATCGTTGGCGGTGGTGATGGCGAATGAGCCGGACTGCAGCAGACCGCCCACCACCTCGTCGATTTCGTCGTCCAGCAGGCCAAAGGAGGCTTGCAGCATGAGGTTCTCGGTCACTGCCCAGGCCGCCTCCACTTCCGCGCCCATGATGGTGGCCTTGCCCAGGTTGTCCTTGGTGGTTGCCGCCCCCACCAGACCGAAAGGCGCCACCGCCGTTACCTGGATGTCATCGTAGTCCATGCGGAACAAAGCCGCATTCACGCGCAGGCGGTTGTCCGCCAGCATCATTTTCACGCCGAACTCGTAGTTGTTCACGAACTCGGGATCGTAGAACGGCAGCGGCTCGGGAATGGCGCCAACGAAGCGGGCAGGGAAGCCGCCGTCGCGGAAACCTTCGGAATAGGTGAAGTAGGCCATCATCTCGTCAGTGACATCCCACGCCATGGTGGCCATGGGCGTCCACTCCTTCACTTTGAGCGTACCGGTGTTGTCCACCATGACCCCCAGCACGTTGGGCTGCACAAGATTGAACTTCTTCTCGCTCTCGGTGTATCGCAGGCCGAAGGTGGCGGTGATGCGGTCGGCTAGGCGATAGTTCAGCTGGGTGAACCCGGCAACGGACTGGTTGTCCACAAAGCGCGTCACCTGTTGGAAGAAGAAGTCCGGCGGGCGGGTGAAGGGAAGGGCGATCTGGTTGAAGATGTCCTCCACGCCGTCTTCCTTGAAGTAGTAAAAACCCACCAGAAAATCCAGCCGCTCTTCAAAAGCGCTGCCGAGCAGTTGCAGCTCCTGGGAGAACTGGTCCTGGTTGTAGTCGTCGTGGTTGTTGTGAAAGATGATGTGCGGCGTGAAGTCGATGTCGTTGAAGATACTGGCTTCAAACTCACGATACGCCGTGATGGCGCGCAGCTCTCCCCAGCCGATGTCCAAGGCGGCGTTGAAATGGACGCCAAGAACGTCCAGTTGCTGCTCCGGCTGCACCGCATCGCCGCGGTTGTCCACGAACAGGGCGTTCGTGGCGTAGGGGTCTTGCGGATCGTAGTACGACCCGTAGCAGCTGGCGTTCACGGCCGACTCCGCCGGGTCCAGGCAGGCGGCGCCAAACCCGGAATGAAAGAGGTTCCAGAAATTGCCAAAGGTGTTGGAGGGCGTGAATTGGCCATTGAGCCGCAAAAAGTCGATGGGAACCACCGCGTTGGGCGTGGAGCTGTCTTCGCTGTAGTCGAACGCAAAATCCAAGCCAAGGGCGTCGGTGGGATTGAACCGCAGGGCCGCGCGCACACCCCAAACCTCCTCCCCGCCCAGATCATAGTCATCGTACTGCAGCGCCTCGACATAGCCGTCCTGTTCACGATGGAACGCGGACACCCTGGCAGCTGCGCTGTCGCCAAGGGGCGCGTTGTACACGCCTTGGAACTGGCGGTAGCCGTCCTCCCCCAAGGAAACCTTGAGGTTGCCCGTCATGGCTTCCGGGTCAGGCCGCCGCGACACCAGGTTGACTGCGCCGCCGATGGTGTTCCTGCCGAACAGCGTTCCTTGGGGACCGCGCAATACCTCGACCCGCTGCACGTCAACGAGATCGAACACGCTGCCGATGGTGCGGCCAACGAACACCCCATCGAGGTAGACGCCCACCGCGCCGTCTTCAACGATTATGAAGTCGTCCTGGCCCATGCCGCGAATGTACACCGTCGGCGCGCGAATGCCGCTGGTCGGCTGGCCGGACTCGAAGATCACGTTGGGCGCGAACTGCCCCACGGCGGTCAGGTCCTGCACACCCATGCGCTCAAGCAAATCTCCGGTCGCCACCGATACGGCGACCGGCGACTGCTGCAGACTCTCCTCAAGCTTGCGGGCGGTCACGACGATTTCCTCAAGCTCCGCCGCGCCGGCGCGCGGAACCCCCTGCATGAGGCCCGAAGCGATGAGGACGGCGGCGACAATCACGGAAAACGCGCAGCTAGGGACTGGCTTGATCATTTTTCACCCTCCTATGGCAAGTGGTTTCAGCACGAAAGCATGCTACACGGATTCTCCTTCAACTCAAGGTACTTTGAAAGCTAAGCATTTTTCCAGGCGCCCGCGTGTTACAGTGGCGCGTCAACGGAATGCGGCCTAAAACCGGCGGGAAGGACCGTCGGGCGTGAATGCGGCTCATCCGACAACCCGTTGCCCTGGCAGTATGTCGGACCTAGGTATGCGGAAATTCGTAAGTTATTGAAATAAAAAGGGTTCACGATATGCTACGAAAGCTAAAGTGCTTAAGAATCAATCACTTAGTTTCAAAGTCCGACAGGCTGCTAGGCTAGGGGGCCGGATATGGCGAGTTGGCGGCGACAATTCGTCTCGATGACCTCACCCACCGGCGCCCGCAACGGCGCTGGATTCATGCCCTGCCAAGGCCTGTACTACCGGCCCGCCGGCGAGGCGCCTGTGACCGCGCTGATCGCCGCGCACTACAACGTGGACTTCAGCGAACACTATCTTGGGGAGTTCATGGCCGCGCGCGGCTACGGGTTTCTGGGGTGGAACACCCGCTTTCGCGGCAACGAAGGCTTCTTCCTGCTGGAGCACGCGCTTATCGACATTGGCGCGGGCGTGCGTTGGTTGAAGGACGAGGCGGGCATCGAGCAGGTGGCGATTCTCGGCAACTCGGGCGGCGGCTCCCTGATGGGCGCGTATCAGTCCCAAGCCCAAGGGGTAACCATGACGCCCACGCCTGGATTGACGCTGCCGGACGCCCTCGGCGACCTGATTCCGGCCGATCTGTACATCTCGCTGTGCGCGCACTTGGGGCGTCCAGAGGTGCTTACCGCCTGGTTCGATCCCTCCATCGTCGACGAGACGGATCCGGCCAGCATCGACCCCGATCTCAACATGTACGATCCCGCCAACGGTCCGCCCTACGCCAGCGAGTTCGTTGCCCGCTACCGCGCCGCCCAGGAGGCGCGCAATCACCGCATCACCGCTTGGTGCCACCGGGAGCTCGAACGGCTCGAAGGGCTCGGCATGGTGGACCGCGCCTTCAATCTGTTCCGCACCTGGGCGGATCTGCGGCTGATGGACGGCAATCTGGATCCGTCCGAGCGCCAACTGGGCCGTTGCTACGCGGGCGATCCCAAGGCGGCGAACTTCGGCCCGCGCGGCATTGGGCTAACCAATACGCTGCGCACTTGGCTATCCATGTGGAGCCTCAAGGACTCCCACTGCCGCGGCGCGCCGCATCTGAACCGCATCACCCAGCCCGCCTTGGTGATCCAGAGCACGGGCGACACTGGCGTGTTCCCCAGCGATGCGCAGGCCATCCACCGAGAGCTGGCGGCAGACAACAAGCGTCTGGAGATGATTCCTGGCGATCACTACCTGCAGACCCCGGAGAACGCCCGTGCGGGGGTGGCGGACTTGATCGCCGACTGGCTGCGCAGCCATGGCGCCTGACTGTCATCCGAAAGGCCCTAGGGAACCTCTGAACAAGTCGCGTTCGCCCAGCGCCCCGCTGTTTGCGGGC
>CAYGBY010000124.1:0-11654 GCA_964348115.1 uncultured Pseudomonadales bacterium
GTCTTCACATAGAGCAGGTAGCCCAGGATCAGGCCACCGGGCAGGGCCAGCGCCAAGCCGATGCTCCCGAAGAAATGCGCGGGACGGCTGCGAAAGGACATGAAGAAGCGCACGGACAACAGGTCAAGCAACACTCGGTAGGTACGCGAAATGCCGTACTTGGAGCGGCCCGACCGCCTTGGGTGATGTTTGACGGCCTGCTCTTTGATTCTCGAGATTTTCGTGTGCATGGCCACCAGCGCGGGAATGAAGCGGTGCATCTCGCCGTAGATTCTGAGGCACCTTAGGACGTCCGCCCGGTAGACCTTGAGGGAGCACCCATAGTCGTTTAGGCGCACACCGGTCAGGCGGCCAATAAGGCGGTTGGCAAGCCGAGAGGGCAGCTTTCTGCGGAAGTTGTCATCTTGGCGATCCTTGCGCCAACCGGACAGCAGGTCGAGGTCCTCGTCAACCAGTCTTTTCACCATGGAAGGAATGTCGGCGGGGTCGTTTTGAAGATCCCCATCCAAGGTCACCAGGATTTCTCCGCGGGCCTTGTCCATGCCCGCCTGCATGGCGGCGGCCTGTCCGAAGTTGCGCCGCAGCTCCACCAAGCTCGCGAAGCCGGGCATGGCCCGCAAAGCCTCAGCGAGTTTTTCATGGGTCCGGTCGGAACTGCCGTCGTCAACAAATATCACTTCCCAAGGATGGGGGAAGTCCCGGAGCGCCGCCAACAGGGCTTGCGCCAGCGGCGCCACGTTGTCTTGCTCATTGTGGACAGGCACGATGACGGAGACGGTTGCTTGGTTCATTGCGCAGCCTTTGCAGAAGTAACGGGTAACAACAGTTGTCCCAACATGCCCAACACCAAGGTGAGTGACAGCAGGAACAGGTGCAAATTGATCGCCGCCGCAAGCGCCAGTTCATAGTCCACATCCAGGCTGTGGAGAAACGCCAGAACACCCGCCTCGTAGGAACCGGCGCCGGCAAGGCCGTGAATGGGCAGCACACTGGTCAGTTCGCCCCCAACGGCGCCTATTATACCGGCAAGAAAGTCCAGTTCGGCGAACACGGCAAGCACTAGCGCAAACGCGGTCAGCTTGACGCCCCAGTTGATCAATGCCCAGCCCAGGCAGCGCCACAGCTTGGCCGCTGGCACTTGGAGCGCCAACAGCAGCGAGTCGAACCAGCGCCCCAGCCAAACCGACGCTGGCCGGGGCAGCCGCCTCATGACGAACGCCAGCAGTGGAATGAAACAGGCCAGACTTGGCAGGACGACCAGGGCGAGCCAGTTCAGGCCGCCACGCAACGCCAATACAAAGGCAAGCAGGCCCACAACGCACAGCAAGTCCAGCAGCCGAAAATAAAGCAGGGCGGCAACCGAGTGGCCGAACCCGATGCCGCACCAGCGGCGCAGCAGCAGCGGGAAGCTGGCTTCGCCGGTGCGCATGGGCAAGAGGTTGTTCCAGAAATTATGCAGCAGGATGACTTTCAGCGCGGGAACCGCTGAAACGGCGGGAAACCAGTCCACAAGGCGAACGCACCTGACCAAATGACTCAGAACAAGCAGGCCGGACGGCACCAGCAGCCGGTCGGGCTCCACCTCCAGCCAGGGCGCCAGCACATTGGTCCAGCCAACGGTTAACTCGGCCAGCACCAGCAAGCCGATGGCTAGCCCCGCACCGATCAGCAACGACCAAGTGTTGCCCTTATCAATCCCTTGGTTCCACAACCTGATCACCACGCAACCTAGTGCGCTGTCCCGGATATCTCACCAAAAAGTGGAATGGGATCTCCGTTTGTCGGATAATGTAAGTTGGCTCAACAAGTTACATTTCTCCAACAAGGAGATCCCATGAACACGGAGTGTACTCCCATCCGGCTTCCGCTTCATCCCTTCGGTCGGCGTCAGGTGGTGGCGCGCTTCGACGGTGGGCGTCTGACCTGCGACGGCGGGGCGGTGTTGCTGCGCGAGGTGGACCGACGTTTGGGACTGACGCACCCCTTTGGCGCTGCATCAACTTGAATTGGCAGTGGGTGGCTTGGCCTTAATTTGTGCGGGCGACCTAGGCCCCGGTGAGGGTGCGCGTCACAAATTGCGCCGGGCGATCTCCCGTTCAAGGCGCAGGGTGTCGGCCTCCAGGGGCTGCGCCAATTCGCTTGGATCCAGGTTGCCCTCGGTGTGCGCCCACATCTTCACGCCATCATAGGTGATGTACTTCTCCGGGACCACCTCCAACACCACCCGCAAGGGGGAATCCAGCATTTTCTGGAAGGCAGCGGCGCCCGCCTCATCCTCCCGCAGGGCGCGGGCGAAGTCCGGGTAGAACCAGTCCTTGGTCTCGCGGTCCTCATGCACGATGCAATGGCCCTTGATGGTGATGGTCTTGGACCGGCCCATTTCCGTGCCCGTGCTGGTGACGACCACGGACACCTTGGGATTGCGCCGCACGGCGGCGATGCGGTGTCGATGGGCGCCAGCTGTGAGCCAAACCCGGCCCCTGCGCCAGATGTAGGACATGATCACCCCCACTGGCCATTCATCCCGAGTGCACCAGTTGAATACGCACTCCCTTTGGACGTTCAGCAGCCGCTCCTGATCGTCCGGGTTCAACCGGTAGATGGACACCTGTTCGTAGTTCTGCAGATCTTCGGACATAAAATCTCCTTAGTGGATACGGGAAGCAGGCTGCATCTGGCCGGTCAGCCGCCAGCGGCTGCCCTTGGCCAAGGCGCACCTTGGTGCTGCGCCGCCACCGGCGCCAAGCCGCGGTAAATGAACTTCTGCACCCGCTTGCCTTCGTAGGTTTCCGTGGTGTAGATGTTGCCGGCGGAATCCGTAGCGATGCTGTGCACCGCGAAAAACTGCCCTGGCTGCCGCCCGCCATCCCCGAAGCTGGTGAGCACCTCCAGCGTCTTGCGCTCCAAGATGTACACGCGCATGTTCCTGCCATCCGCCAAGTACAGAAAGCGCTGCGCGGCATCCCGGGAAAAGGCGATGTCCCAGGTGGAGCCATCGCCCAGGGTCTGCGGGGCAATGCGCACCTCGTCAACAAACACCCCAGCGCGGGTGAACACCTGGATGCGGTCGTTCACCCGGTCGCAAACGTACACCAGCCCGTCCAGGGACGGCTCTGCGCAGTGCACGGGACGGCGGAACTGCTGCGCTAGGGGCGCGGCTGGATCATAAGGACCAAGGTCCGCTATGTCCGGCTCGTTGCCGTAGGCGCCCCAAAAGCGCTTGACGGCGCCGCTGTCCATGTCCACCACGGCGACACGGTTGTTGCCATAGCCATCGGCCAGATAGGCTTCGTTGGCGGCAGGGTCGAAGGCGATCTTGGCCACTTGGCCAAAGTGCTCCGTGCTCAGGGGGTTGGGGGGGCGCCCAGGAACGCCCACCTGCAGCAGAAACGCGCCATCCCGGGAGAATTTCAGGGCATGGGAATCCCCTTCGCCATTGCCGCCTATCCAGATGTTGTCTTTGTGGTCCAGGCTCAAACCGTGGTTCGAGTTGGGCCACACGTATCCCTCCCCGGGGCCGCCCCATGCTTTCACGAGATTGCCTTCAGGGTCGAACTCCAGAATGTTGGGCGCTGGGATACAGCACTCGCCCATAGGCGGCTGCGCATCCGCACCAGCTTCGGTGCGCGGATTCAGGGATTCCGGACGGTGGATGACAAATACATGATCCCGGGAATCCACCCCGACCCCGATGGCCGAACCCAACAGCCAATGATTGGGCAAGGGTTTGGGCCAGAATGGATCCACCTCAAAGCGGGGCGCCTGCTTGGCCGCTGCAGCCAAGCGCTCCAGGCCCGCAGCGCCAAGCGCCAAGCCAACCGCAACCACAGCCGCCGCCAGCCACATGAGCAGGCCCAACGATCGCTTGGCCTTGCGCAAACCTCCCACCATGCCAGCGGACTCCAGAATATCGACAAGAAACCACAGTTTCGCAGATGCAGCCGCAAACGGGAACAGCCGCCGCACAACTGCCGCAGTTCTCATTTTGGCGTCCAACTTCACGGTTCCGCCCGCAACACCCTACCTTTCCGGCTTAATTCGGGCCAAATGGACCGGCAAACCCTTTCTGTGGAGGGGCTGAAAGCCATAATGAGAATTGCTAGGGAACCTCTGAACAAGTCGCGTTCGCCCAGCGCCCCGCTGTTTGCGGATGGAGACGGCGTTGCGGCCATGGCAAGGCGAGCCGCAGCGCAGCGGGAATTCCGCAGTCCGCGCCGCGGGGCGCCCTTCGGGAGGGCCTAAGGGGCGCGCTGGCTGCGTTGCGGCTCATTGTGTGGGGCAAGCCACACGGCTTCGCCGCGTCTTGCCATCACGCCCTCTAGGCTCCTATGGACTTCCGGGACTTGTTCTGAGGTTTCCTAGCGCAACCGCCAAAGCGATTCAGAAACGCCCCCGTGGTTGGCGGCGCAGCATGGCCGGCAACTTTCGCGCGGAATTCAGCGCAGCGCCGGCCTGCCGCCATGCGCGGGCTAGAATCGACTCATTTTGGGGTCGCCGTTGACGCGAAACACAGCTCCTCCCCAGCTTCGCCGCTTGGGTCAGCACCCACCATATATGGCGCCAAGGGCTCTGATGATCACGCTGCATTGCGTTCTTGGGCGCAAGCTGGCCAGCGCAACGCAACGAAGCGACGTTCGGCGGCTCATCAAGGCGCTTGCGGCCATATGCGGGCTGGCCTTGGCCACGCAGCCTGCATCCAGCCTCGGCCATGAGGTGCCGGCCACTGCGCAGGTGCGGTTGCTGATGCAGGTGCAGGCGCAACCCCAGGGACGCAGGGCAAAGCTGTTGGTGCGCGCCCCCTTGGAGGCCATGCGGGACATCGAGTTCCCGCAGTTCGGCGCGGGCTACCTGGACATCGCCGCCGCCGAGCCGCAATTGCGCGATGCGGCCCTGCGTTGGCTGGCGCCGGCGCTGCGGCTGGAAGCGGCGGGCAAGCCAGCGCCCGCCGTTCTGATCGCCGTGCGGGCTTCGTTGCCATCCAGCCGCGCCTTCGCCGACCATCAGACCGCCGCCGCCCACCTCGCTGCGCCACCCTTGGACGACGCCGTTGAAGTGCCTTGGCGGCAGGCTTGGCTGGATGCAGCCTTCGCCTACCAACCGGCGCCCGGTCCCTTGACCTTAACGCCCCGGCTGGCGGGCCTGGGGCGCTCCACAAACACCAGCCTGAGCGTGCTTTGGCCCGATGGCCGGCATACGGCTTTCACCTTTTCCGCCAATCCAGGCCCAATCCGGCTGGCGCCCACTTGGCATGAGGCAATGGCGGACTTTCTCCAGCGCGGCGTCCGGCAAGTCGGGCGCAGCCCCGATCAGCTTCTCCTGCTGCTCTGCCTGTTGCTGGCTTGGAGAGGCGCACCAGTTGTCGCCACGGTTCAGCGGGCTGCACATGGCGTTTCGGTCCAGCCATTGCCGGCGCTGCTGGCCCTAATCGCCTGCTTCGCCGCCGGCCACTCCCTTGCCCTGACCAGCACCGCCCTGGGCTTGACACCCCTCTCCCATTGGTTCGGCGCACTGAACCATGCCTTGGCGGCGGCTGCCGTTTTGCTGGCGGCAGCGGCCAACTTCGTCAACGCCGGCGCCAGTTGGCGATGGGGCATGGCCTTCGGCTTCGCCTTGCCGCAGGGTCTCGATCTGGCCCCCGATGTGGCTGATCAACTGCAGTTCGCGGGCGCCCATCCGCAACTTGCTGTGGGCGCATTCAATCTGGGATTAATCCTAGGCTTTATCGCGCTGCTGGCCCCGGCCGCTTGCATCTGGCGTTGGCTGGCGGCCCGCGGGCCAGCTAAAGTGATGATGATCGGACTGGCCCTGCTGCTGGCCCACGCCGCCTGGCATGCGCTGGCTGAACGTGGGCAGACATGGCTGCGCCATCCGGCGCCCTGGGCGAATTGGGGCCTCGCCGAATTCGCCGGCGCCATGCGCTGGTCCCTCTTCGCCCTGCTGGCCATCGCCTGCTACGTCCTGCTGCGCCGCCTGTTCAAACGCTGGGCGGTTCCCTAGCCCGGCTTGCGCATCCAACGGCTGCGTGAGGCGGTCTCCTCCACTGCGGCGCCGGCTTTTGCCCAGCCGTTGAAGCCGGGGGCGAGATGCGCCACGTCCGGGTAGCCCATATCCTGGAGCGCCTTGGCGGCCAAGGCGGAACGCCCGCCGCCCGCGCAATACAGCACGATGCGCGCCTCGGGCTTGAAGTAGTCCCGGTAATAGGGGCTGGCCGGATCCGCCCAAAACTCCAGCATGCCGCGGGGAACGTGGCGGGCGCCGGGAATGGCGCCCAGATCCACATACTCCTGAATTTCGCGCACATCCACCAACAGCAGATCGGCGCGCTCCGCCATCTCCTGCTGCAAGTCCGCCACGGACAGATTGTCCAAATGCTCGCTAAGCGTCCGCACTGTTGCGAAGATCGGTTTAATGCTCATGGTTGCTTCTTCCTTCAGCTTGCCTTGCTGACGCCAATTCACCAGCAATTCTCACTTTGGCCTCCAACTGCACCGTTCGATGCGCGACACTGCGCCTCTCCGGCTTAATGCGGGCCAAATCGACCGGCAATCCCTTCCTGTGGAGCGGCTGAAAGCGATAATGGGAATTGCCGCCAATCTACACTGCGGTTAGACCGCTTTGGAACATGTCCATAGCCAGGCTGAAAGCCATAATGGGAATCGCCGCCAATTTACACAGCATCCCGCAGAAATTCACGCAGCAGCCGCATGATGTCGGCGTAGGCCGCCTGCGCGTGGCGCTGCAGCGCGTCCATGGCAATGCGCCCAGGGTCCGGCCCACGCCCTGCGGCCTCGTTGACCACTAGGCAAATTCCCGCCAAAGGCAGCTTCAGCTCCCGCGCCAGCGCCGCTTCCGGCATGGCCGTCATGCCCACCAGACGGCAGCCGTCCCGCTCCAGCCGGTCTATTTCCGCAGCGCTCTCCAGGCGCGGCCCCTGGGTGCAGCCGTACAGGCCGCCAGCGACCAGCTCAACGCCAATGCGCTGCGCAGCCAGCCGCAGCCGCCGGCTGAGGTCGGCGTCGAACGGCTCGGTGAAATCCACATGGGTGGCCCCACTGTCATCAAAGGTGTGGGCGCGGCCCCAAGTGTAGTCGATGATCTGGCTGGCGATCGCCAAGGCGCCCGGCTGCAGCGCCGGGTCGATCCCGCCCACCGCATAGGTGGCGATGATGCGCTCGACGCCCAGGTTCTTAAGCCGCCATAGATTGGCCCGGTAGTTGATGGCGTGGGGCGCCTTGCTGCGCGGCGCGCCATGACGCTGAAGAATCACCACCGGGGCGCCGGCCAAGTCACCCCGAAAGAAGCCATGGGCAGCCGGGCCGAAGGGCGTTTCCGCCGACCCGGCCAAGGGCCGGAACCCGTGCGGGGCCGAAAAGCCCCCGGAACCGACGATTAGGCCGGTGATCCGCAACCGCCATCCTCCAGATCCGCCGGCAGGGCGCGGATGTCCGGCAAGTTGCGCCAATAGCCTTGGTAGTCCATGCCGCAGCCCACAAGATAGCGGTTCGGGCACTGCAAGGCGGCGAAATCCACCTCCACCGCCCGGTTGCCCGGCACGTCCTTGCGCACCAGCACTGTGGACCAGACCCTCGCCGCCCCAGCTTCAGCAGCCCAGGCGCGCAGCGCGGCCAGGGTCTCGCCTTCATCAAGCACGTCGTCGATGATCAGCACCTCGCGCCCAGCCAAGTCATAGGCCGGCGCAGCCATCCACTCCAACTGGCCGCCAACGGTGGCGCCCCGGTAGCGAGCCACATGCACATAACCGAGCTGCAGGGGAAAGTGCAGACGGGACAGCAGCCGGCCGCAGTAGAACAGGCCGCCGTGCATGACGCACAGGGCCAGCGGGTCGGCGTGCTTGAGCGCCATGCTGATGCGCACCGCCGTCTGATCCAACGCATGGGTGACCGCCTCCGCCTCGACCAGTGTCTGCGCGCGGCGTCCCGCCTCCAGCACTGCTCCGGGGGCTGGACTCAAGGGCTGGGCTCCGGCGCCGACGGCGCAAGATGCAGTGTGCGGGTGGGGAAGGCGATTTCGGCGCCCAGGCGCTCGATGATCTGGGCGATCTTGAACAGCACATCCTGCTTGATGGCGTGAAACGCTTCCCAGTCGGTGGTTTTGGTGAAGGTGTAAACGAAGAAGTCCAGGGAGGATGGACCGAAGGTGACGAAGTTGACCATCATGATGGCGTTTTGCTCTATGTCCGGGTGGCTGCGCAGCATTTCCTCCACTTCCGCCACCACCGCCGGCATTCGGGCCAAATCATCATAGCGCAAACCGATGGTTTCGTAGATGCGCCGGTTGAGCATCCGCGAAGGGTTCTCCACCGTCAGGGTGGCGAAGGTGGAATTGGGCACGTAGAGGGGCCGCATGTCGAAGGTGCGGATGCGTGTCTGGCGCCAGCCGATCTCCTCCACCGTGCCCTCAATTTCCTGGTCCGGCGAGCGTATCCAGTCCCCCACCGCAAACGGGCGGTCCATGAAGATCATCAGGGCGCCGAAGAAGTTGGCCAGCAGATCCCGGGCGGCAAAGCCCACGGCGATGCCGCCGATGCCGCCAAAAGCCAGCACCCCGGAGATGGCGAAACCCAGCGCCTGCATGGCCAGCAAGGCGCCGGTGACCAGCACCGAAACGCGCAGTATCTTGGCGATGGCCCGGGCGGTCATGGCGTCCAGCCGGTTTTTTTGCTCAACGTCCTGGATCACCGCAAGCTCCATTTCACGGATGAAGCGCACGGCGAACCAAGCCAGCACCCAGATGACGCCCACATCCTGCACCCGTTCAACGTGCGCGAAGATGGCTGCGCCGGTCTGGCTGCCGATGATCTGCGCCGTCCAAGTGACGCCGAGCACCCAAACCAGGAAACCCAACGGCCCCTTGACGGCGGCGAACAGCGCATCATCGTAGCGGTTACTGGTGAGGCGGGACTGCTTGACCAAGTGGTCGAGCAGCCGCCGCGCCACATAGTGGGCCACCGCAGTGGCCAGCACCAAGGAGAACACCTCCAGCACTAGAGCGTATTCCCCAATCCAGTTCAGGATGCTTTCCGCCATAGCCTCAGTTTACCCGCCTTCTTCGCCTGCGCGCCCCGGCTGCGCTGCAAGTCACAATCCGCAGCATATTGCATCAAGCCGCTTGCAGCCTCGCCGAACGCCGCTCCTTTTCAGTGCGTCGGTCGCCGTTCCGGTGGGCTGACGCCAGCGCCAACGGCACTGGCCACGCCCTCGCTCATCACGTCGCCACGGCTCATCCGCAGGTCCAGGGCGTTGTTGGCGCCAACAGTACTGGTCACGCCCTCGCTCATCACAGCCCTTCAGGCAACATGCGTGGCGGCGCGGCGCGGACGGGGCTTCGTGCATGAGGGGTTGACAGTTGCCATTGCAATACTGTACAAAGGTCCACATCCAATTCATCCAAGGGCGGCGCTCCAAAGCAGCGGAGGACATTTGACCATGCAAGGGCTCACCAAGCGGCAATCGCAAATTCTGGACATGATCAAGCGCTCCTTGCGGCAGCACGGCTATCCACCCACCCGGGCGGAAATCTCAGCCGCCTTTGGCTTTAAGTCCCCCAACGCCGCGGAGGAACATCTGCGCGCCCTAGCCCGCAAGGGCTGCATAGAGGTGGTCTCCGGCACCTCCCGCGGCATCCGCCTAACCGGGCCAACGGGTTTGCCCTTGGTGGGCCGGGTGCGGGCCGGGGCGCCCATCCTGGCCCAAGAGCACATAGAGGAGCATATCGACTTGGCGGCCAGCTTCTTCCACCCCCCGGCGGACTTCCTGCTGCGCGTGCTGGGGGACAGCATGACGGGCGCCGGCATCCTGGACGGCGATCTGTTGGCGGTGCGCAGCACACCTGTGGCCCGTAGCGGCCAAATCGTGGTGGCCCGCATCAACGATGAGGTCACCGTCAAGCGCCTGCGCCGCAGCCAAGGCAGACGGCGCATCACCCTGCTGCCGGAGAACGACGCCTACGATCCCATCGTAGTGGACCTACGCCGGGAGGACTTCCACATAGAAGGCCAAGGCGTCGGCATCCTGCGCCGCAACTAGCCGTTGTATTTCCAGTTGCCGTGAAAGCCGAACGGAACGCGATGGGGCAGTTCAGCGCACGCCAGGGGGCCGTCCGCCGGGTTTTCGGCGTCTAGAAAGATGAGGTCGCTGCGGTTCTCCCGCGCACGATGCACCACAGCCAGCAGGTAACCCTCCCCTTCCGGCGCATCCGCCGCCCGGGGCACGAACACCGGCTCTCCCGTGGCGTCCCCCTCCGGCAGCAGGTATTCGCTGCGCTTGTCGGCGGCGAAATCCTGATGCACGATGGCGTTGAAGCCCAACCCGCCGTTCACGCCGATGGCGGCGGCGTAGTAGCCGTGTCGATAGGCCCCGCCCGCACGGCGCTCGTCCAGGCGCGGAAACTCGCCGCTGATGTCATCCAGATAGCGGCGCTGCACGCCATTGGAGTTGTCCGCCAGATCGATGGTCCATTCGCACAGGCGCGCGCTGGCCTTCTGCGGGTCCGGCGGCGAGCCGTCCGCATGGGGGAATAGGGGCACCTCCTCGAACTGCATCAGGTGGGCGACGATGCGGTTGCCGTCCGTGAAGGCGTTCATGGGGTGAAAGACGTAGCAGGGATCTGTTTCAAACCAGCGCATCTGCGCAACGGACCCATCGCGGCGCATCACGCCGATGTGGGTGCCCTTCTCCGGCTCCCAGGCCAAGGGCGGCTCGCCCCGCATGGCGCGCTCCAGGCTGCCGGTGGCTGGAAAGACGGGGAACACCACGTGCTCATCGGTGATGATGAAATCATGCACCATGCTGGCGAAAGGCGCGTCGAATTGCTCCGAACGGGTCAGGGCGCCGCTGGCGTCCACGGTTTGGTAGCTCATGCCGGGGCTGAACATGCCGGTGGTCATATAGCCGAAGAACAGCAACTCTCCGGTTTTGGGGTCAATCTTGGGATGGGCGGTCATTGGGCCTTTGAAGCCGCCGCCAAAACGCCAGGCGCCCTTTGATTCCAGAGTTTCCGGGTCCACCTCAAACGGGGCGTGGCCCTCCTCCAGGGCCAGCAGCTTGCCGCCGTGCCAGACGATGTTGGTGTTGGCCAAGCCGTCATCCTCCACCCCTTGGGTTATGGGGTCATTGTCCATGGGGTTGAAGGGGTTGTAGAGGCTGCGTCCCTCCTGCCGCTCCAGGGTCCACTTGACGGTGCGCATCCAGCGGTTGCGGTAGCGCACCTGTCCGTTTTGGATGCAAAAGGCGTGCACCATGCCGTCCCCGGCGAACCAGTGATGGTCCGCCTTGGGCGGAAACTGCGGGTCCGGCCCATTGCGATAGTAGGTGATGTCCAGATCCTTGGGAATTTCCCCGCGAATGATCACGTCATGGAGGTCGCACTCCATGCGGATGGGGGCGAAGTTGCCGCTTAGCTGCGGATGGTCAGGGTAGGGAGCGGTCATGTCTGCCTCTGTGTATCGTTGTGATCGTGGCGGCCATTATAGACCAATTGGCGGCGGTGGTGGCGGCGGAAAGCAGACGCTAAGCGTGCAGGCCGTCCACGGGCCGTGACGGAGCATGTCCTGGCCAAGGCGGACGGCGCAAAGCAGATGCTAGGGAACCTCTGAACAAGTCCCGGAAGCCCAGAGGAGCCTAAAGGGCGTGATG
>CAYGBY010000125.1:0-11546 GCA_964348115.1 uncultured Pseudomonadales bacterium
TTCCCAAGCTGTACCCCAAGCTGGTGGAGACCATCCACATGCTGGGCTCGAGCTCTCTGATGGCCACCCCGTGCGAGGCGGACTTCAGCGGCGCCATCGGCCCCGACGTGGAGCGCTACTTCGAGCTGGTGAATCTGGGCAGCCGGGATCGGGTGGCCTTGTTCCGCCTGGCCCAAGATGTGGCCATCTCCGGCTTCGGCAACCGCCAAGTGCTCTATGAGCGGTTTTTCTTCGGCCCGCAGAACGTAATGGCGTCCATCTACTACGACCTGTACGACAAGGACGAGCTGATGGACCGGGTGACGGAGTTGCTGAACAGCGCTTAGGGCCGGGCCGCCGCCGGGCCGCATCCAGCAGGCTGGCGAAGACTCCCCGAATGCTCCATCATGGAGTAATAGAGGCACGAAACGGAGGCAGGCGCATGAAATTCGCGCAACAGCAATGGAGCAGCCTTCTATCGCTAATTGAAAGCCTGGGCAGCAGCCTGGATGACTATGACCTGCGGAAACAGGCCGGAAAGAAAATACTTAATCTTCTGCATGCGGACCAATTCGCGTCCTTTGTCTGGGATGAAGGGTCCAACGCGTTCTCCAAGCCAGTGTTCCTTAACATGTCTCCTGAGAACCTGGAGCGGTACATCGCCTACTATCAATTTCATGATCCCATAACCGCAAAGATGCAACCCTATCGACGCGCGGTTTTGGTCAATGAGGTCATGGCGCAGCAAGATCTCGTGAAGACGGAGTTTTTCAACGACTTTCTGACGCTTGATGGCCTCTACTACGGCGTCAATCTATATGTTTACGACGACGATGGGGCGAATATTGGGGATTTCCGCATTTGGCGGCGTTGCCATCGGGGCAACTTCGGCCAATCCGAGTTGAACGCCCTGGACATGATTGCGCCCCATTTCAGGAACGCGATGCGCAATGCCCGGCGGGCCAAGCTAGCCTTCCCGGAGCATCGCGTAGAGGAAATACGTCGGAATCTGCTCACGGAATTTGAGTTGACCGCCAGAGAGGTGGAGGTCGCCATGTGCCTCTTCCAGGGCATGTCCGACCTGGAAATTCAACACAAGATGTACATATCCATGCCGACCGTGCGAAGCCACATTCAGCACATTTTTTGCAAGTTGAACGTCAATAGCAGGGCAAAACTGCTGAGCAAGGCTCTGCTGCAGGAACTCACAGTTTGAGTCTTTGGGGCAACTCGGTCAGCAGGCGACGTCGCATGCCTATGGTTTGGAGGTGATGATGTTTTGCCGCGGCGGGGTCGAATTTCATTGTTTTTGAGGATGTACTTAACCTGCTTTTGCCCCTGCAATAGCTGGCATCCCCAAGTTGGGCGTTGACGGCATGTTGGGAAAGGCGCGTTCAGGTTGTTGTCCTTGATTTCGTCACCGGACGGAGGCGGCGCAACGGATGCCCGGCTGCGCGAAGCGGTTGATCAGCTCTTCCTGCGGGCGCGGGCGGCGCGCTCCCTCAATCCTTTCATCCACTTCGATGCGGCCAGCTGCTTGGCTGAAGCCCGTCGTTTGGCGCAGATGCCAGCGCATGAACGGGCATCCCTGCCCCTCTACGGCGTACCGATTGCGGTTAAGGACAATATCGACACCGCTGATGCGCCAACCTCCGCCGGCACCCCTGCTTTACGCGGCAAGACTCCACAGCGCAACGCGCCGGCTCTGCAGAGGCTGCGGGATGCCGGCGCCGTCGTGGCCGGCAAAACCAACATGCACGAACTGGCGTTCGGCATTACCTCCAACAACGCCGCATTTGGCCCGGTTCGCAATCCCTACGACCCTGGGCGCATTGCCGGCGGCAGCAGCGGCGGCACCGCAGCCGCCATCGCCGCCGGGGTGGTGGAAGTGGGGCTCGGAACCGATACCGGCGGGTCGGCGCGCATTCCCGCGGCCCTATGCGGGATCGTCGGATTTCGACCAACCGTCGGGCGCTACCCCATGGCCGGCGTAGCGCCACTCTCCGATACCCGGGATACGCTGGGCCTCATGGCCAGGAATGTGGACTTAATAAGGCAACTCGATGCAGTCCTCGCCGCCAAGGCCGTGGGAAGGGATGCCATCCCCCTGTCGCAGGTGCGCTTGGGCGCACCCCGAACTTGGTTCCAGGAAGGGCTGCACAAGGATGTGGCCGCTTGCCTGACCCGTACGTTGGCGCTGCTCGAGAAGGCCGGCGCCACCATCGTTGGCGCGGATTTGCCGGACATTGGCCGTTTGAATGAAGCGGTCAGCATGCCGGTGGTCATGTACGAAGTGGTTGGAGATTTGTCCCGCTATCTGCACGAACGCGGCGAAGTCAGCCTAGAGACCTTGGTGCGGCGGATCGCCAGCCCCGATGTGGCTGAGGCAATGCGGGCCGCCGTGGACGGCGCCATTTCAGATCAGGTTTACCAGGACGCCATGACCAAGCATCGCCCGGCTCTGCAAAGGTCCTATCAAGACTACTTTCAAACGCACCGCCTAGCCGCCCTGCTGGCGCCGACCACCCCACTCCCGGCTTGTGCGCTGGGGGACGATCAAACTACCTTGCTGAATGGACGGCAGGCGCCGGTGTTCCAGACCTTCATCCGCAATACGGACCCGCCCAGCAATGCCGGCTTGCCGGCAATTTCCCTGCCGGCCGGCCTGTCGACGGCGGGGTTGCCCATAGGGGTCGAGTTGGTGGCGCCCGCCGGCGGTGATGCAAGCCTGCTGCAGCTGGCGGCGGCGGTGGCGGAAGTTCTGGACCCGGTTCCGCCACCGCTTGCGGCAGCCTGATCGTTGCGCCCGTCTCAGAACCGATAGGTTGCGCTGACCCCGTACATGCGCGGGTCGCCAAACACCGACACCACGCTCGATGCAATGGTGTACAGGTGGATGATGTACTCCTCGTCAGCCAAGTTCTTGCCCCAAGCTGCAATTTCCAGGGTGTCCTTGGCGTTCGTCCAGCTTATCCGGGCGTCGAACAGCTCGAATTCCGGCTGTACCGCCCAGGGTTCAAGTTCGCCGCGCTGATCACCCGTGTAGCGATAGCTTAGCTGCACGGCTGTTTCGCCGCCCCCGGGCAGGGGATGCGCGTAGTCAAGGTTAAGGTTGTACTTGTTGTTCGGGGCGCGGATCAGATCCTGGCCCGATTGATCGGGAAAGGCGGTTCCTGGAATGCTGGTGTCGCCGAACTCGCTGTTCTGATGGCCATAGAAGCCGGATAGGGTCAGCCGATCAGTCACCGCCCAGATGGCTTCAACTTCAATGCCCCGCACCTCGGCGTCGCCAGCGTTGAAGGTTTGGAAGGTGCCGAAGGCCGCTGCCGGGGTCAAGGGGCCGAAGGTTTGAATTTGCAGCTCCTCATATTCGGTGTGGAACAAAGCCGCCTGCAGGCGAAACCGATCATTCCAATTCATCTTCAGCCCCACCTCGTAGCTCAACGCCTCCTCCTGATCCAACGGCTGGGTGAACTCGATGCCTTGGGGCGCCGCCGGAAAGCCTCCGCTTTTGAAGCCCTTGGCGACGGAAACATACAAATTCACGGCTTCACTGGGTTGGTAGGCGAGGGAAGCCTTGGGGGTGAATGCGCTCCAGCTTTCCTTGGCCGAATTGGAGAAGGTTTGATTGATGACCACGAAGTCTCCGGCATTGGCGTCGTTGTCGATTTTTTTCCGCTCATGGCTGTAGCGCCCACCCAGGGTCAATATCCACTGGTCGCTGAGGTCCCAGTCGAACTGGCCAAAGGCGGCGTAGCTTGTGGTTTCGTTCACTTGGTTGTACCAATCCGTCAGGCCGCCGTCGGCGTTTGGCGTGCAGTCGCTGGCTTCCACGTCATTGTCGAAGCACTCCGTGCGGTCGGTGCGTTCGCGCAGGAACCAAAGGCCGGCGACATAGTTCAGCCGCCCACCGATGCTGGCCAGCCAGCGCAGCTCTTGGGAGAACTGCTCCGTCTCATCGAAGATGTCGTCGTTGATCTGGTTGAATAACGGCGGCAGCGGCGAGACAGGGGTGCCCGTGGAGTCCATGTTCCAGTCCGCTTCGTTCTCCCGATAGGCGGTGATTGAAATCAGTTCGCCGCGGGCCACCGTCCAGCTAACGCGGGCGCTCAGGCCCCAAGCTTCCCGCTTGGCGTAGCCGTCCACTGGATTCGCGGAGCAATCCGGGTTGCCGAGGCCGCACAGGTCCGTGTAGCCGCCGGGCACGGGCGCGGCCCAGAACGCCGGATCTCCCGGTTCGCCAGTGTTTATGGGGATGCGCGCCATGTCCTCGACGTCCAAACGGTTGTAGTCGGCGCTCAGCAGGGCCTCCAGGTTGGCGCCGCTGTGCAATAGCTGCCCCCTGAATGCCAGGGTGTCGTCGTCCTTGAGCTTTTTGTCCAGAACAATGTTGTCCACCCAGCCATCCCGGTTGCGGGCGCTGAAGGATAGTTTGCCGGCCCAGTGTTCGCTGAACGGGCCGGTGATAAGGCCGGCAAGGTCGCGGCGCGAGTAGTTGCCGATATTGACCCGCAATCTGCCGGTTGCCTCCTCTAGGTTGGGCCGGGTGGAGACGACGTTTATGGCGCCGCCAATGGTGTTCTTGCCATACAGGGTGCCTTGGGGGCCACGCAGCACCTCAATGCGCTCCAGGTCGAACATCTCCGGGTTGATGTTGGAGACCCGGCCGAGATACACATCGTCCACGAACACCGCGATGGAGTTGTCCGTGCCGGCGCCGTCGTCGTTGGACGAGGCACCCCGCAGGGCAACAATGTTTTGACCCGGGGAGAAAGGCGAGAAGGTGAGGCCCGGCACACGGGTGGCAATGTCGTCTAGGTTGTGCATGTCGGCGTCCTCGATGCCCTGCTGATTGAGCGCCGTTATCGCTATGGGCACCTCCTGCAGATTTTCCGTGCGCCGCTGGGCGGTCACGATGATCTCCTCAAGCAGGATGGAGGGCTGCGCAGCCGTCTGGGCGGCAACATCCGCACAGCAGACCATTGCCAATATAGGCAGAAGCAGACCCGAGCGACGAACCTTGGATTTCCACATCTTGCTCTCCTAGTGAGATGGATATCTGCGTAGCAAAACCGGGAACGCACACGGATGGCAACTATCAAAAAAGATGATTTTGTCGATGCGGCCAACTCGCATGCCGCACCTAGGAAACCTCTAGACAAGTCGCGTTCGCCCACCGTCCCGCTCCCAGCCGCCGGAGATGGCGTTGCGGCCATGGGAAGGCAACCGGCAGCGCAGCGGAATTCCGCAGTCCGTGCGACGACCACTGAACCGGGCTGCGAAGGGGGGCGCCAGCATCTTGGTCAACGGGATGATGCGCCGGGCGACAGCTGCGCAACGCGGCGCGCATCCACAGTTGGCGCCCCGGGAAGGACTCGAACCTTCAACCTACCCCTTAGGAGGGGGCCGCGCTATCCATTTGTGCCACCGGGGCCATGAAGATCAAGTGCGCCAGAGAGCGGCTGGTGGGGGTCCAGGAGCTCAAGCATTAATTCAACGCATTTTCGGCACAGCACACTAGCGGGGGCTCGCCGGCCAAGAGCGGATACTCCGACAGCAGCGGCTCGCCATGCGACGACAGCCAGTCTTCCGCGCCGTCCTCAGCACCCAAGCCTGCCAAGGCGTCCAGATCCGCCTTGTCCTCCGTCACCGCTCGGCTTGCCGCGCCCGACGACGGCCGCAAACCACTTTCCACCAACAGCCAAGCCCCCGGATATCCGTGATTCCTGAATGCATCGAGCACCGGCATTGCTTCCTCTCGGCTGCGGAACTGCCCAGCCAACACTCGATAGAGGTGCCCCTTGGACGTGTCGAAGCCCGCCACCCGCACAGGCACTGACGCCACTGCCTGCACCTTGCCCAACGCGGCGGCTGCATTCGCTTGACTTTTGAAACTTCCCAGTACAACCCACACTTGCGCCTGCACAACGGCAGGCAGGCTGAGCAGCAGGGCCCACAGCCAACAACGACTAACCAAGGTTTTCATGATGGCCACTCCATCGGCCTTGCGGCGACTGCATTACCAACATTCCACTGGCGCACCCGGCTGGACTCGAACCAGCAATCTTCGGTTTCGTAGACCGACGCCTTATCCAATTTGGCCACGGGTGCATGGTGAGGGGCCATGTTACACTCCAAATAAGGCAATTGCAATTGAGGAACCGGCTCGGCAGGACCATGCCAAAGTCGTCCATCAGCCCGCGGCAAAGCCCTATATAGAAGTTTTATGAATATTTTTCGGAAGATTCCGCAAATTCCGCGGCATCTAATGGCCTTTCAGAACTTTTCCTTCAAGAGCGAACTCTTTGGGATGGTCCTGACCGGCTCAGCCGGGGCGATCCTGTAGTTGCATAGGTCGTAGAGCGCCGTGCGGCGCAGGCCGCCAAGACCGCTATAATGCTTTCCTCGCAACTTTAGTCGCCAACATGTTTGACAACCTGTCCGACCGTTTGAGCGCCGCCCTGCGCGGGCTTTCCGGCAAGGCGCGGCTGACCGAAGACAACGTCGCAGCCGCCATGCGTGAGGTGCGCACCGCCCTGCTGGAGGCGGACGTGGCCTTGCCGGTGGTGCGCGCCTTCACCGAGAACGTCAAACGGCGCGCCCTAGGGCAGGCGGTGACGGCGGGCCTAGCCCCTGGGGAGGCCATGATCAAGGTGGCGCATACGGAGTTGGCGCAGGTGATGGGCGAGGCCAACGACGCCCTGAACCTAGCCGCGGCGCCCCCGGTAGTCATTCTCATGGCGGGGCTGCAAGGCGCGGGCAAGACCACCACCGCAGCGAAGCTGGCGCTGTTCGTGAAGCAGCGCCTGAAGAAGCGGGCCGCACTGGTGAGCGCCGATGTGCAGCGTCCCGCAGCCATCGAGCAATTGGCGGTGCTGGCCGGGGAGGTCGAAGCCCAGTTCATCCCCTCCAGCACGGACGAAACGCCCCTGGCCATCGCGCGGCGGGCTGTGCCGGAGGCGCGGCGCAAGTTGGCGGACGTGCTTATTGTGGACACCGCCGGCCGCCTGGCCATAGACAACGCCATGATGCAGGAGATCAAGACCCTGCAGGACGCGCTGCTCCCCAAAGAGACCCTGTTCGTAGTGGACGCCATGACCGGGCAGGATGCCGCCGCCACCGCCAAGACGTTCAATGACGTGCTGGACTTGACCGGCGTCATCTTGGCCAAGGCGGATGGGGACGCCCGCGGCGGTGCGGCCCTGTCCGTGCGCTTCATCACCGGCAAGCCCATCAAGTTCCTCGGCATGGGCGAAAAGCTCGATGCCTTGGAACCGTTCCATCCTGACCGTCTGGCTTCCCGCATCCTCGGCATGGGCGACGTGCTGTCCCTCGTCGAGGAGGCGGAGCGCAAGGTGGACCGGCGCAAGGCTGAACGGCTTGCCAGGAAGATCACCCGCGGCCGGCGTTTTGACCTGACGGATTTCCGCGACCAGATTCAAAGCATGGCCAGCATGGGGGGCGTCAGCGGCATGCTGGACAAACTGCCCGGCATGAACCAAGTGCCTTCCGCGGCGCAGTCCCGCATGGGTGACAGCCAATTCCAGCAGGCTGGGGTGATCATAGACTCCATGACCTTAGATGAACGACGCTTCCCGGACCTAATCAACCCCTCCCGCAAGCGCCGCATTGCGCGCGGCAGCGGCACCGAGGTCGCGGATGTGAACCGTGTGCTGAAGCAGCATCGCCAAATGCAGAAGATGATGAAGAAGTTTGGCCGCAAGGGCGCGGCGCAGAACATGCTGCGCGGACTGCAGGGAATGTCGGGCGCCGGTGCGCGTCCAAGGCTCAGGCGCTAGGGTGCTGTCCCGCAAGTAAGTGTGATTATTCGTGGCCCTTTTGGCCCCCGGCCGCGTTGCTCCTCCTTGTGTGGGGCCCGCCACAGGGCGTCGTCGGGCCTTGCCGGGGGCCAAAACGGCCCAGCGACGAAAACCCACTTACTTGCGGGACAGCGCACTAGGGAACCTCTGAACAGGTCGCGTTCGCCCAGCGCCACACTGCTTGCGGCCGGAGATGGCGTTGCGGCCATGGGAAGGCAACCCGCAGCGCGGCGGGAATTCCACAGTCCATTCCCGGGGCGCCCTTCCGGAGAGACCAAAAGGGTGCGCTGACTCCCAGCCCACATATAGCGCCAAGGCGTTCGATGATCGAAGGCGCAGACAAGCGCCCAGCGTGTTGGGCGCCAGCGGCAACGCCCAGAGTTGGCGGGCAACGCGGTCAGTCGTCGTTCTTTTGGATGTGTACGGCGGACAGATTGCTCAGGCTGCCCGTGGGGCTTTCCAGCAGGTTCATCACTTTGATGCCGATGCGGGAACTGACCGTCAAGCGCCATTTTCCTTCGCCATCCCCTAGTTGGCCCCTGAGGCCAGCATCCGCATCCCCCTGCTCAAGTTGCCGCGCATTTAGCGTTATGGCCGCCTTTCCGGCCAGATTGAGGCGCACCGGGCCGGCGCCTGCTTGTCCCCTGTCGTCGCGCCCGATGATGGTGATCTGCTGTTCTGAAAAATTCGGGTTGATAAGGCGCAGCAGGCTGCGCTGGCTTTGGTTGCTGGCCGGGTTGAAGAAGAGCACTTCATAGGCGCGGGCGTCGCCAGCCACAAGGGCTTCCATGCCGCCCACAAAGCCGGTCTTGGTGCGGACATAGGCCATTGGCCTGATGTCCAGGGTGGTGGTGAGCTCCAAGCGCCAGTCCCCAACGCCATCGCCGACTCCCTTCGGCAGGCCCTTGGCCTGATTGCCGCGCTCCAGGTCGCTGGAATTGATGTGGCGGCCCGCTCCGCCTTGCAGGGATAGGCGAACCGGACCGAATTCATCGCCCGCGTCATCGATGGCGGTGATTTCAACCGTGCCGCTGGTCAACGAGTCGTTGATGATGCGCATGAATCCTTCCCGCTCAGCGCCAGGGACGTCGGCCAGGAAAAGCGGCACCTCGTAGGTGGCCTGCTCTGTGGACTGAAGGCTCACCAGCAACAGGTAGGCGCCGATGGCGTCTTCATGCCCCGCCACCCGCACGTAGTAGATGCCAGGCGTCACTTCGTAGCTGATGCGGAAGTTGCGGCCCTGGCCGCTGTCGTCGTTTTGCGCCGCGGTCTCGCCGTTCTCCAACAGCAGGGCGCCAACAGTGTCGGTCCCGCCGGTGGTCCATAGGCTTAGGGTTCCGCCTTGCGCCACTTCGATGCGGAAGAAATCGACATCGCCAGCGAAGTCGAGGTGCCCTGAAGTTTCCGAGTGGGGCAAGGCGATGCCTGTGGCGCCTGCCAGAGCGTCGTCGTGGTCATCCAGAACGCCCCCATCCGAGGGCGCCTCACCAGCCAGCACCGACTGCACCAGCGGCAGAAAACGGTCAAAGCGGCCGAAGCCATCGACTGCGCATTGATCTTCGGGGCCGCCCGACAGCACACCAAGAATATGGCCGCTATCCGCCGCCAACAAGGCGGCGCCGCTGCTGCCCGGGGCGGTGGCGCCCTTGCCGTACTCCACCAGGATGGCGTCCACGAATTGGGGGTGCTCCCCGGCAAACGCCAAAGTCAGTTCCCCGATGGCCTCCCCCTCCGCCCATTCCTTAAGTCCCCCTTGCGGATGATGCGCCAAACCCACGGGCTCGCCTATGCTAGGAACCGTGCCGGACCAACCCTTCCAGCAAACCGGCAGGCTCGGCAAGGGGCCACGCAATTTCAGCAAGCTGTGATCGGAGGCGGCGTGCGTGGCCACTAGGTCCGCGCCCCCACCCAGGGAGGCGAAGCGGCTGTCCGTCTCATTGCTGCCGCAACTGGCGGTTTGATAACGCCACCAAGCCTCCAGGGTATCCGCTGCTTCCTGTGAGTTTATGCAGTGGCTGGCGGTCAGCAAGTGGGTGGACTGCGCCTTGGCTTGCGCGTCTCTTTGGTCATTGAGGGTGGTGGCGGTGCAGACGTAGGTTGCGCCCTGATCCTCCGTGAAGGAGATGCGCACGGTGGCCATGCGGTCGCAGCCTGAAGCATCGGAGCAGGAGACATCCACGCCGCTGCAGGAGGAGGCATCGTCGCTGGGTTGCGGGGCTGCGCCTCCGGAAGCGGCGGCGTGGCGCAGCAGATGGGCAATGCGCACAACCTGCAGGGACAGGTCCGCCTGGGCGGCGGCGGAAGGCAGGCTGACTTCAACGCCGATGGACTCTCCGGCCACAGTGGGCGACCAGACCAAGCGCCGCGCCGTAGCAGCCTGACCGTGGGCCTTTTCCAGGCGGCGCGTCCAGCCGCGATCGTGGAAGTCCTGTCGGACGAAGGGGCGGAACCGCTCGTCGGCATCCGAAAGGCTGAAGAACCGCACCAGGCCGCCTTCGGGCAATTCCCCCTTTAGCGCAATGCGCATGGCCTTGGCGCCGGGAGAGGTGACCCGAAACGCCGCCACCTGGCCAACACCGGCTTGCGACCAAGCCAGACTGCGGCTGAGCGCCCCGCCGCCGGCGGGCGCCGGGCGCCCAATGCCAATGATTGCCGGGCCGCGCGGCTTCGCCGCGGCGCCTTGGCGTTCCGCTTCGGTCAACTCCGGGGCGCGAATGTGCAAAGGGATGGGAACCCGGCTGTAATCCTGCAGGGGACGCCAATGCGCAGGCGCCGCCGCCGGCGCGCTGGGATTGAACCGTTGGTCCGCAACCGAGACATTCGCGCCCGGCTGGGCAACCGCAACGCCGGACGGCAGCGCCAAGCCAAGGTGCAGCGCGGCAGCCAAGGGCCATCCCAGCCCGCACACTCCGCCAAGCGGCTTGATGCGTCGCCGAACGCCGCCGCTTTTCCGTGCGTTGGCCGCCAATCCGGGCAGCCAGCGCCGCCCTCGTTTGCCCTCCGGCCTTGGGCGCCGGATGCGGGCTAGGTGTTGATGTCCTGATTCGTTCACGGTGATGCTTCCGAAAAACTGCCGCCTCGAATGGCGAATATCCCAAACAAATTGAAAAGACGCCGCCGCCGTGGGTTCCCGATGGCGGATAATATAAACTCATGAATCTGACTGGAAACTGAACCGATTCGAACTGATCCGAACCGATCCAAAACTGACCAGCACAGGGAGCAATCATGGCACGGGGCATCAACAAAGTCATTCTCATCGGCAATTTGGGGCGGGATCCGGAAACCCGCTACACCCAGTCCGGAACCGCGGTGACGAACCTGAGGGTAGCCACCACGGAAGGCTGGCTGGACCGGCAAAGCAACGAACGGCAGGAGCGCACGGAATGGCATTCCGTGGTGTGCTTCGCCCGCCTGGCGGAAGTGGCGCAGGAATATCTGCGCAAGGGATCCAAAGTCTACATTGAAGGCAGCCTGCGCACCTCCAGTTGGGAGCAGGACGGGCAAACCCGCTACCGAACGGAAGTGACAGCACGGGATCTGCAGATGCTCGACAGCCGCGCCGGCGGCGGAGGCGGCTATCAAGCAGGGCCGCCGCCCCAAGGAGGCGGGCAGCCGCTGCCCAGCCGCAGCCAACGCAACGAGCCCACGGTGGTGGACAGCGCACAGGACGACATGGAGGACGACATTCCGTTCTAGGGAACCTCTGAACAAGTCCCGGAAGCCCAGAGGAGCCTAAAGGGCGTG
>CAYGBY010000126.1:0-11459 GCA_964348115.1 uncultured Pseudomonadales bacterium
CTTCGGGAGGGCCTAAAGGGCGCGCTGGCTGTGTTGCGGCTCATTGTGTGGGACCCGCCACACGGCTTCGCCGCGCCTTGCCATCACGCCCTTTAGGCTCCTCTGGGCTTCCGGGACTTGTTCAGAGGTTCCCTAGCGACTAAAACCCACTTACTTGCGGGACAGCACACTAGGGAGCCTCTGAACAAGTCGCGTTCGCCCTTCGGGAGGGTCCGAAGAGTGCGCTGGCTGTGTTGCGGCTCATTGTGCGGCGCCTGCCACACGGCTTCGCCGCGCCTTGCCATCGCGCCACCCAAACTCCTCTGAGATTCCGGGACTTGTTCAGAGGTTTCCTAGTCGTGCTGGCCGTCCTGCGCCATCCCGTCGTCCACAGCCCAACCCGTTTATTACGCCTGGGCCGGCATTTGGTCGTAGAATGCAGGGGGGCTAAGTGGCGAGTCAGCGGAAATTGGAGGTTCGACATGGGCGCTTCTCTGTTCAATCTTCGCCTGTGGGTTGGTTTGGCTGCGCTTTTGCTAGTGGCTGGGGCCGCCTTGGGATGCCAAAGCTACAAAGACGGCGCGAAGCGCACCTCCGGCGAATTGCTGGACGACACCGCCATCCAGGCGAAGGTGAAGACCTTGCTGATCCGTGACAGACTGGTCAACGGCCTGCGCGTGAACGTGGAGGTCAAACGCGGCGTGGTCGGCCTGCACGGCTGGGTCGCAACCGAAGCCGGTCGGCAGCGGGCCACGGAGGTGGCGGGCGCCGTCAAGGGCGTGAAGTCGGTGGACAACCAGCTAGGCATTAGGGATCGCTGAAGCTTCCGCCAGCCAGTCCTTCGGCTGCAGATAGAAAGACAGGAGTTCCGCTTCCGGCGTGTCTGGCGCTGGCCTGTGGTCGTAGCGCCACAGCACCTTGGGGGGCAGGGAAGCCAGCACCGATTCGATGCGCCGTCCGCTCTGCAGGCCGTAGCGGGTGCCGCGGTCCTGGGCCAGATTGAATTCCGCGTAGCGCCCGCGCCGAATGAGCTGCCATTCCCGCTGCTGCTGGCCGTAGCGCATGGGGTTGCGGCGCGCAAAGATGGGGCTGTAAGCGGGCAGGAAGGCTTCGCCTATGGCGCTGGTCAGCGCAAGGCTTTGCGCAAAGCCGTCTTCCATCCAGTCATCGAAGAACAGCCCGCCGATGCCCCTAGGCTCATTGCGGTGGCTTAGATGAAAATAGGCGTCACAGGCCGCTTTCATGCGCCCATAGTGCCGCCCGGCCGCCTGCTGCGCCGTGCGGTGCCAGTGGACGCAATCCCCGATGAACCCATAACAGGGCGTGAGGTCGAAGCCACCGCCGAAGTGCCAGGCAGGCGGGCTTGCCTGCACCAGAAAGAAACGCAGATTCATGTGCGTGGTGGGGACGTAGGGATTGCGCGGATGCACGATTAGGGAGATGGCCGCGGCTTGAAAGGGCTTGCCCGCCAACTGCGGGTTGCGTTCACTAGCCGCCGCCGGCAGGGCGCTGCCGACGCTGTAGGTGAACTGCACAGCCGCCTTTTCTATGCTCAAACCGTCCTGCAGCACACGCGGCTGTCCAAAGCCGCCCTGCGGCTGCTGCAGGCGCTGCAGGGAGAACCGTCCTCGCCCGTCCAACTCCTCCAGCGCCGTGCAAATCTTGCTCTGCAACGCCACAAAGAAGTCCTTGACCGCCTCGATATCCGCTTTCATGGCGAAATTATGCCCCATCGGGCGTTCCCAAGCCGCCAGCTCGGCAAGCCGTTTCCCCTTGGGGACCGCCGAAGATACGTCCAAATCGAATGCGCATCCTCAAACAGCACCGTTCTCCGGTCCTCTCCGCAATTCGCCACGCCTAGGTCGTCTCCTCGCCTGGGAGAAAACCGAGACTTTACGACCGGACACTTCGCGTGCCTTAACAACCGGGCAGAACGGTTGCTCGTGACATTCCCTGTTTTCGCCATTGTGGTGCCGCCGTCGCAGTCATAATATTGCGTCCTTGCTAACGGAAATGGAGGTTGTGTGGTTGGCGTCACGGCATTTGGGGGCTATGTTCCGAAACGGCGCTTGTCGCGCCAGGCCATTGTGGATGCCCATGTGTGGGCGGATCCCGGCCTTGCCGGCAAGGCCAAGGGGGAGCGGGCCATGTGCAACTGGGACGAGGATGCCGTCACCATGGCCGTGGAGGCGGCGCGGGCCTGCCTGAACAGCGGCGCCCCGGAACCCCAGGGCATCTACTTCGCCAGCACCAGTGCGCCTTTCGCGGACCGGCAGAACGCCGGCATTGTCAGCACCGCCCTTTCCCTGCCGGAGCAGTTGGCCTCCCTGGACATCACATCCAGCCAGAGGGCCGGTGCCTCCGCCCTGCTGCAGGCGTTTGGCGCCGTGCAAGGGGGGCTGTATGACAGCGCCTTGGTGGTGGCCAGCGAGAAACGTCGGGTGAAGGCCGCCAGCGCCGGGGAACTGGCTTATGGCGATGGCGCCGCCGCGCTGACCGTGGGCGACGAGGGCGTCCTGGCGGAGTTCGTCGCCGCGCAAAGCGCCACGGTGGATTTCGTGGACCACTTCCGCAGCGCCGCTGAAGCCTACGACTACACCTGGGAGGAGCGCTGGATTCGTGATGAAGGGCTCGCCAAGATCGTGCCGCCCTGCATCGATGGGGCGCTGCGGAAAGCTGGTGTTGCGGCCGGCGATGTGGACCACTTCATCCTGCCCAGCACCATCGGCCGGGCGGTGGCGGGCATCGCCAAACAGGTGGGCATTGCCCCGCAGGCCATCGCCGACAACCTGCACCAAGTGATGGGGGAGAGCGGCGCCGCCCACCCCCTGGTCATGCTGCTGCATGTGCTGGAGACCCGGGCCAAGCCGGGCCAGAACCTGCTGCTGTGCAGCTTTGGCCAAGGCTGCGACGCCATCGTGCTGCGCACCACGGAGGCGTTGGCCGGCTTTCGCAGCGCCCAAGGCATCAGCGATGCCCTGGCCAACCGCCAGGCGGAGGGCAATTACCAGAAGTTTCTGGCCTTCAATGACTTGGTGCGGCTGGAAAAGGGCATGCGGGCGGAAACGCAAAACTACAAGACGGCGCTGTCCGTCACCTATCGCAAGCGGGACATGCTGCTCGGACTGGTGGGCGGCCGGTGCCGACGCTGCGGCGTCGCGCAGTTCCCGCGCACGGACCTGTGCGTGAACCCGCAGTGCCGCGCCCAAGGTGCCCAGGATCCCTATAGTTTTCGCGAACAACCGGCCAGCATTCTTACTTGGTCTGCGGACTACCTTGCCTACACGGCGGACCCGCCAAGCCACTACGGCATGATCACCTTCGCTGAAGGCGGCCGCTTCATGACGGATTTCACGGATGTGGATGTGGGTGAAATAGAAGTGGGCATGCCGGTGCGCATGGTGTTTCGCATCAAGTCTGTGGATGGCGTTCGCGGCTTTGTGCGCTACTTTTGGAAGGCGACGCCGGCCTGAAGGACGGGGCGAATGGCAACCCATCACTCAGGCGCGGCAAAAAGCGTCATCACGCCAAAAATTGCGGTAATCTAGCGCTGTGGAACCTCGCTAATTCAAGGAACAGGCAAATGGCAACAGGCATCAAGGACAAGGTGGCCATCTTGGGCATGGGCTGCTCGCGGTTTGGGGAGCGCTGGGAAAGCGGCGCGGAGGAGCTGATGGTGGAGGCCTTCACAGAGGCCATCGCCGACGCCGGCATCGACGTAAGCGAAATCGACGCCGCCTGGTTTTCCACCCACTACGAGGAAATCAACGTGGGCAAGGGCGGCCTGCCGCTGTCCGTCGCCCTGCGGCTGCCCAACATCGCCGTCACCCGGGTGGAGAACTTCTGCGCATCTGGCTCGGAAGCCTTCCGCGGCGCCGTTTATGCGGTGGCCTCCGGCGCCTGCGACATCGCCCTCGCCCTAGGCGTGGAGAAACTCAAGGACACCGGCTATGGCGGCCTGCCCGGCGGGCTGGGCGGCACCCTAGCGCCGCAGTGGTCGGCCAACGCTTCCGCGCCCGGCAGCTTCGCCCAGTTGGCCAGCGCCTACCGCGCCAAGCACGGGGTCAAGCGGGATGACTTGAAGCGCGCCATCGCCCACGTCTCGGTGAAAAGCCACGCCAACGGCGTCAAGAACCCCAAGGCGCATCTGCGCCGGGAGATCACGGAGGATCAAGCCATCAACGCCCCCATGATCGCCGAACCCTTGGGCTTGTTCGACTGCTGCGGCGTCAGCGACGGGGCGGCCGCGGCCATTGTCACCACCCCGGAGATCGCCAAGCGCCTGGGCAAGGAGAACATCGTCGCGGTGAAGGCGCTGCAGCTATCCCTTTCCAACGGCAGCGAATCCGGCCACAACTCCTGGGACGGCAGCTATTTCCACACCACCCGCATCGCCGCCAAGAAGGCCTATGAAGAAGCCGGCATAGACAAACCCAGGGAGCAGGTGAGCATGTTCGAATGCCACGACTGCTTCTCCATCACCGAGATGGTCACTATGGAGGACCTGCAGCTCTCTCCCGAGGGCGGCGCCATCAAAGATGTCATGGATGGCTTCTATGACGCCGACGGATCAATTCCCTGCCAGATAGACGGCGGCCTGAAATGCTTCGGCCATCCCATCGGCGCCTCCGGCATCCGCATGCTCTATGAAATGTACCTGCAGCTGCAGGGCAGGGCAGGGCAGCGCCAACTGCCATCCCCTTCCGTCGGCATGACCCACAACCTAGGCGGCTCCCCCATGAGCAACGTGGCCGCCGTGTGCATTATTGGGGCGCACGGGTAGGGCAAGGGAGCCGGATTGGGGCGCACGGGTAGGGCGCGGGGCCGGGGCTGGAGCGAACGCTTCCCGGCCGCGGCTCGCCGGGGGAATGTAAGCGGCTACTTTCCACGGCGCAGGCTTCAAGGTGTGTGGAATGTGTGCCGACCGGCCTATTGCAAGGGAGGAAGCGTCATTTCACGGTGTTCGATGCCGGCCTCCATGAAGGGTGCGCCGGTCACCACGAAGCCGGCGCGCTGGTAGAAGCCCACCGCGTGGCTCTGCGCGTGCAGGAAGATGGCTGGATAGTTTGCGGCCCGCGCCGCTTCCGCCGCGATCTTGAGCAGGCGGGTGCCAACCCCCTGGCCGCGCCACTCGGCGAGTACCGCCATCCTGCCAATCTGCCCAGAAGGCATCAGCCGCGCCGTGCCGATCGGACGCCCATCGCCGCCCTCCGCGAGGAAGTGTCGGCAGTCGGGATCCGCGTTATCCCATTCCTCATCTTTCGGGACTCCCTGTTCCTCCACGAACACCGTTTGGCGTAATGAGGACAGGGTCCGGGCGTGTGAGTCCCAGTCCACTTCGTGGACCCGGATGCTATTCGCGGCTCGTCCCGGAGAACCGAAGTCGGTCATCTCCCAGTCTCGTCTGGGCAGGGTCTGACCGCATCCTAAAGCAACGTCGTGTCGTTTTTGAAGTGGATGCGGATCGACCACTACCCCAACGCCGCTAAAGTGGCTACACTCTGCGGTATGGCAAACCACCAACTTGGCATATTTCACGAGGCGTCGAGCCACCACATTTTCTTGGAGTTCGCTTGCCGAGAAGTGCGCTCGCCGCTGCCGGGTGGCGCGTTGGCGAGTACGCCCGTGGCCTCCGGCGTACAGGTCATCGCGTTTGGGTCCCTGTGTCTCGGCGATAGCGCGGTCGCAGCGCCATCCGGCTTTGGCGAGTTCCAGGCCATCGCGGACGAGGACGGCGCCGGCGCTCCGGCAACGCAACAGGATCTGTTCATCTGGCTGCACGGCGAGAAACGCGATGAACTATTTGTCCGCGCCCTGGCGTGGCGGTCCGCCCTTGCGCCGGTTGCCGATTTGACATTCGAGAACCATGGCTTCCGGTTCCGCGACAACCGGGATATCACCGGTTTCGTTGACGGCACCGCAAATCCCAAGGGCGACGAGAAGCTGAAAACGGCACTGGTCGCAAGCGGCCCGGGCGCAGGCGGCAGCTTCGTGCTCGTCCAGCGGTGGGTGCATGACTTGGCGGCGTTCAACGCCTTGCCGGTAACCAATCAAGAACGGGTGTTCGGTCGCACCAAGGCGGATAGCGTGGAATTGACCGGAGACGCCATGCCGGCGGACAGCCACGTCAGCCGCACTGACCTGCCGGGCACGAAGATATACCGCCGCAGCACACCGGTGGGCGGCCTCGCGGACGCCGGACTTTACTTCCTCGCCTTTAGCGCTGACCAGACGCGCTTCGACACACTCCTGCGGTCCATGTACGGCCTCGGCGAAAATGGCCTGCGCGACAGAATGCTCAGCTATACGAAACCGACCACCGGCAGCTACTATTTCGCGCCCCCGCTCGATTCGTTGGCGGCGGCGTTTTCGGGTTGATCGTGAGTGAGCGCTGGGAAGTACTGTGCTAGCCTAGCCGCCCGAACCGTGGGTTGGTGGGTGTCGTTGCGCACATGGCGACTCTGGCGCGAAGGTTGTTCCTACCTGTAATGCCTTGAAGGTCAATTTTCTGGGCTGGCGGCTCTCCTCGGTTGGCATCAACTTCGGGTGATTCCTTTTGTGTACGGCAGCGACTATCGCTCGCCTTGACCTGCCTGGATTTGGCCGGAAAGGCTGCGGCCCTTTCCAATCGTCCACACATCGCCTTCGATCTGTTTTGCATACAGAGCGACTGGCTTGGCCGTTCAGTCAAAGAGTTCGATATCCCACTGCCGCCAAGTGTTGGACCCCAAAATGTCTGATGCCAAATTCTTTAGCCCGAGTAAGAGGTTGTTTGATGATCCAAAGTCTCCCGTCAGGCAGCCAGCGGAGAATCGGTGACAGTTGTCTGACATGGGGTCGTAGTTGCGACGGCAACCGACTTGGGAGCGTGCACGTTCGGCTGCCAGAACACTGCCTACGGCTTCGTCTTCATAGCAGGACACATAAATGTTGACCGCTGTCCCGCCCCGAATAAATTTCTTGGGGCTTACCCTTTCGATTCTGCCGCTGCCTGAGAGTTGAACGATTTCATTGTTTCCAATATAGATTCCTGAATGCGACGCCACACCAACTATTAAGTCGCAATAGACCACGCTGCCCTGCTTCGGCGTGACCTTATCTCGGACGCCATCCACAAGAGATTTGGCGACGTTTGCTGCTAGGATCGCACCAACCACTCGCACTAGAATACCAATCACTGCCAGACTCAAACATAGTTAGGATTCTCGCCATTGAAACATGTCGTTATCGAACCTGGTGCCTCGGCAAGGTTGCAGCACACATACCTTGCGCCCATCCATTCACGGCTCGGGCGGCGGCCACCGAAGTTGGTTCCGGCGCCGCACAGGGCGCTGTCGTTGTGCGCATGACCCGCATGAAGATGGGGGAGCCCACGGGCATAGGCAAGTTGATCTATTGGGAATGTTGACGGTGCGGCTTCGAAAAGCGACGCTCAAGTGCGGCAAACGCTTTTGGAGATTCTGGTTTGGCGGAATTGATCAAACGATGGAATCCTTTGAATATCTCGTTCTTTAAGACCACTTCGATTCTATTCCGTTTAGCGTACGCCTGCACTTCATCCGGCAAGGGGGATTTTCGGACGCAGACCACCTGCCCGAGCAGGCCACCCACATCATTGATTGCGACCAGATCTTCCTTCAGAACCTTGGTCTGCCCAATTTGCAAATCGCTGCGAATGCGGCCAAGCGACTCTTCTGCACCGAGGGATAGTTTAACTTTAGAATTCTGGCGAAGTTGCTGGCGGAGCTTCTTAACCAAGTTGTCCTTGGATATTTGGTCCTTGCAGTCCACCAGCCAGAGCTTGCCGTTCCAGTTGAACAGCAAGTCGATTTCCTGGTGCGGAGGGCGGTGGCTTGATATAATTTGCGGTGCATTGACTTTGAGCCGTAGGGAACGGCGTACTTCCGTAACGCCGAGCTTCAGCAATACGGCCGCAGCCACCAGCTCCAAGAAATCACCCTCCTTGCGCCCTTTATCCCCCTCTCCAGTGCTCTCCATTAGCCAGTTGATAGATCTTTTGTTTATTGGTTTGCCGAATTCGGCCTCTATTCGTTTGCGGAATTCGGTCCCGGAAAGCTCTTCTCCCAGCCTGCTTAGCGTGAGCCGCTCCCCTTCCCGCTCAACTTCCGAGGTCAACGATTGGCAGCGCAACAACGCCACCGGGTCGAGCGAGTTGGTGATGTGTCCGTCCAGTGTCTCTGACCACGTGGCTTGTCCGTCCCTTGAAGGTTCGAACCATGTTACGCGATTACCTCGATCCAGATAGAACGACTTAAAGCGATGTTTAGCGGCCCAGAAAAACGCAGCGGTCGCCATCAGCTTGTTGCCGCCGGTGAAATTCAACTCGCAGTTCGAGTCGAGATTCAGACGATCTATAAGTTGGTCGAGGCGTTTTTCGACAGCATCAAAATCATCGTGTGGAATCGATTCGAGCCAAGTTTCACCCGGCTGAATGATCTGTGATCTATGATCGAAGAATTCCTTTAATCGCTTGGCGGGCTCCTTCGACTCGTCGGCAACATCACTATGCAAGAGGATCAGTCGCGATGGTTTCCGGTATGCGGCAGTGAGAATATGTGGCCAAACCTGCCGGGAGGCAAGGGAAAGCAATACTGAGCCCGATTCGGTTGCGGTTGTCATCGACAATTCGGATATTTGAGCTAAGCCAAGGCCCGACCGAGCCTTTGCACTAATCCGAGTCGCACCCCACTGGGGTCATCGGTGGAGCTTGCGACATCGCCCAGTTCTAGCGCGGCCTCGTGATAGGCAGACCGATACCAAGGGCCAAGATAGGGTGCCATCGCACGGTCACGGCGCAGACAGGCCACCCTTGCGGAGGCCACCCGTTCGGTCCGATCTTGCACACGAACAAGGTCGGGACGGGTGCTTGCAGTGAATTGGAGCCCGACGCCATCGCTATCCAAGGCCGCGCATACCAACGCCACCGACATCGTTTTGATTCCGCCAGTGCGATTGGCGATGAGTCGAGCGTCGTGGAACCGCTCAGCCAGTTTAGCAGTGGCGTGGCGCATGGCGAGATAGGAATCGTCGAAGCCGTCCTCTGGGACTATCCTTGTTTCGTGTCTCTCAGCGTTCAGTTCCGCCCGGGCGGGTATGTTCGGCAGCGTCGGCTTGGCGTCACTGTGCGCGGCCTTGATGACGTTGCCCTTGCCGGCAACCTGAACGATGGAATCCGGCCTGCCGGCATCGGGGTCGCGATCCGTGCAGAAGAAGCAGACGTAGATGGGCGCAAGAGTCCAAATTGCTCTGAGTATTGGCTGATGGGCACCACCAACGGTGTGGAGAAGCACGATTCTGCTCATGCGTCACCCGGTGTTTCAATCGTCCCAATCATGCGTTCAACGGTTGTGGAAAGGTTGGGTAGGTCACGGTCAACAACACTCCAGACCGCGTTCAGGTCGATTTCCAGGTATCCGTGTGTCAAAACGTTTCGAAATCCCGCGATGGCCCGCCATGGGACTTCCGGTTCAGTTGCCTTTAGCGAGTCGCTTAATCGCAGGGTCGATTCGGACAAGATTTGCAGATTGCGGATTACGGCGTCCTGAACCAGTGGTGAGTTGTAGAACGTTGACCGCTCGCCACCAGTGTACTCCCGCACACGCGCAATGCACATGCCGATGTGGCGTAGCAGCAGCAAGTCGGACTCGGCGTCGGGCTTCACAACGGCAGCGCCTCAGAAAGAACTCGTTTGCGCAGGGCAGGGTGCAAACCTTGTTCAGTCACTATATCCACAGGTCTTTGCAGCAGGTCTTGCACGTCCATCACCAATGCGCCGAGGGCAAGCCCAGTCTTGTCGGCTGGCAGCGCCACCAACAGATCAACATCACTTGCGTTGTGGACGTCACCGCGCATCATGGAGCCGAACACCCGCACGTCCTGAAGACCGTGCTGTTTAGCCAGGGCAAGTATTTCCGAACGGTGGGTTTCAATCAGTTCATGCACTTGCTTGACCGCTTCATTCCGTTCCATCCATTTTTAACCCAAGTTGGCGAATTGGTCAAGAACAGATATGGGGCAAGAGATGGAGCAGTCGACGTTCGCGGAGTTGGGGCACGACATTAGGAAGCGCCGGACGCGGTGACGGCGGGTACGCTGCTGCACGATGCTGGTCCGGCAGGATTGATCAGACGACGGAGTCCTTCGAATATCTCCTTCTTCAAGACTACTTCGATTCTATTCCGTTTAGCGTACGCCTGCACTTCATCCGGCAAGGGGGATTTTCGGACGCAGACCACCTGTCCAAGCAGGCCCCCCACGTCATTGATTGCGATCAGATCTTCCTTCAGAATTTTGGTCTGCCCTATTTGCAAATCGCCAAGAATGCGATTAAGCAACTCATTCGTCTGGGGGGGTAGCACCTCCGAGTCGTAATCTCGGCGGAGTTGCGAGCGAAGCCGTTGAACTAGGTCGTCCTTGGACATTTGGTCTTTGCAGTCCACCAGCCAGAGCTTGCCGTTCCAGTTGAACAGTAAGTCAATCTCCTGGTGCGGCAGGCGGCTTGATACACCTTTCGGCGTATTGACCTTGAGCCGTAGAGAATGGCGTACCTCCGTAACGCCGAGCTTCAGCAACACTGCTGCAGCTACCAGTTCTAGGAAATCACCCTCCTTGCGCCCTTTATCTCCCTCTCCGGTGCTCTCCATTAGCCCGTCGATCGATCCGTTGTCTATTCGTTTGCGGAATTCGGCCTTGGATAGCTTTTCTCCCAACCTGCTTAGTGTGAGCCGCTCCCCTTCCCGCTCAACTTCCGAAGTCAACGATTGGCAGCGCAACAACGCCACCGGGTCGAGCGAGTTGGTGATGTGCCCGTCCAGTGTCTCCGACCGCGTGGCCTGTCCGTCGCTTGAAGGTTCGAACCAAGTTAGTCGATTACCTCGATCCAGATAGAACGACTTAAAGCGATTTTTGGCAGCCCAATAATAGGCGGCAGTCGCCATCAGCTTGTTGCCGCCGGTGAAATTCAACTCGCAGTTCGAGTCGAGGTTCAGACGTTCCATAAGTTGGTCGAGGTGTTTTTCGACAGCGTCAAAGTCGTCGTGTGGAATCAATTCGAGGCTGGTCTTGCCCGGCTCAATGATCTGTGATCTATGGTCGAAGAATTTCTTTAACCGCCCGGCAGGCCGCATCGACTCGTCGGCAACATCGCTATGCAAGAGGATCAGTCGCGATGGTTTCCGATATGTGGCAGTGAGAATATGTGGCCAAACCTGCCGGGAGGCAAGGGAAAGCAGTACTGGGCGTGATTCGGTTGCGGTTGTCATCGGCTTCTTGATTCCTAGTTACAGGTTCAGAAACGGCGATAATACGTCAACGGGCGGATGACCGCAAACACCGCCGGGCCAGAGGTTCGCGCCGGGTTACCGCGAAATCCAGTTCTCCGGCGCCCGGTCTTAATCCCTTCTTCATCAGGGCAGAGGTCCGCGCCATCCACGAAATGTAGGTTTGTCATGGGTTTCCGC
>CAYGBY010000127.1:0-11216 GCA_964348115.1 uncultured Pseudomonadales bacterium
ACCATCCCAAAGTGTTCGCTCTTAAAAGAAAATTTCTGAAAGGTCATCAGATGCCCCAAAATATTGCGGAATCCTCCGAAAAATGTTCACGAACCTTCTATATAGGGCTTTGCCGAGGGCTGGTGGACGACTTTGGGATGGCGCTGGGACGCATAACGGCAATTCTCATTCATTGTGGCTTTCAGCCTCTCCGCAGGAAGGGTTCGCCGGTCGATTGGGCCCGAATCCGGCTGACCATGATGGCCGTGGTAGAATTCCGTCCTTTGAGCAATTGATGGAGAGACTTGCCCATGACCAGCCAAACCGCCGCCGCCCAAACCACAGCCTTGGAGGAAGCGCGGGCGCGGGCCTACACCATGCCCCTTGCGGATTTCGATGTGAGCGACCCGGAGCTGTACCAGAACGACACGCTATGGCCCTACTTCGAGCGGCTGCGCAAGGAGGAGCCCGTACACTACTGCCGGGACAGCGAGTTCGGCCCCTATTGGTCGGTGACCAAATTCCATGACATCAAGGCCGTGGACAGCAACCATCGCGTGTTCTCCTCCGAAGGCACCATCGTGCTTCAGGAGCCGGACGAGGACTTCCCCCTGCCCATGTTCATCGCCATGGATCCGCCCAAGCACGATGAGCAGCGCAAGACGGTGGCGCCTTCCGTCGCGCCGCGCAATCTGGCCGCCCTGGAGGGCACCATCCGCCGCCGGGTGTGCGGTATTCTGGACAGCCTGCCCGTGGGCGAAACCTTCAACTGGGTGGACTTAGTGTCCATCGAGTTGACCACGCAGATGCTGGCCACCCTGCTGGACTTCCCCTTTGCTGAACGGCGCAAGCTCACCCGTTGGTCCGACGTCACCACCGCCAGCCCCGAATCCGGGCTGGTGGAAAGCGAGGAGCAGCGCCGTGCGGAGCTGCTGGAGTGTCTGGACTACTTCATGCGGCTGTGGCATGAGCGCAAGGGCCAGGCCCCGGGGCATGATCTCATCTCCATGATGGCGCACGGATCCGCCACCCAGGACATGCCATCCCAGGAATATCTGGGCAACCTCCTCCTGCTGATCGTGGGCGGCAACGACACCACCCGCAACTCCATTTCCGGCGGGGTGCTGGCGCTGAACCAGTACCCGGCGGAATACCAGAAGCTGCGCGACAATCCCGCCCTGATCCCCAACATGGTCTCAGAGATCATTCGCTGGCAAACGCCCCTAGCCTACATGCGGCGCACCGCCGCCCAGGATGTGGTGCTAGGCGGCAAGCACATCAAGGCCGGGGACAAGCTGGCCATGTGGTACGTGTCCGGCAACCGGGACGAGGAAGCCTTCGAAGACCCGGACGCCTTCCGCATAGACCGGCCCAACGCCCGCTCCCACCTCTCCTTCGGCTACGGCATCCACCGCTGCATGGGCAACCGGCTGGGGGAGATGCAGCTGCGCATCCTGTGGGAGGAGATGCTCAAGCGCTTCCACAGCGTGGAGGTGATGGGCGAGCCGGTGCGCACGCTGTCCAGCTTCGTGAAGGGATATCGGGAACTGCCGACAAGGGTGCTGGCGGCTTAATCGTGGGGGCGATCGGGGGCCGCAGCGGCCTTGGTCCCCATAACTGTTCTTAATGCAGGTCCCGATAGACGCAACTGTTCCCGATTCAGGTTCCTATAGACGCAAAGGATGCTCCATGTGGCCGGAGTGGCCATCCACGTCATAGGACATGATGACCAGATCGTGGGGCTCCCCTTGGCGGTCCTCCACATGGTCCGCCAGCAGAGCTTCGGGCACGAAGCCCAGCGCCTTGAAGGCCGCTTGGGCGCCGGCTTGGTCTGCGGTCATATGGGCAACCAGCTTCTTCAGGTTCATGGCCCGGGCAAGGTCGAAGATCTGTCCGGTCAGGCTGCGGCCCAAGCCCTTGGAGCGCAGGTTGGGGGTGACGTTCACCCGGATCTCCCCCACCCGGCGGGTCCAGCGCAGCGGGTTGCGCTCCACGGTGGCGTACCCCACCAAGGCGCCATCGGCGTAGGCGACGATGGACACCGCGGCGCCGCTGGAAATGTTGGCGAGCCAGGCATCGACGATGGCCGGATCCGTGATGTCGATGCGCAGAAACATCAGGTCCCGCTCCGGCAGCGCGCGGGCGAACGCCAGAACGGCCTCCCGATCCCCTGCATCCATCAGGCGGATTTCGGCGTCGCCGTGTTCGCCCAAGTGCACTGTCTTGGGGTAGCCCTTGGCTACATCCTTACTTAGATCAATCGCCATCGACTCTCCTTAGGGTCTGCTTCATGGTAATGCCCCAAACGCCATCGCCGCTTCGCATACGGCAATGGGGCAGTGTCTAAATTTGAAATTCTTCGCCAGCGGAACCAAAGGCCTGGAATTCACGCCGGGACACTGCTTCGGCCGCCATCGTTCAGCCATTCCATGCTCTATGCGGGATGAATTTTTTCGCGGTGCTGCTCGTGACGCTGCAGGGCGCTCACAAAACCGGCTGACGGCGCCGCCGCGGCGTCCTCGGCCACATGCGCCCCCTTTGCTTGCTGCTTGCGCTGTTCAGCTTCCTCAGCACGGGCTAAGAGGTCCGTAAAGGCGCCCTCCACGCAATCCACCATCAGCTGCAAGTCCGGCATCAGCCGGGGTTCGCATACGAAGTTGAAAGTCAACCGGTGGTTGTAGCTGGTCACCGCCACGCCGTAGCCCAAAGCGCCGCCCAACATCAACAGGGCCATATTGTCCAACACCTGATGGCCGGCGATGTACTGCGGCACCTGCACTCCAGGCACATTGGTGCAGGTAAAGTTGAACCCCAACATCGGCATGGGCGCACCAAGTTGGGGCAGAGGCGGCAGCGGGCTTCGCGCCGCCAGCGCCGTGGGGTCCCAAGGGCCGCCCACCAGCAGCGCCGGCGCCATGAGCGGCGGCGGCGGCGATGGGGCGCTTTCCATCAGCAAGTGCATGGCCTGCGCCTCGCGGTTCTGCTTGATCTGCTCAAGCTCCTCACGCACGTAACGCAGCCGTTCCAGGATGTCCATTGGCTGTGCGGAAAAGACCGGAAAAATGCCGGATACACGGTTGCCCAAGGCGCCCTGCTCGTCCTGTCGACGCACGTTCACCGGGCACATGAGGCGTAGATTCCATCCCTTGGCGCGTGCTTTGCGGGCAGCCAAGTAGCGAGCCGCGCCCTCCGCCACGGCGGCCAGCACCAAGTCGTTGATGGTGCCGCCAAACCGGCGGCGCACCTTGCGGAAATCCGCGAAGCTGTAGCGCCGCCAAGCGAATTGCCGTTTGGGGCCCACCAAGCCGGCGTTCCAAGGCGCCAGCAGCACCGGCTCGGCGATGAAGCGTGTCATGGACTCCCCAGCCCGGCGCAGCATCTCCAGCCGTTCGCCGCGCCAAGCGCCCAGATCCGCAAAGTTGCGCCCTAATGCGCTTTCCGCCTGCTCGCGCATTGCTTCCGCAGCAAGCTCCATTGGGCTTGGCAAGGGCGCGGGACGCCAAGGAGGCGCTTGCTTGGGCGGCGGCGCCTTGGCCTGCAGGTCGAAAAGCGCCAAGGAGATGTCCACGCCGGAGGCGCCATCCGCCATGACGTGATGCCCCATCTGCAGCAGCACTGTGCGGTCCGGCACGCCTTCGATGACGTAGGTGAGCCACAGCGGTCTGTCCCTGGGCATCAGGGGTTCCGCCAACGCCATCGCCGCCGCCAGGGCGTCATCCAAGGTGGCGCCGTCCGGCAACTGGTGGCCCCGCACATGATTGCTTAGGTCGAATTTCGGATCATCCACCCACTTGGGATGCGCCAAGTTGAACGGCACAAAACACAGGCGCTGCCGCAGCCTGGGCACCAAGTGCAGGCGCGAGGCGACGTGGCGACGCACCTGGTCCGCAGACAGTTCCCCCTGCACCACGGCGATGTTGGCCCCATGCATGGGACCGCTGGCGGTTTCCGCATAAAGGAAGGAGGCGTCGTGGTCGGTCAGGCGCATGGGGTGCATCCAGCAAAAACAGTGCCAAGGCGGGCGCCCTGTGCGATTCCACCGCCAGCCCCGCCAAAACGGCGCATCATACCGGAAACCCGCCGCCAGCCAAAGATCTGTTCCGGCTCAATCAGGACCATCTTGGATCTAGCCCGAATCGTCATAGGGGCCCGGCGACTGCCGCCCTGCTTACTCGGCCGAGGTCGTCGGCGCCGTTTGCCGCACTTCAGTCGGTGGGCCGCGCCCACTGTCCAGATCCTTGATGACCGCGGCGAGTTGATCCTCCAACCCCTCAAACGCCAAGTCGTTCAGGAATTGCCGGCGCCAGAGCAGCCGGCGGTCGGCACCGCCGAGGGCCGCCTCACCGCACACCGTTTCCCAGCTTTCGGCAACGGCGGAAATCTGCCGCCGCATGATTGCGAGGGCGCGTTCTTTCGGAAGAAGGAATTTATGCGCCGCGGCCAGACACAGCGATAGTTGGCTGCGGCGCGCCCGACCGTGAATCCGCATGCCCTGCGACGCCTCGCGCCCGGACCTTGATTGGGGGCAAATGTCGTAGGCCGGCGTGAGCGCGAGGCGATCGCCATCCCAAAAAGCCGCGTGGTTGCGGGCGTGGTCGTCCGTATTTCCCACCAGGATGTTGAAGGTCATGCGCGAAAACAGCTCCGCCAGGGTCTCGCCCGGGGCGGCAAAGCGGGACCGGACGATATCGGCGAGTTCCCCGTAGGACGCGTGCGCGGCCATCAACTCGTCGAGCCCGAACAGCGTCAGGGCCGAAACCATGGCTCGTCGCGTCCACCCACCCTCCACGCCTCTCCGGTCGAAGCGCTCGACCAGCAGAACATCCCTGTTCATGGACCGGACCAGGCGAACGGGAGCGACATTCAAACCCGCGATACCCGCCAGCCGCATTGCGACGAACTCCGCCTTCACCACGTTGTACGTGTCGGTTGAGCAGGAGAGCTTGGCGATGTATTTGACCCGTTCATCCTGGATCAACACCTTGGGTCTAGCTCCCCCGATCGAGGTGCCGTGCTGTAGCGCCTCGGCCAGTTCGGATGCCAGCGGCAGGCCCCGGTCGACACGCTCGGCCGCCTCCGTCAGCCGTTCGAGTGTTTCGTTACGGCCTTCACGCGGGACGTAGGTGCTCGGCGAGGCTTGGAAGTCGAGCGCCCCGGCCCGATCCGAGCCGGACCCGAGCATGAAGGTCAGTTCGTCAAGATCCTCCAACTCGGCCATGCCGCCCTGGCTACCGGCAAGGCGGTGGGCGATCACTCGCCGTCCCCAAGCGTCGGGCGCGGCGTCGCGTAGGGCGTTTGCGATTTGGAGCGGCGCCGCCGGCTCGATGGGGCCTAGCCGCAGCGGCAGTTCCGGCTCATGAATCGGGATCGCGTCCTCCCTAGCCAGATACGAACGGCCATAGACGAAGACATGCCGTCCATCCCGCTCACGGATCTGGCCGGCCACCACGGGCGAGGTCCGGCCAGGCAGCCAAATCCAGACGAATGCCCCGCGAGGCCGCGATACCCTAGAAATCATCATCGATCATTTGCGACGGCTTGCGGATCGACCCTGGCATCAGCGCAAGTTTGTCGCGGGTTCGTTCTAGTTGGGGCGCGAGCGTCGTCGCGTCCGGCACGAACAGGTCGACACCCACGAGCACGGCGGCCTCCAATACGAGACCGATGGCCACCGAGGGGGCGCCTTTCTCGATGAGTTGCAGGGTGCTGCGGGCCACTCCGATGCGCGCCGCAAGGTCGTGCTCGGACATGCGCCGCCGCTTGCGGGCGAGCTGGATTTGCCCGGCCAAGAGAAGCAACGCTTCCCGGGTAAGTTTCGAGTAGCTTCGGGGAATACGGCGCATGATAACCGGTTTGACTGAAATAACAGTCATAAATGTATCAAATGACTTTAAAAAAAGTCAAATTTCCTTTTGTGGCGTGAGCAACTTCCGCTAGGCCCGATGTGCCCCCGCACCTTACTCAAGGGTCTGGCTCGATGAAACGCCACAGCGTGGTCACGATGGCGGAGGAGCTCAGGACGCATCTGGTGGTGGAAGAGACGTTCCACGCACTCTGCCGCGTTCGGGCGAAGCTCGCCCGTCGCGAACCGCATCAGGCGATCTAGTGGGACCGGCAAGTTCGAAACAAATCAGCGCTGAGCACCATGGTCACGAGCGGACTGACGCGAGCCAAGCTCCAGAAATTGCTCCTATTGTAACCATCTGGCTACAGATTTTCCACCGTTGATCTGGTGCAGAGCACACACGCACCCCCTCCGTCGCACCCGCGAGCCAGCCACGCTCGGCAATTCAGACACGCTCGTGGTTGCCAATTGCCACCCATGCGCTTCCTACCCGAGGTGTTCAATTTCGACGTTTCCCCAGCGCTCATTCAGATACTCCGCGACCAACCTTCGGTGGCAGTGATGAGGTTTGTCCTCGCTGCAAAGCAAACAAGCATCCTCCAACATATCCGGCTCAAGCCTCTCCTCTATACGCCGGTTCTCCATCAATCGCATGAAACGCCGCTCATAGTCCTCCCAGCTGCCGCCCTTCTTCTTATAGTCATCCAGCATTTCCTTCGTCGGCGCCAGATTGGGCAGATGCACATAATCCATGTGACATAGGTTTTCCAAAAAGTACTCTAGGTCTTTCTTTTTCGCAAAGCCGGCTAGCTGTGAGACGTTATGCAAGCGCACATCTACGATACGCTTTGCTTTCACCTTCTTCAGAGACTCAAAGAACTTCTCCGCACTCTTCTTGGTAAATCCGATGGTCAGAATTCTCACTTGAGAGCCCCCCGCGCCTCTTTCGCAAGGTAATCATCTGTGTAGGCAATCCGCTTTTCCTGTTCGGAGTAGGCGTTGTCCAACAATTCCGCGTCACTCCTAAACAGGTCGTGTTCTGGAAGCCTCGGATGAGCGAAAAGCCGCCTCATAGCCCTATCGTGTGTTTCAACATCGCCGCTCGCCAGTATATGCGCCACCTTGCTGCCGCCTTCCACGAGTTCGCGTGCAATCAGGATAGTTCGATGGCACACCAACGGATCTTTCTCGGCGCACATGAGAGCCAACGTCATGCGTTCCGACCCGTCTCGAACACGTTGCAGCCCAGTCTGGAAGAGCGCTGTCTGGGCAAGCCTTCGGTACTTTACGCGCCCACGCGCTGAATTACCGCGGCGACGAGCTTATAGCGGCACCATTGGCCACTACTCTTCTTCCACATGGGTTCCCCAAGACTGATGCACAGGCAACTCTCCCCGAGTTTGTAGTTCCCGTCATCAAGCGGCTTGTACGCTCGCTCAATGACAGGATCGGTTACCCAGAGTGCGTACTGGATGTAGTCTGGCGCGCATGCCGCCGAGGCTCGATCAGCGGGATATCAATGATGTCGAGCGCTCTTGGATCGCTTCCGTCATGGCACTCGCGCTCTTCTTCGGAAACCCACGCGGCCTGGCGGGTACGGTCTGAGGGAGTGGTTGCCCCATGGCCATCTCACCCGGCGGCCATGCGGCCCAAGGCCCAGTCCTTGATCAGGTGGTGGGCGATGGCCATGGGACCTGGAACTTTCAGGGAGGGGGCGGGCTCCTCCAGCGCCGCCAGCACATCCGCCCGGCGGAACCAGCGCACATCGGCCATCTCTTCCTGATCCACGCGTATCTCCGTGCTCTGCGCCAGGCCCAAGCAGCCGATCATCCGCGAGGATGGGAAAGGCCAAGGCTGGGAGGAATGGTAGGACACCTCGCCCACTAGGATGTCAGCCTCCTCGCGCACTTCCCGACGCACCGCCTCCTCTATGCTCTCCCCCTGATCCATGAACCCGGCCAAGGCCGAGTACATGCCCATGCGCACCAATGGTCCGTGGGGCTGGCCCAGCAGGCATCGATCGTCCTGATGGATCAGCATGATCACAACCGGGTCCGTGCGCGGGAAGTGCTCCGCCCCACAGGCGCCGCAGCGGCGCAGCAAGCCCCCCCGCTCCGCCGCCGTCGGCGCGCCGCACTGACTGCAGAAACGGTGCCGATCATGCCAGCCCAACTGCGCCCGAGCTTGGGCAACCACCCCAGTCTCAGGGCCGGGCAGGCGCATGGCGGCCGTTCGGCAGTCCTCAAAACGCCAGCCGCCGCCGAGGCCCATGCCGTCCAATGGATCTTGCCCGCCGGACAGGTCCACGGCGAAGTGGGCCACCTCCCCATCCAACCCTAGCAAGACGGGCGCAGCGCCATTGCGCACGCCTTCGACCTCGGCAACGGAAACCCAGCCTAGGGCATTGCCCCGCAACAGCACCCGCAGGTCCTGAAAAGGCAGAAAACGGCTGGCGAAATGCGCTTCGGCCCGGGCCAGCCAAGCAGGGTCCCGCCGTTGCGCGTCGGCGCGGTCCAAGGGGTTGCCGCTGAATGTGTGAAGCAGACGCATGGATGAAACCCGCCCTCCATTGGATTGCGGCGATTATAGCCTTTGACGGTTTGCGCAATTTCTGGTGTTGGTTACAATAAACAGCAAATTCGCTGATGATTCGGGGGGGATCCATGAATCCACAAGAAATCGCCCAACTACGCGACCTGATGGAGTTCGAAGCGGGGCGCAAGGAGCCGCCAGCCGGCTTCCCCCCACTGCCGGACATTCCCGGCGGCCGCTACACCGACCCCCGCTTCCACCAGCTGGAGAAGCAGCACATCTGGCGCAAGAGCTGGCTGCTGGCCAGCCACATGGACGAGCTGCCGGAACCAGGCTGCTTCCGCCTGTGGGAGAAGGCTGGCCAGCCGGTGCTTATTGTCCATGCGGAAAACGGGCGCATAAATGCGTTCTACAACACCTGCAGCCATCGCGGCGCCCCCATCGTCACCCAGACGTTCGGCAAGCGGGCGCGGCTGGTGTGCAAGTACCACGGCTGGACCTACAACCACGACGGGCAATTGTTGGCTGTCCGCGACCCCCAGGACTTCCGCGGGCTGGACTTCTCCTGCCGCGGCCTGCAGCCCATCCGCTGCGAGCGCTTTGGCAACCTGATTTTCGTCAACTTCGACCTCGATGCGCCCACGCTGCTGGAATGGCTCGGCCCCATCGCCGACGAATGGGCGGAATTCCAGTTCGACAACTGCCGCTTGGCCGCCCGCCACAGCTTCGCGCTGAACTGCAACTGGAAGATCGCCATGGAGGCCAACACGGAGGTTTACCATGTGCGCAGCATTCATCCGAAGACGGTTTCCCCCATTCTGGACGACCGGCGCAACGTCAACACGCTCTATCCCAACGGCCACGGGCGCATGGTGGCGCCCACGCCTCCAGGGGCGGACAACCTGCGGGCCGTGCGCTTTGCGGAAAACGTGGCGGAAATCCCCACGGTCGGCGAGATCGCCCGCACCTGCACGCAAAGCTACGGCATCTTCCCCAATTGGGTCTCCCCATTAAGCCACCGCGCCCTGCCGCCGCTGCTGTTCTGGCCCAACGGCATCAACAAGTCCACCCTGGAGACTTGGACCTTGGCGCCAGATTGGGGCGATGGCGAAAAACCCGACATGTGGACGGTGAACGACGGCGAAAGCCTCACCCAGGTGCTGATCGAAGACACCGAGTTTGGCGAATGGATACAGAAGTCCGTGGAGTCCTACGGCTTCAAGGGTGTGCCGCTAAGCTACCAAGAGGCCCGCATCTACCATTGGAACCAAGCCGCCGACCGCATGATCGGCATAGACAACATTCCTGCGGAGTTGCGGGTGGCCCAAGTGATCGGCGATGAATGGCTGCATCCAAACGATCCGCGCCTCGCGCAGATGGCGGCGCTGGAGTCCCGCCGCCTGTCCGCATGACGCCAGCTAGGGGAGGCTCCGGCACGTCGCCAATGCGGGCGGCCGACGCACCGGTTTTATAGGGCGGACCCGTCGCTTGGCGTTTGCTGCGACGACGTAAATGCGGGTGGCCGACGCGCTGGCCACGGTGTGCGCCTGCAAGCGCCTAGGCACGCTGGAACAGGCCTTCCGCAGCATCGCCGGACCCACCGACCTGCAGCGCCAACCCTTCCGCCGCTCGGCCTGAGGCTCCGACAGCGTACCCGGCAACGATCTGCTATATTTCAATTATATCCATGAAAATCAATAAGTTAAATCGGATTGGCTGTGCAAGTTCAGCTTCGGAGTTTTCGCCCCGATGCGGCTTTGCAGGCGCAAGACGACGAACGCGCGCCGCCGGATTCGCGCCATCTGACTACGTGAAGTAGGAACCGCCGTTGATATCCAAGTTCGCACCGGTGACGTAGCTCGCCTCCTCGGACGCCAGCCAGGCTATAAGCCGGGCGACCTCCATCGAGCGGCCCTCACGACCCAACGCGGTGGCGGCCGCAACCTTGGCGCGAACTGCATCCTGGGTGAATGTGTCGTGAAACGTAGTGTCGATCATGCCCGGACATACGGCGTTGACCCTTAGGCCGCGCTTACCGAGTTCCTTCGACATGGCCCGCGTAAAGGTCGCGACGGCGCCCTTCGCGCTGGCGTAGGCCGCGGCGCCCGGGCCACCGCCGTCCCGAGCGGCCTGGGAAGAGCAATTGACGATCGCGCCGCCCTCGGGCATATGTGGAACAACCTGTTGGGTCGTCAAAAAGGTGCTGTGGAAATTCACCCGCATAACTTCGTCGAGGAACCCTTCGTCCATCTCCGCGAGATTTCGCCGCGCTATCAGGCCGCCCGCCACATTGACCAGGATGTGCACGTGCCCGCCAAAAGCCCCGCGCGCCTCCGCCACCAGCCGCTTCACGTCCCCCGCATCGGTCATATCGCCCTGGACCAGAATCGCCGATCCACCCGCCGCATCGATCTCCGCGACGGTTTCCTCGCCGGATTCCCGGCTGTGGCAATAGTTGACGGCGACGTTGGCGCCTCCGGCGGCCAACTCCAGGGACACCGCCCTGCCGATGTCCCGGGCACCGCCCGTTACAAGCGCTAGTTTGTTACTGAATCTCATGCAAAGCTCCTCATGAAAGCGTTAATCCTGCCGCGAATGCCTTGAGAAATCACACCCAACGAATTTCTATCGATGCAGTCGCTGACGGCGGCAGGCGCCATCAGGCCGACCACCAGCCAACGCACTCCTCTGACTTCCACCATTCCTGCTCTTCTTTCGGGCTGTCGGGGCTATTCCGGGGTTGACGCACTATCGCCAAAAGACGCGGTGGAATCCCCGCCATTGGTAATTGTCCGCGGCCGTCGCAATCGCGTGGACCTCGTTGGGCCTTGGGTCGTGCGATAGCGCAACCGCAAGCCGA
>CAYGBY010000128.1:0-11173 GCA_964348115.1 uncultured Pseudomonadales bacterium
GCCGCAACACGGCCAGCGCGCCCTTTAGGCCCTCCCGAAGGGCGCCCCGCGGCGGGCGGACCGTGGAATGCCCCCTGCTCTGCGGGTTACCCTCCCATGGCCGCAACGCCATCCCCCACTGCTGGGAGCGGGGCGCTGGGCGAACGCGACTTGTTCAGAGGTTCCTTAGCAGACTTTCGGACGAGGAGCCTAAAGGGCGCGATGGCAAGCCGCGGCGAAGCCGTGTGACGGGTGCCACACAATGAGCCGCAATACCGCCAGCTTGTTAAGAGGTTTCCTAGGATTCGCCGCTGGCGCCGGTTCGGTTGAGGCGCAGTTGCGCGTTGACCAGCCCGGCGCTGCGGTAGGCATCGATGGAGGCCCGCTGCACGGCGATGCCTTGGCGCAGCTCCAGCTTTGCGAGCAACGCCACAACCGCGTTAAACGGCTGCTGCTCCAGGATGACGCTGACGGCGCCGTTGTCCTCCGGCTGCAGGCGGCTCAGCCGAACGCCCGAATCATCAGCCGCCTGGGTGACCAAGGGCAGCAGGGCGCCGCCCGCGCCCGCGCCGCCCTGCCCTGCGGCAGCCACCGCCCGGGCCTCTGCTTCGTTGGCCGCCAGCCAGCCGGCGAGTTGCTCCGCCTGCCGCAGACGCAGCGCCTGCTCCGCCTGCCAGTCCGCCAGCGGACGCCACAGGCCCAGCCACAAGAGAGCTAGCGTTGCGGCGCCCGCCAACAGGCTGTACACAAGCCTTTCGTTGGCGGGCTTGCCTTGCCACCAGCCCCAGGCCGGGGAGGCCTGCAAGGCCCCCAGCCACCGCCGCCACATCAGGGCGCCCGTACGCGGAAGCGGGCGCGCACACCCTCCTCCACCTGTTCCGCTGAGGCGATTTCGGCGCTAAGTCCTCGTTCGGCCAAGGCTTCCCGCAGCAGATCGACATCGTTGTATTGCGGCACCAGCAGGTCCGCGCTGAACTCGCCGCGCGCTTCGTCGTAGTTCAGTCCGGCCACCGTCATCGGCGGGCTGATGACCGCCGCCAAGTGTCCTAGGTAGGTCACCAAGTTGGTTTGCGGCGCAGTGGTCGATGCGCCCAAGCGCGCCTGCAGGCGACGGCGCAGGTTCTGGGCGCTGACAGTGCGGTCCTGGGGAAATATGCCTTGGTACAACGCTAGGGTCTCGGCCTCCAAAGCGTCCGCTTGGTTGGAAGTCCACCACCCCTTGGCCACAAAGCCGCTAAGCGCCAACAGCAGCCAAATGGCGCACAGGATGGCGACGCTGCGCCAACGGGGCGCATTGGAGGCCCGCGCCGGCGCCGGTTTGTAGTCTCCCTGCAGCAGCTCTATGGCGCCGTCCCGCTGCCGCCACCGCTCCGCAAAGTACTGCATGGCGCTCTTGGCGGCGCCGTTGTGCGTTTCCACGGCCATTTCCGCCGCCAACAGGCTGCGTTCGATGTCTGTGGGCGCGCCGTTGACAAAGCGCACGGACAAGTCATCGAGTGTCCCCAACACGGCGCTGAGACTGGAGCGCTCCACCACCGCCGCCTCCCCGCCGCAACGGATGAGCGCGCTGTTGTGGTCCAGCAGCACACAGGCGCTGTCGGGCGCCTCCGGCAGCAGTTCGGATTCGGCCACCAAGTGGGCGGGCGCCAGATCTACGGACTTCAGGCAGGCCAGCCAATCAGCCAGCAGCGGCTTGGCGATGAGGCAGCAGCGCACGGGCGCCCCGCTGCTGATGGGGCCGCAGGCGATGTGCAGATCCTCGATGTCCCCAGCTACGAACTCCTCCGCCACATAGGGCAGCGCCTGACGCACCTGCCCGGAACGGCGGCCTGGCACTTGGGCTTGCAGGCACAGCACATGGGCGTTGGGAACCAGCCCAACCACGGTGACCTCGGAGGCGGCCAGCGGCGGCGCACCGTCTGCGCCCTCGGCCAAGCGGCGCAGGCCTTCCTGGTCCGCCTGTCCCTGAAGCGGCGCGCCCGTGCCGTCCAGCAGCAGCCATTCGCAGGTCAGGTTGTAGCCTGCATCGGACGGTTCGGCCGGCGTCAGCAAGCGTATGAACAGGAGGGATGGCATGGATTGCGTTTGGTTATGAGTCCTGCGCGATGGCTTCTTCAGGCGGCGGCGCCACGAAGCGTGAACGAAAATCCCGCCCGAAGTCCCTCGCTAGCAGGGCAATGGTTTTATTGGCGGGGTCGCGGCGCAATACGGATGTTAGCACAGCTATGTGGCCATCGACGCGCACGCGCACTTGGGCTTCAAAGTAGTTGCTGGCCACGGACAGGATGTTTCGGGCCGGGGTGAAGTCTGGATACTGGGCGGTGAAGCCGGTCACATCCGCGTAATCCCGCTGCGCGTCCATCAGGCCCAATAGCGCCGCCGCGCCGAGATTCGGCTGTACCGCCGCCAGCACTTGAATGCTGGCCGTATTGACATTGATCTTCAGCGTGTTGGTGGGCAGGGCGCATACGTGGGGGCTGAGCCGCAGCCAGTGCTCCGCCTCGATGCCTTGCAGCAAGCGCAGCTCCGAGGCATGGGTGAAGCGCCGGTCGGCGGTGCGGTAGGGCGGCTCCAGGCTTAGGTAGTGGCTGTCTTCGGCGCCGAAATTGAACACCGTCTGGTCGGCGTCCACCCAGTCCCTGGCGGCGTCCGCCACCAGTTCCGGCACGTCCAGGTTGTGCAGCAGCGTTTTGAAACGGGCCAGATGCGCGTCGGACTGTCCCACCGCCAAGGCGTTGAGGTTGAAGCAGCCGTTCAGGTCCCGGGCCTGAATTTCTATGAAGCCGCGCTCATCCAACTCCAAGGGCGGCAGGGCCTGGGCCCAGGCATCCTGCAGCGTGTCAGCCGCGGATTCGGAATTCAGCAGGTCGTCCATCAGCGCCTGCCGCACCAGGGCTTCTCCGCCCAAGGCGTAAGCCAGCGCCTGGTCGAAGCCCAAGCTGTTCCGGCTTTGCGCCAGGTTCAGGCTATGCTGTGCGGTCAGGCGGTGCATGATGGCGCCCAGCACCGCCACCACCAGCAGTACGCTCAACAGCGCAACGCCGGCATGGCGACGGGCCCGGTGGCGCATACCGCTCATGGCGCAAGCACCACAGGCCAGATGCGCTCCACAAAGCCGAAAGGATGGCAATCGATGCGCATGAGGATGGCCACCAACTGGTTGGCTGGATTGGCTGGCGCCTCTTCCTGCGGCGGCCAAAAGCTGTGTTCGTAGCCGTTGGCGTCCAAAGCGAAGAACTCGATCTGCCGCACTTCCGCCAGCAGCGGCTGCACCACCGGTTCGGAGCCTTGGGCGCGGTCCAACACGTTCCAGTAGGCCCGGTGCAAGGTCCCCTCGTGCATTCGGTAGGCCACCCGCTGCAGTTCCGAACGGCGCGCCTGCACCGGGTTGCGCCAGCCGAGGCGAGTGAATTCGATCAGCCCGTCATCGCCGATCAGGACTGGCCGCAAGGGGTCGCCCAGGAGGTCGCGGATGGGACGGTTGGTGATTTGCATCAGATCGCGCTTGAGGAAACGCATGGCGCGCTGCACTTCCGCCAAGCGTTCGGATCGCACGCCGAGGATCTCTTCATTGGCGATGGTGCGCTCCATGAGGGTGGCGGAAATGACGCCCAGTACGGCGAATATCGCCAAAGCAACCAACATCTCGACCAGCGTGAAGCCGCGCCCGGTCATCAATGGCGCCCCAAAAAGCCCACGAGGTGCGCCAAGGGCCCCACCTCCTCGCCTTCAACCAGAGCATGGACCTCTATTTCCACCCGGTGCAGCCAAGGGTGAGAGGTTTCCACCGTGGTCTGCCGCACTTGCCAGCGCCGTCCGCCGAGAATCACGGTTTCGGATTTCCGGCCGGTGGCGGCGGCCTCCAGGTTATGCCGATTGGCCAACTGGACGCGCACCAATTGGTTCTCCGCCACCCAGTGGGCTGCGGCGCGGCGCTCCAAGGTCCAAGTTTGCAGGCTGATGTTGCCAATGGCGGAGGATAGAACGAAGCCGGCCGTGGCCAGCACAACCAAGGCGATGAGAATTTCAAGCAAAGTGAAGCCCCGCGGGGCAGTCTGAAGAGGTGGCGCGGCGTGGAATGTGGACATGGGGGGCAGGCCGCGGCTGGCTGCCTCAGCCGTCCGCGGGAGCGGCTTCGGCGGGGTTTAAGCCATCACAGGAGACCACCCAGGGCGTGGCGTCCCACTCCGGCTGCAGGGTCCAGTCAAATGGGGTCGCCTCGCCGCTGGAGTAGAGGATTATGTCGGGCAGTTTCTCATCTTCTTCAGGGTCCGCGTCACGCTCGGCGTCGAACCCCTCCACCTCCACGCGAAAGCGGATGCGTTCCGTCAGACCGTCCGCAATGAAAGTGCGATCGGTCTGCGCCACCCAGTCGCCAATCTCCGGGTCAAACTCCACGAAGTTGTAGTTGTGCGGATGCACGTGGACGCCCCACTCCCGGTTGCGCAACGCGGCGTTCTCCCGGGCCAGCTCGATGCGGGTTTGAATGCGCTCCGCCATGCCGCGCAGGCGCTGTGCGTCGTCCGCGCCGGTGAAGCCCAGCATCACCATGCCGGTCAGCATGGCGGCGATGGCCACGACCACCAGGATCTCCAGCAGCGTGAAGCCCCGCTGCGGCTGGGTTCCCGCCGTCAAGCAACGCTCAAAAGTCAGAAAGGTGGATGTCCGCGTTGAAGCCCTCGCCGCCCTCCACGCCATCGGCGCCAAGGGAGAACAGGGAGATGTCTGAACCGCTGCGCTCATAGACATAGGGCGTTCCCCATGGGTCCGTGGGCAGGCTCTTGAGGTAGCCGTCCGGATTCCAATTCTTGGGCTCGGGGAAGCCGGACGGAGGGCTCACCAAGGCCTGCAGCCCCTGGTCTGTGGAGGGATACTGGAAGTTGTCGAGGCGGTACATGTCCAGAGCGTTGCTCAGGTTGCGCAAGTCCGTCTGCGCAGCGGTGGTGCGCGCCTGATCCGGGCGCGACAACAGGTTGGGCACGACCACCGCGCCCAGAATGCCGATGATGACCACCACCACCAGAATCTCGATTAGGGTGAACCCGGCTTGTGCAGTTCCGCTCTTCATCGCCGCAACCTCCATTAACCTCCATTGCCAGCGCCTAGGCCCAATGGCCGCAACAGTTTACACCAATTGGTTCATGTTCAGGATGGGCAGCAGGATGGCCATGACGATCAACATCACCATGCCGCCCATCAGCAGCAGCATCAGCGGCTGGAAAAGGGCGGTGAGCGCCGTGACGATGCGCTCCACCTCGGCCTGCTGGTGCGTCGCCACCCGCTCCAGCATGGCATCGAGCTCCCCGGAGGCTTCACCGGAGGCCACCATGTGCAGCAGCATGGCGGGGAAGTGCCCCACCGCCGCCAGGCTGTCGCCTAGGCTGGCACCCTCCCGCACCCGCTGCGTGGCCTCCTGCAGCCGCTGCCGCAGCCAAGCATTGGCCACAACATCCCCGGCGATGTCCATGGCCTCCAGCAGGGGGACGCCGCTGCTGGTGAGTATGCTCAGGGTATTGGCGTAGCGGGCGGCGCTGCTGGCCCGGGCGATGCGTCCGGCCAGGGGCAGGCGCAGTTTGTTTCGATCCCAGGCCGTGCGCACGGGGGGGCGCCCAAGCAGCCAACGCAGGCCGAAGACGACCGCCGCAATCCCCGCCAGCAGGGCCCACCACCAAGCAGCCAGAAACTCCGACAGGCCGATGAGGAACCGCGTCGTCCAAGGCAGTTCCCGCCCCATGTTGTCCAGCACCCGCACCATGTCCGGCACCACCAGCACCAATAGGGCGCCGACGATGGCCAGCGCAAGGCAAAACAGCACCACTGGGTAAAGCAGGGCCATTTGCACATTGCGGAACGCCTCGAACTGGCGTTCGGTGAAGTTGGCCAAGTTGGCCAGCACCCGGTCCAGAAAGCCCGACTGCTCCCCTGCGGCCACCGTGGAGCGGTACAGGGCGTTGAAGCTGCTTGGATACTCCGCCAGGCTCCCGGCCAGGGAGTGTCCTTCCAGCACCCGGCTGCGCACACCCATGATCAAAGCCCTTACGCCTTGCTTCTCCGCTTGGTCAGCCACGGCGCCCAAGGCCTCCTCCACCGGCAGCCCGGCGCCCACCAAGGTGGCGAGCTGGCGGGTCACCATGACACGGTCGATGCCCGTAAGGCGCCGCCCGAAACTGGCCAGGGGGCCCGCACCCGCCCTGCCCTTGGGCCGCGCCGCGGCGGCCACCGCAAGCGGCGCCAAGCCCTTGTCCCGCAGCAACTGGCGGATCTGGCGCATGCTGTCCGCCTCCAGCACCCCCTTGCGCCGTCGCCCGTCGCCGTCCAGGGCTGTGTATTCGAAGGCAGCCATCAGTGGGTGACCCGCAGCACCTCCCGCATGGAGGTGACGCCGGCGAGCATCTTCGCCCGTCCGTCATCGCGCATGCTGCCGCAGCTGCGCCGGGCATGCCGCGCCAAATCCTGCTCCGAAGCGCGATCATGAATCAGCGCCTGCATGGGCGCATCGATGGCCACCAATTCGTAGATGCCGGTGCGGCCCCGATAGCCGGTTTGTCCGCAGGCTTCGCAGCCGACGGCATCAAATACGATGGCGGAGTCCATCTGCAGGAAGTCAAGTTCCGCAGCCGTAGCGGGACGTTGCGTGCGACAGTCCGTGCACAGCACCCGCACCAACCGCTGCGCCAGACAGCCCACTAGGCTGGAGGCGAGCAGGAAGGGCTCCACGCCCATGTCCACCAAGCGGGCAACCGCCCCCACAGCGGTATTGGTGTGCAGCGTGGAAAGCACCAAGTGGCCGGTAAGGCTGGCTTGCACGGCAATTTCGGCGGTTTCCAGATCCCTGATTTCGCCCACCATCACCACGTCCGGGTCCTGGCGCAGGATGGCGCGCAGCCCCCGGGCGAAGGTCATGCCGGCCTTTAGGTTCACTTGGGTTTGCCCCACCCCCTCCAGGTTGTACTCGATGGGGTCCTCCACGGTCAGGATGTTGATGGTGCGCCGCGACAGCTCTGAAAGGGAGGCGTACAGAGTGGTGGTCTTGCCGGAACCCGTTGGGCCGGTGACCAGCAGAATGCCGTGCGGGCGATGCACCAGTTCACGGATGCGCGGCAAATCTCCCGCCGCCATGCCCAGCTTCGCAAGCTGCAGGCGGCCCGCCTGCTTGTCCAGCAGGCGCAGGACCACCCGCTCCCCATTGCCTACCGGCATGGTGGAGACGCGCACGTCCACCTCCCGGCCGCCGATGCGCAGGCCGATGCGCCCGTCTTGGGGAATGCGCTTCTCGGCGATGTCCAGCCGCGCCATGACCTTGATGCGGGACACCAGCAAAGGCGCCAGCTGCCGCTTGGGATGGACGACTTCGCGCATGACGCCATCCACGCGAAAGCGCACCAAAAGATCCTTCTCAAAGGTTTCGATGTGGATATCCGAAGCGTTCTCGCGGATGGCCTCCGCCAAAAGCGCATTGATCAGGCGGATGATGGGGGCGTCGTCCTCCTGCTCCAGGAGATCTTCCGTCTCCGGCACGGCGTTGGCGAGGCTGGCCAAGTCCAGTTCATCGCCCATATCCTCCACCATGCGCCGCGCTTCGGAGGCGTCCCGGGCGTAGGCGGCGTTGAGCACCTCTTCAAACTCCGCCTCCTCCACCAGCCGCAGGCGTACCGGCTGGCCGGCGAAGCGCCTGACTTCGGCCAGGGTTGTGAGGCTGGGCGCGCCGCGGCAGACCACCTCCAGACCGCCGTCCGCCCCCCCGTTGGTGATGGCGGCGCCAAAGCGGCGGGCGAAGGAAAACGGCAGCAGCCGCGCTTCTGGGGGGCCGGGCGGCGCTTCTGCTGGTGAGGAGAGAGCCGTTTCGCTCATCCGGCGACCATCCATGTTTGGCTTGCGAAAGCTGATGATACCAGCCTGGAACGGTTGCGGCGCAAGTTGGGCGCACCCCCCCTTATGCTAAGCTGTCGCGGCAAGCGCCAGGAACGCAGCCCCTGCATTTCACCGGATCGCATATCCTGTCCGTGGACCAGCTTGGCCGGGACGACATCGAGCGGGTCTTCGCCGTGGCGGACGACCTGCGCCCCTACGCCATGCGCAAGCGCGCCACCGGGGTGCTGCAGGGCGCCATTCTCTCCAACATGTTCTTTGAGCCCTCCACCCGCACCCGCATTTCCTTTGGCTCTGCGTTCAACCTGCTCGGCGGCGAGGTGCGGGAGACCACGGAGGTGAAAGCCTCCTCGTTGGCCAAGGGGGAATCCCTGCACGACACCGCCCGGGTGCTGTCCGGCTACAGCGACGTCATCGTCATGCGCCACCCCCAGGCGGGGGCGGTGGCGGAATTCGCGCAGGCCAGCAGGGTGCCCGTGATCAACGCTGGGGATGGGGCCAACGAACACCCCAGCCAGGCCTTGCTGGACCTGTACACCATTCAGCAGGAGATGGCGGGGCGGGGCCAAGGCATCGATGGCCTGCGCATCGCCTTGGTGGGAGACCTGCGCTACGGGCGCGCGGTGCACTCCCTGTGCAAATTGCTGGCCCGGCATGACGGCATTCTGTACCACTTGGTCTCCCCGCCGGGGCTGCAGACGCCGGCGCCCATCATCAAAACCCTGCGTCGACGCGGCCATCGCGTCGCCCAGCACCACCAACTGGAGGCCGGCATCCGCGACGTGGACATCCTTTACGTCACCCGCACCCAGGAGGAACGCTTCGCCACCCAGGCGGAGGCGGACCGCTACCGCGGGCTGTTCCGGCTGAACCAAGCCATCTACACAGAGCACTGCCAGCCGAACACGGTGATCATGCATCCCCTGCCGCGGGATTCGCGCAGCGCCGCCAAGGAGCTCGATGAAGACCTGGACGAGAACCCCAACTTGGCCATCTTTCGGCAAACGGACAACGGCGTCGTCGTGCGCATGGCTCTGTTCGCACTGGTGCTGAACGTGGCGACGGAGGTGCATAGGCACGCCCGGCCGGTCACTTGGTACACCGCCAAGCGAACGCCTTGAACGGTGGCGGGGCGCGCTTCCCCGCATGGCAGGGATGGGCGGGTAGTTTAGCGCCGCCAAGTGGAGAGGCGGCGCAGGCTACAGCAGGGCGTCGAGCTCCGGCAGCGCTTTGAACAGGTCTGCAACCAGGCCGTAGTCCGCCACCTGAAAGATGGGGGCGTCCTCGTCCTTGTTGATGGCGACGATGACCTTGCTGTCCTTCATGCCGGCCAGATGCTGTATGGCGCCGGAGATGCCCACGGCGATGTACAGGTCCGGCGCGACAATCTTGCCAGTCTGGCCCACCTGCATGTCGTTGGGCACGAAGCCGGCGTCCACCGCGGCGCGGGAGGCGCCGATGGCGGCGCCAAGTTTGTCCGCAATGCCTTCCAGCAACTGGAAGTTCTCGCCGCTGCCCATGCCCCGGCCGCCGGAGATGATGGCGCCGGCGGCGGTCAGTTCGGGGCGTTCGGATTGGGCCAGCTCCTCCCGCAGGAATCCGGACAGGCCGGGATCATGGGCGCTGGCGACCGTTTCCACCGCGCCGGCGCCAGCGGCCATGTCCACCGGGTCATAGGCCGTCCCGCGCACGCTGACCACCTTAATGGCGTCGTTCGACTTCACCGTGGCGATGGCGTTGCCGGCATAAATGGGGCGCTTGAAGGTGGCCGCGTCGACCACCCCCACAATGTCGGAGATCTGCGCCACATCCAACAGGGCGGCCGCCCGAGGCAGGAAGTTCTTGCCCGTGGTGGTGTGTGCGGCCAGCACATGGCTGTAGGAGGCGCCCAGTTCCGCCACCAAGGCGGCGACGTTCTCCGCCAGTTGATGGCCGTAGGCGGCGGCGTCCGCCAGTAAAACCTTGCCGACGCCGGCCACCTTGGCGGCTTCCTCCGCCACCGCCGCGCAGCCCTGCCCCGCCACCAGAATGTCGAAGCCGCCACCGATGGCCGCGGCCGCCGCGGCCACCACGCCGGTGACGGGCTTTAGGGACTCGTTATCGTGTTCGGCGACAACCAGAGCGCTCATGCGATCACCTTCGCTTCATTTCTGAGTTTATCCACCAACTCCTCGACGCTTTCGACCTTGACGCCAGCGATGCGCTGCGCCGGGCGCTCCACGGAAAGGATCTCCGTGGTGGGCGCAATGTCCACGCCCAGATCGGCCGGCATGATGATGTCCATCGGCTTCCTTCTCGCCTTCATGATGTTGGGCAATGAGGCGTAGCGGGGCACGTTCAGCCGAAGGTCCGTGGTGACGACCGCCGGCAGCTTGACGGAGATGGTCTGCAGCCCGCCGTCCACCTCGCGGGTGACCTCCAGGACGCCATCGCCCACCTTGACCGCGGATGCGAAGGTGGCTTGGGGCATGCCTGTCAGCGCTGCGAACATCGGACCGGTCTGGCTATTGTCCCCGTCGATGCTCTGCTTGCCGAACAGCACGATGTCGGCCTGCTCCTTCTCCTGCAGGGCCTTGAGCGCCTTGGCCACGCCAAGGGGCTGCACAGCCTCGTCAGTTTCAACCAGCACCGCCCGGTCCGCGCCCAGCGCCAAGCAGGTGCGCAACTGCTCTTGGCAGGCCCGGATGCCTACGGCCACGGCGACCACCTCCGTCGCTGTCCCGGCCTCGCGCAGCCGCACCGCCTCCTCTATGGCGATTTCGCAGAATGGGTTGACCGCCATTTTCACATTGGTGAGGTCAACGCCGGCGCCATCCGGCTTCACCCGAATTTTCACATTGGCGTCAACCACACGCTTAACAGGCACCAATACCTTCATGCAGCCCTCATAGTTAGATGCGCCCGAGGCGCAAAAGACCGACCAACCACATCCGTATGACACCTAGGGATGCGGAGCCTTCGTTCAGGGCTGCGTATTTTGGCGGCAGTCCCTAGACAGGTCAAGGCGTACGGATGCTGTAGAACTTCCCCGACGTCCGCCAAGCCTGCCTCGTCGAGTGCGCCGTCTCCGCCACAGCGCCCAACTCCACCGAAATCCGCGGCTCCTCTTCTCTTCGACTACCTCAAAATGACAAACAACACCCTAGGTCCCAGAAAACAGGCAACTTTCAGAGTGAGAAGAAATTAGCCGCGGGTGGAAGGCTTCGTCGGGAAGGCGGCGGTTTGGAAGGGGAGTGGAGATGGAAACCCAACCTACTGTGTTTTCGTAAGGACGCCGGCGCCGTTGGTGACCAGGGAGTTGTTGACGTTGGCGGAGCCCTGGTTG
>CAYGBY010000129.1:0-2223 GCA_964348115.1 uncultured Pseudomonadales bacterium
GGACTTTCCACTGGCAAAGCGGGGCGTCCCCGATGAACATCCAGACCGCACAGGGGGCAGTCGCGCACACCGCCACCCCGGTCAGCCAGCGGCATCGACCGAGCCTTTCGGGAGGGGCTTTCCGCCGACAAGACGTGGGTTCCTTGATGAACATTCGAGCCACGCAGACGGTTGTGCAAGCGGCCGCCCTGATCTGGCGGCGGTCGCGCCCATGATGCGGCCCTTGTTAAGCCTGGGCGGCATCAGCCTGCTGTGCGCGCTGCTGCTGGCGGCGGTGCATGGGCTGACCGGCCAAGCGATCGAGGAGAACCGCAGCGCCCACGCTTGGCGTTTGGCGTTCGAGTTGCTGGGCGAGCGTTTTGACCCCAGCGGCTTGCGCTGGCGGGACGATGCGTTGGTGTTGGCGAATGGCGCTTGGCTGCGGCGCACGGCGGTTCCCGGCTACGCCGCCGACATCCACCTGCTGGCGGCCTTCAGCGCCGATGGACGGCTGCTCGGCGGCCGCGCCATCCGCCATCAGGAGACCCCTGGCCTAGGCGATTTCATCGACCTGGACAAGAGCAGTTGGATGCTGCGCTTCGCCCACACGCCGGCCCTTGAGGTCGAGGCCGTAACCGGGGCCACCATCACCAGCAACGCAGTCAAGCGGGGGATGCGAGCGCTGGAGAACGCACCTGCGCCACCCGCGATGCTTACGCCCGATACCCCGAGGCAGGGGCAAACTGGCGGCGCCGGGCCCGCGTGAACGAGGCAACCCACAGGTCGCCCGCCGCCGTGCAGGGCGCGCGCATCTTCACAACCGCGGCCCTCGCCCGCAACCCAGCCTGGGCGCAGTTGCTGGGCCTGTGTCCCTTGCTGGCGGTCGGCAACAGCTTGGTGAACGCCACCGGACTGGCCTTGGCCAGCGGCTTCGTGATGCTGGGCTCAGCACTGGTGATCTCCAGCATCCGCAGCCTGATACCGCAGGTGGTGCGGCTGCCCTGCTTTGTGCTGGTCATCGCCACTTTCACCACCCTGAGTGTGCTGCTGCTGGAGGCATACGCCTTCGAACTCTACCTGCGCGTGGCGCTGTTCGTACAGATCATCGTCTCCAACTGCATGATCCTTGGGCGCATCGAGGCTTTCGCCAGCCGACAGCCGCCGTTGCGCGCCGCCTTGGACGCCTTGGGCACCGCCGCCGGCTTCGCCCTGGCCCTGCTGATCCTGGGCGGCGTACGGGAGGCCTTGGGCCAGGGCACCCTGCTTGCCGGCATGGAACATCTGTTTGGCCCGAACGCCGCTAGCTGGCGCATCGACCTTAGTGACCAACGCCCATTGCTGCTTGCGTTGCTGCCGCCAGGCGCGTTTATCATTGCCGGGCTGATGCTTGGCTTCGGCAACGCCCTGCGCAGTGTCTTGAACAAGAACTCACAAGTAAATGAATCAAACCAAACGCACACAGATCTTTGAGCGGCTCAAGGCCGCCAACCCCAACCCGACCACAGAACTTCACTACGCGTCGCCGTTTCAGTTGCTCATCGCCGTGATGCTGTCCGCCCAGGCCACGGACGTCAGCGTGAACAAGGCCACCCAACCTCTGTTCAAGGTGGCCGGCACCCCCGCCGCCCTGTCTGCGCTGGGCGTTTCGGGCTTGAAGCCCTATATCCGCCACATTGGGCTGTTCAACACCAAGGCGGCGAACGTCATCAAGACCTGCGAAATCCTGATGGCGCAGCACAACGGCGAAGTGCCCCAGCAGCGCGCCGCCCTGGAAGCCTTGCCTGGCGTGGGCCGCAAGACCGCCAACGTGGTGCTGAACACGGCATTCGGCAAGCCGACCATGGCGGTTGACACGCACATCTTCCGCCTAGCCAACCGCACCCGCATCGCGCCTGGAAAAAACGTGCGCGAGGTGGAGGAGCATCTATTGCGCCGCATCCCCAAACCCTTCCTGAAGGACGCCCACCACTGGCTGATTCTGCACGGCCGCTACGTCTGCACGGCCCGCAAGCCCCGCTGCGACGCCTGCACAATCAACGACCTCTGCGAATTCCCCCACAAAACAGCAAACCAAGCGTCATAGGAGCCTTCAACGGAGAGCGCGAGGGGCGGAAGCCCCTCGCAGGCAGGAGCCCTTAGCCGGGGTGCGCGAGGGGAAGCCCCCCGCAGGCAGGAGCCCCCAGCCGGGGTGCGCGAGGGGAAGCCCCCCGCAGGCAGGAGCCCTCAGCCGGGGTGCGCGAGGGG
>CAYGBY010000129.1:2323-11165 GCA_964348115.1 uncultured Pseudomonadales bacterium
TGCGCGAGGGGAAGCCCCCCGCAGGCAGGAGCCCTCAGCCGGGGTGCGCGAGGGGGAAACCCCCGCAGGGGAGAACCTTCAGACTCGCAGGGGAGAACCTTCAGAGATGCATCACTCCGCCAGTTTGCGCCCAAGCTTGGCCGCCACGCGCAGGCGCAGGGCGTTCAGGTGGATGAAGCCCGCTGCGTCCGCCTGTTGATAGGCGCCGCCATCGTCCTCGAAAGTGGCAAGGTCCGCATCGTAAAGGCTGTTCGGGGAGCGGCGGCCCAAGACGGAAACCGCGCCCTTGTACAACTTTAGCCGCACCACGCCATTGACGGGCGCCTGGGAGGCATCGATCAGGGCCTGCAGCACCTTGCGCTCTGGGGACCACCAGTAGCCGTTGTAGATGAGGCTGGCGTAGCGCGGCATCAGTTCATCCTTCAGGTGCGCCACTTCCCTGTCCAGCGTCAGGGACTCCATGGCGCGGTGCGCCTTCAACAGGATGGCGCCGCCCGGCGTCTCATAGCAGCCCCGGGATTTCATGCCCACAGCGCGGTTCTCCACCAAGTCATCGCGGCCCACGCCATGGGCGCCCCCCACTTGGTTCAGGCGCTTGAGCAGCGCCGCCGGGCTTAGCGCCTCCCCGTCCAGCGCCACGGCGTCGCCCTGGGAGAATTGCAATTCGATTTCCTGGGGCCGGTTCGGCGCCGCCTCCGGTGCCACCGTCCAACGCCACATGGCCTCATCCGGCGCCTTCCAGGGATCCTCCAACCCGCCCCCTTCGTAGGAGATGTGCAGCAGGTTGGCGTCCATCGAATAGGGGGAATTCCGCCCGCGCTGATAGTCCACGGGGATCTGATGCCGCTCGCAGAACGCCATCAGCGCCTCCCGAGAGTTCAGGTCCCACTCGCGCCAAGGCGCGATCACCCTGATGTGGGGGTTCAGCGCATAGGCGCCGAGTTCAAAGCGCACCTGATCGTTGCCCTTGCCGGTTGCGCCGTGGGAAATGGCGTCCGCTCCCGTCTGCGCCGCGATCTCCACCAGCCGCCGGGCGATCAGCGGGCGGGCGATGCTGGTGCCTAGCAGGTACTCCCCTTCGTAAAGCGTGTTGGCGCGAAACATGGGGAAAACGTAATCCCGCACGAACGTCTCCTGCAGATCCTCGATGTGGATTTCCCGCACGCCCATGGCCTGCGCCTTGGCCTGCGCCGGCGCCACCTCGTCCCCCTGGCCTATGTCCGCCGTGAAGGTGACCACCTCCGCCCCATGCACCTCCTGCAGCCAACGGCAGATGACCGACGTATCCAACCCGCCGGAGTAAGCCAGCACAACCTTCTTCACCATAGGAGGAACCCTTGTTCACGCAGCCAAAACAGCCAAGCATGATACCCCTAGCTAGTGTGCTGTCCCGCAAGCAAGCGGGTTTTAGTCGCTAGGGAACCTCTGAACAAGTCCAGGAAGCCCAGAGGAGCCTAAAGGGCGTGATGGCAAGGCGCAGCGATGCCCCCACACAGTGAGCCGCAACGCAGCCAGCGCACCCTTTAGGCCCTCCCGAAGGGCACCCCGCGGCGCACGGATTGTGCAATCCCCGCCGTGCTGCGGGTCGCCTTCCCAAGGCCGCAACGCCAGCTCCGCCCGCAAACAGCGGGGCGCTGGGCGAACGCGACTTGTTCAGAGGTTCCCTAGCTTCGCACGGGAATTTGCGCAGCCGTGCATATCGAGGGAAGCGGCCGGCGAAACAGCGAAATATGAGCTACCCGCACGGAAGAAATTGCGCGGTCCTGAATGGCCGGCGCTAAAGGCTGAAGGGCGCAGCAGGGTCAGGGTTTCATCACCGGCGGCGCAGTTTGCACGGCTCCCGTTGGCGGAGCACTCAAACTTCGCCGCTGCTGCGAGATCGCGCCGCTTGTGTTGTGGCCGGGAACCTGCTTAGGTTCCCCGGATGAGCACGGAACTAATGGCCCGGCGATTTCGCGGCTTCCTGCCCGTGGTGGTGGATGTGGAGACCAGCGGGTTTGAGCCGCAGCGGCACGGGGTGCTGGAGATCGCCGCCCTGACGCTGCGCTTCGACGCGCAAAACCTAGTCATCGATGCCCGCCATCGCTGGCCGGTGCGGCCCTTTGCGGAGGCCTTGATCGCCCCGGACTCCATGCGCATACATGGCATCGACCTGAATGACCCAAGCCGGGGCGCCATCAGCGAGGCGGAGGCCTTGAAGCAGCTTTTCAAACTGGTGCGCAAAGACATCAAGCGCCACGGCTGCCACCGAGGCATCTTCGTAGCCCACAACGCCGCCTTCGACGCCGCCTTCCTGCGCAACGCCGCCGCCCGCAGCGACGCCAAGCGCAACCCCTTCCACCTGTTCACCACCATAGACACCGCCGCGCTGGCCGCTGTCGCCTACGGCCACACGGTGCTGCAGGAGGCCTGCACCCGCGCCGGCATCGCCTACGACAAGGCGCAAGCCCACGACGCCCTCTACGACGCCGAGCGCTGCGCCCTGCTATTCTGCGATATCGTCAACCGCTGGGGGGAAGCGCAAGGGCCGCAAACGCCTTGGGGCGGCAGCTTGCCGTCGGCATCCTGAACACACCCGAAGGGCATTGGCGAAATGCCCTAAGCTCTTTTTCACGCCGGGGCCGGCTGCGGAATCACGGCGTCAATCGCGAAGGGCATTGGCGGAACGCACTAGGCGGCGGCCGAAGCCTCCTTGACCAGCGGTGCAAGCTCACCCGCCTCGAACATCTCCGTTACGATGTCGCAGCCGCCGATGAGCTCCCCGCCCACATAGAGCTGCGGGAAGGTGGGCCAGTTGGCGTAGCCCGGCAGGGCGGCGCGGATATCCGGGTTGCTTAGCACATCCACGTAGGCGAACCGTTCGCCGCAGGCGATGAGGCACTGCACCGTCTGCGCCGAAAACCCGCATTGCGGCGCGTTGGGGGACCCCTTCATGTACAGGAGGATGGGGTTTTCCTCTATTTGGCCCTTGATGGTGTCAATAACCGGGGCCTTGGCTGCATCGACCATGTTCGCCTTTACCTGATGGGTGGAAAAGGCCAGCATTGTACAATATTCCAACGAACCGATCGCAAATGCAGGAATTCGACCGCCCCATCAACCGCCAAGGCACCTTCAGCGCCAAGTGGGACAAGTACCTGGGCCGCGACGTATTGCCCTTTTGGGTGGCGGACATGGACTTCAAGGCGCCGGCCTTCCTGCTGAACGCCATCCGCACCCGTCTGGCGCACGGTGTGCTGGGCTACACCCGCATCCCGGACACCCTGGTCGAAGCCTTTATCGGCTGGCTGCAGCGCAAATGCCAATGGCGGGTTCAGGAGGACTGGCTGGTGTGGATTCCGGGGGTGGTGCCAGGGCTGAACCTGGCGGCGATGGCGACCGCGGCGCCGGGCGGCGGCGTCCTCATCCCAACGCCCGTCTACTATCCCTTCCTAGCCGTGCCGGCCAACGCCGGGCAGCGCCGTCTCGACGCGCCCCTGCAGCGGCAGGGGCAGCGCTGGGTGATGGACTTCGACGCCATGGCGGCCAAGACGGACGCCGACACCCGCCTAGTGATGATCTGCAACCCGCAGAACCCCACCGGACGCATCTACAACAGGGCGGAACTGCTTGCCCTGGCGGACTTCGCGGAGCGGTTTGATCTCGTCATCTGCTGCGACGAAATCCACTGCAGCCTGCTGCTGGACAGCGGGGCCCGCCATATCCCCATCGCCAGCCTGGCGCCGGAGATCGCCCAGCGCAGCATCTCCCTGTACGCCGCCACCAAGGCGTACAACATCCCTGGCCTGTCCTGTGCGGTGGCCGTTATCCCCGACCCGGCGCTGCGGCGGCGCTTCAAGGATGCCCGCCGAGGCTTGACCCCCACCATCGGCCCCCTTGCCTACGCCGCCTCCCAGGCGGCCTTCAGCGACCAAAGCGATTGGCTGGATGGCCTGCTGGCCTACCTGCGTGGCAACCACCAACGCCTGCTGGATGCGTTGGGCGGGCGCATGACGCCGGTGGAGGGCACCTATCTGGCTTGGCTGGACGTGCGCGACCTGGGTCTTGAGGACCCCGCAGCCCACTTTGAACGCCACGGACTCGGCCTCTCCGACGGCGCGGACTTTGCCGGCCCCGGCTTTGTGCGCTTCAACTTCGGCTGCCCCCGCGCCTTGCTGGCGCAAGGTTTGGCCCGCTTCCGGCAGGCCCTGCAGGGCGTCTGAAACCCTGCGCTGCCGGTCAGAAAACCCGGCAGCCTAGCCGCCTTCGCTTCCCGCCTAGCGCCGTGTGGTCTGAAACCCTGCGCTGCCGGTCAGAAGACCCGGCGCACGACCTATCTGAACAGCGTACCCACGCCGAGCGCCCAGCGCCCCGCTGTTTGCGGGCGGAGACGGCGTTGCGGCCTTGGGAAGGCGACCCGCAGCCCGGCGGGGATTGCACAGTCCGCGCCGCGGGGCGCCCTTCGGGAGGGCCCAAGAGGGGCGCCCCGGCTGTGTTGCGGCGCATTGTGTGGGGCAAGCCACACGGCTTCGGCGCACCTTGCCATCACGCCCTTTAGGCTCCTCTGGGCTTCCGGGGCCTGTTCAGAGGTCCCCTAGAAGTTGGCCCTAAAGCCCAAGCCCCAAACGCGGGGAGCGCCGACAAAGGTGCTGCGGCTGCCCGCCTGGCTGACGGAGTTGAAGATGACGGTCTTGTAGCGCTCATCAGCCAGGTTGGTGCTCCACAGGAACGCCTCGTAGGCGCCGTCCTGGCGGCGCAAGCCCAACTGGCCGTTCCACAGATTGTAGGCGCCCTGGAACTTCAGCGGTCCTAGGCTGGAGCCGGTGTTGTGGCGTCCTCTGTGAAACCAGTTCAGGTTCAGGGTCCAATTGAAGTTGTCCATGAAGGGCAGCGGGCGCTCCACCAAAATGGAGGAGGACAGCTGCCATTTGGGCGCGTTGGTGATGCGGTTGCCGTCCAGCTCCGGCTTTCCGACCTGCGTGCCGGCGGTGTCGCCGTAGCGGGTGTTGACCAAGGCCACCCCGCCGCCCAACAGCACGCCGTCCGTCAATTGCCAGGCGTACTCCAACTCCAGCCCCTTGGACTTCACCTTGGGCACGTTGTTGACGGTGAAGAACGCGCCTTCAAAGGTGTTGAGCTGAAAGTCTTCAATTTCAGCCGTGAAGGCGGCGAAGTTGGTGGTCACCCGGCCGCCGGCCCAGAGTCCTTTTAGGCCCACCTCCCAGGAATCTATGACTTCCGCCACGAATTCCCGGCTGTCGGCCGTCACGTTGCCGGCGGCGTCGATCTTGTAGGAGGTCGGATCAAGGTTGAAGCCCCCGGCTTTGTAGCCGTGGGCGAAGCTGGCGTAAACGCTGGCGTCCTCCGCCACTTGGTAGGACACCTTCACCGTGCCGGTGATCTCGTCCTCCGAGCGGCTCAGGGAGTAGCCGGCGTTCTGGCAGAAAGTGGGAATGGGCAGCGCCGGGCATGGCCAGTTCTCCACCACGGTGTCCGCCCCGCCGGTGTCGTTGATGATGCTGTCGCCATCTTTCTCCTCGTCCGAGTAGCGCAGGCCGAAAGTGAGGTCGAACTTATCCGTCACGTGCCAAGTGTTGTGGGTGAACAAGGCGAAGAAGCTGGCATCCTGCTCGAAGGCGCCGCGCAGGCCCAAGCCTGGGGACAGCAACTGCGTAAGCACGCCGCTGCCTCCGGCCAGCAGCACATCGAAATAAGCTGGGCCTTGGCTTGCCAGCTCCAGGAACCGGCCTTCGTTTTCGATATCCTCCGTGCCGAAGATGCCCCCCACAAGCCAATCGAAGCGGTCTGTGCCGCCCACCAAGTGGATTTCCTGGCTGAAGGTGTCGAACTGCTCCTGGGTGTTTCCTTGCAGATAGATGTCCACATTGGAGAAGTCCACATCCTGCCCGCGCTCCGCCTCAAACTGGCGGATGCCGGTGATCGACTGCAGATCCGCGAAGCCGAGGCTCCAGCTCACTTCAATGGTGGCGCCATAGTCGTCCATCTTCTCGAAGGGCGGGGTGTTCACCCCCACATCGCCGTCCTCGCTGATCACCGGGTTGCCGCCCAGCGCGCGCAGGGCGGGCGCAGTGGGGCCCAGATGGTGGTAGGTGGCCGGGCAGCAGGACTCATCCCGATTGGTGTAGTCCAGTATCACGCGGATGTCCAAATCATCATTGGGCTGGAAAAGCAGTTGGCCCTTAAGGGCGTAGCGGTCGACCTCGCTGTACTCATCGCCCGTGTCCACGTCTTCGTAGTACCCGTCCCGCCTGTGGAAATTGCCGGCGATGCGGAAAGCGGCGGTGTCCGAAATGGGGGCTGTATAAGCCGCCTCGCCGCGCACGGTGCCCAGGCTGCCGCCGGAAACGGACAGGCTGCCGGAGGGTTCGAATTCCGGCCGGTTGGAGATGACCTGCACGGCGCCGGCGGAGGTGTTCTTGCCGAACAGCGTGCCCTGGGGGCCGCGCAGCACCTCCACCCGCTGCACGTCCACTAGGTCATTCAGCGCATGCCCGGAGCGGCTGCGGTAGATGCCGTCCACAAAGAAGCCCACAGAGGCCTCCAGCCCCACGTTGTTGCCGGTGGTGCCCACACCCCGGATGCGCAAGGTGCCGCCGTTGGTGGTGCTGTTGGAATGGTTGACGAACAGGCTGGGCGCCACCTGCTGCAGGTCATAGACCTCGGTGATGCCCCGCGCCGACAGATCTTCGCCGGTGAAAGCGCTAATGGCGATGGGGATGTCTTGTATGGACGCCTCCCGCTTGGTGGCGGTGACGACGATCTCCTCGATGGTGCGTTCCTGCAGTAACGCGGCCTGGGGCAGGACACAGGCGCCTACGGCCGCCAAAAGCACTAGTGGTCTCATGGGTTTCTCTCCAGCAATGTCAAACTCCAACCGAGCGGGCCACTCCACGGCACCCTCTGGGCCGCTCGCCATTTGCGCACCATAAGCCAGACAGCAAGCCAACGCAAGGCAATGCGCGGAATCAGCAGCAATTCCCATTATGGCTTTCAACCCCTCCACAGGAGGGGGGTTGCCGGTCCATTTGGCCCGAATTAAGCCGGAAATGCGGGGCGCTACGCGCCGAACAGTGAAGTTGGGCGCCAAAGTGAGAATTGCTGCGGAAACAGCAGGACCATCGCAAAGCCGGCCTTGGGGGTATCCGCCCGTCGCCGCGTGCCGCCAGCGGCCCCGGCGCCCCTGCATTTGTCCGAAAGCGGAAAATGGTGTCTATTGCATGGAACCTTGGGCGCTGGAGAGCAGCAATGGCCAACATCCTTCAAACTCTTAGTCTAATCGGCATGGCTTGCGCCGTAGGGAGCCAAGCGCTGGCGAACGAACACCCCGCTTGGACGCAGGGAAGCTGGGATCTGAATCTGCGCTATCGGTTTGAGCACGTCGACGACAACATCAACCGCAACGCCAAGGCCTCCACTGTGCGCGCCGCACTCGGCTACAGCAGCGCTGCAGTCTCAGGCTTCAGCGTGGTTGCCGAAATCGAGCATGTCTCTGTCGTAGGCAAGGAGACCTTCAACGACGGCGGGGCCAACGGCAAAAACCAGTACGCTGTGGTTGCGGACCCCCACGGCACGGAAATCAACCAAGCCTACATCCAGTTCACCGGCATTCCCGACACCACCATGCGCTACGGGCGCCAGGAGATCACGCATCGCCCCACCCCCTTCCACCGCTACCTGGGCAACGTGCTGTGGCGGCAAAACCACCAGTCCTATGACGGCTTTCACTTGGAGAACAGATCCCTGCAAGGCCTGACCGTCAACGCCGGCTACATCCACAACGTCAACCGCATCTTCGGGGAGGAAAACCGGCTGCCCAACCGCAGCGACCATGACCTGGACGCCTTGGTGGGCCGGATTGTCCACTCCACAGAAGCGCTGGATTTCGAAGCCTACGCCTACGACCTGGACTTCACCAACGCGGTGAGCCTCTCCACGCGCACCTTCGGCTTGCGCATGTCCGGCGAACAGGCCATCGGCGAAGCCGCCAGCCTGATCTACGCCATGGAGGGCGCCAGCCAAAAAGACGCCGGCAGCAACCCCAGGGACGACATCTCCCTGCGCTATTGGATGGTGGATGCCGGCGTCAAACTGCCCAATTGGCGCAACCTGACGGTGAAGTTGACCCACGAAGTGCAGGAAGGAGATGGCCGGAACGGCTTCCGCACCCCCCTTGCCACGCTGCACGCTTATCAAGGCTGGACGGACAAGTTTCTCGCCACCCCGCCCAACGGCCTTAAGGATACCTACGTTACGGCCATCGCCAAGGTTGGGCGGCTGTCCTTGACGTTCGCCTGGCACGAGTTCCGCGCCGACAAAGGCGGCTTTGACTACGGCCGGGAATGGGGCCTGATGGCCACCACCCAAATTCAGGAGCGTTTCACCCTAGGCGTCAAGTTCGCCAACTACGAAGCGGACAACAACGCCATGAACGCCGGCGACACCGCCTTGGACGCCACCCGGGCGTGGGGCTGGGTGCAGTTCGCCCTGTAGCGCCGCCGGGACCGGGCTGCCGTGAAGTCCGACCCAGGCCGCGGACACCCCCCGGCGTCCCGTCCAACGCCAAGGAAGACGGCGCCCCTTCCCACGCACGGGCTGCCGGCCATGAATCATCAGGCCAACCTGGGCCTCCAGGCCGCCCACGCGTCCATCAGCACCCGACGGACGCCTAGGGAACCTCTGAACAAGTCGCGTTCGCCCAGCGCCCCGCTGTTTGCCGGCGGAGACGGCGTTGCGGCCATGGCAGGGCAACCCGCAGCACGGCGGGGATTCCGCAGTCCGTGCGCCGCGGGGGCACCCTTCGGGAGGGCCTAAAGGGCGCGCTGGCTGTGTTGCGGCTCATTGT
>CAYGBY010000130.1:0-11134 GCA_964348115.1 uncultured Pseudomonadales bacterium
GCCCGCAAACAGCGGGGCGCTGGGCGAACGCGACTTGTTCAGAGGTTCCCTAGCGTTATTGGACTGGCATCGGCGGCTGCTACGGCTCCATCATGGCGATGGCTTCGGGAATCTCGCTGAGGCGCTGCACTTGCACAGTGGCCGCCTTGCCGGCCCCGTCCTGAGGCCTGGGCTGCTGCTGCGGGCCGTTGAGCCAAACGGTGCGCATGCCCAAATCGGCGGCGGCGGCTATGTCATTGATAGGATGATCCCCCACATGCACGGCTTCCGATGGGCGCACGCCGCAATGGTCCAGCGCACGGCGGAACAAATCAGGCGCCGGCTTCATGGCGCCCACATCGGCGGCGCTGAAGCTGAAGGAGAAATAGCGATCCAGCCCCAGCCGGTTCGGGTCCGCGTTGCCATTGGTGAGCGCACCAAGCCTGTGGCGCCTGGACAGGGCGTCAAGAACCGCCAAGGCGTCGGCGAAGAATTCAACCTCGTGGCGCGCCTTCAGGAACACGGCGAACCCGCGCGCCGCCAGCCGCGCGGCCACCACTTCCCCGTAGCCGGCGCGGCGCAGCAACCGCCGCAGAACTGCCTGACGCAGCGCGGACAGGTCATGGGCGAGCTGAGGCTGATCTTTCAACAGCGCTTGGTATATGGGGGCGACGTTGGCGCGGTCGCGGTGCAGGCGGGCGGCCGGGGGAGCGGCTTCCTCCAGCCAGGCCTGCAGACGTTGTTGGGCGCCCGCGATGACCTTGGCGCCGTTCCACAGGGTGTCGTCCAGGTCAAAGGTGATGAGGCGAATGCGCGGCAATCTGCGTCCTCCGGGGGGGCGGTGGCTCAGGCGACGGGATCCGGCCGCTCGCCAGTCTGGCTATGGGCGGCATCCGGTTGCCTTTCCGCCCGCGGGTGGGCCGCATCGTACACCTTGGCCAAGTGCTGGAAGTCCAAGTGCGTGTAGATTTGCGTGGTGGCGATGTCCGCATGGCCCAGCAGCTCCTGGATGGCGCGCAGATCCCCCGATGACTCCAGCAGATGGCTGGCGAAACTGTGCCGCAGCATGTGCGGATGCAGCAAGTCGCTGCCCAAACGCATGCGGCTCAAACGCTTGAGCCGCTGCTGCACGCTGCGGCGGCTGATGCGCCGGCCATCCCGGCTCAGAAACAGGGGTTCCTCCCCAGGCGCCACCGCCCGGGTCCGCAGATGCGGGTGCCTGCCGGGCGCTGGCGCGTCTTCGCCCCGTTCCTCCCTAGGCGCCGCCCGGGTCTGCAGATAGGCCCGCAGGGTGGCGATGGATCGGCGCCCCAAGGGCACGATGCGGGTCTTGTTGCCTTTGCCGGTCACCCGGGCCAGACCATCGGCCAACTGCACATCGCCGACATTGGCCTGCACCAGTTCGCTCAAGCGCAGGCCGCTGCCGTAGAACAGCTCCATCATGGCCAGATCGCGCTTCTCAAGCGCATTTTTCGGCTGGAAGTTCAGCAGTTGCGCGCACAGGTCCGCATCCAGGGTGGCGGGCAGGCGGTTCTTGCGCCTAGGGGCCTTGGCGGCGGCCGCGGGGTTGCCCTGCACGACGCCTTGCTTTTCCAGATAGCGGAAGAAGCTGCGCAGGCTGGAGAGCAGCCGCTGCAGGGAGCGGGGGCTCAACCCTTGGGCATGGCGCTGGGCCAGGTAGTTGGCAAGCTGCTGGGGCCGCACCTGCCCCCAAGGCGCATCCACCGCCGCTGCGCAGGCCTCGATATCCCGTCGGTAGGCGGACAGGGTGTTGGGGGAATACTGTTTCTCAAACTTTAGGTAGTCCAAGAAGCGGCCGACTTCGGCATCCATCAGCGCACCGCCTGCAACTCCAGCCGGTCGATGATGCGCGCCAGCACATCGCCGATGTAGCCGACAAACAGGGTGTCCATGTCCGCGGTGAAACGCCCCGGGTCGCGGCTGCCGACCGCGAGGCAGCCTTCGCCGGAGCGCAACGGCAGCGGCACCAGCACGGCGCTGCCGGCCTCTTCATGATCCTGCATCGGGAAGATGCGCTTGAGCTCCTCAGCACGCAGGGCGCTGCATGCGGGTTGGGCATTGCGCAGCAGGGCCGCGGTCGGCAGGGCATTCGCATGGCCAAGCAGGTGATCCAGGTTCGGGCGCGCGCCCGCCAAGTGGCAACAAACGAAATCCGCATCGAAGTCCGCCAGCAGATGGGTGGCCAGCACTTCATTCAGTTCGTGCCAAGCGGAAACGTCCAGCAAAGCCAAGGTTAAGGTGCGCACCTTGGCGAACAGGACATCATTGCTGCGGGCGGCGGCGAGCAGTTCGTTCAACTGCCGGCGCAATTGAACGGAGCGCTTGCGCAGCACCGCCACCTGCCGTTCGATAAGGGAGGCGGCGGTGCCGGATTCATGGGGCAGGACCAGTTCCGTGAGCAGTTCCGTGCGCTCGGAGAAGAAATCCGGGTTGCTCTTCAGAAAGCCGACGACCTCTTGCGGCGAGAGGTGCAGCTGCGTCGCCTCGGACGCTGCCTTGGTCATGCCTTGATGACGCCTTCATAAGCCAATGTGGCGGCGCCGGACATTCTAACCGGGGCGCCGGGGCCCTGCCAACGCAGGCGCAGCTTGCCCCCGGGCAAGGACACCTTCACCACCCCATCGAGCTTGCCATGCAGGCGGCCCGCCACCAGCGCCGCGCAGGCGCCGGTGCCGCAGGCGCGGGTCTCGCCCACGCCCCGTTCATACACCCGCAGGCGAACGTAGCCGCGATCCACAATCTCGCAAAAGCCGATGTTGGCGCCTTCCGGGAAGCAGCGGTGGCGGCTGAGCTCGGCGCCGCACAGGCCCACATCCGCGGTTGCGATGTCCGCCACGAAAAGCACTCCATGCGGGTTGCCCAGAGACACCGGGGTCACCTGCCAAGCACCGCTGCCGGTGTGCAGGGTATGCGCCAAGACGGCATCACCGGGCGCGCCTTGGCGAAGCCGCGCCGCGTCAGCGGCGAAGGACGCCAGAAAGGGAATGTCTTGCGCTTCGGTGCTGGGCGGCGGCAGTTCCAACTCCACATTTCGCCCGGCCAGGACTGCGCGCACCCAGCCGCCGCGGCTGTGCAGGGCCAGATGCGGCTTCGCGCTCAGGCCGCACAGATGAACGAAGCGGGCCAGACAGCGGGCGCCGTTGCCGCACTGCTCCGCGCTGCTGCCGTCGGCATTGAAAATGCGGTAGTCGAAGTCCGCGTCCGGAATGCTGGGCGGCTCCAGGGTGAGCAACTGGTCGAAGCCCACGCCGGTTCTGCGGTCGGCCCAACGGCTGACCAACTTGGCTGTTGGCGTGAAGCGCTGGGTCACCAAGTCCATGATCATGAAGTCATTGCCGAGGCCGTGCATCTTGGCGAAGCGCAGCCTAGTCCTCGTGCGCTGCGAGGCCGGCCTAGACATCGCCAAGGCGCTCCAGCGCCAGCTGGTCGTCGATGTGCTCACGGCGCCGCACCAACTTGAAGCCGCCATCGCGCACCAGCACCTCCGCCGCCCGGCCGCGACTGTTGTAGTTGGAGCTTTGCGCCATGCCGTAGGCGCCGGCGCAACGCACCGCCAACAGATCCCCGGGCGCCAACGCCAGTTGCCGCCGTTGGGCCAGGAAGTCGCCGCTTTCGCACACCGGGCCCACGATGTCCCAGCAGGCGTCCCGGGCCTCCGCCGCGGGTGCCTGCACCAGCACCACCTCATGCCAGGCTTGGTACAGCGCCGGACGCAGCAAGTCGTTCATGGCGGCGTCCACGACAGCGAAATTGGGCTGTCCCGCGGCCTGGCTGGGCTTCAGGTACTCCACCTCGGTCAACAGCACGCCAGCATCCGCCGTAAGGTAGCGGCCCGGCTCGATGGCCAACCGTACGCACCGTCCGGCAAGACGCCGCCCAACCCCCGCCGCCAACTGCGCGGGATCGAACGGCGTCTCGTCTCGGTAGGTAACGCCGAAGCCGCCGCCAATATCGATGTGGTCCAGGACCACGCCCTGGGCCTGCACCGCATCCATGCATTCAAGCAGCCGCTGCAGGGCGCTGAGATAGGGCGCCGCCTGATCGATCTGGGAGCCGATGTGGCAGGCTAGGCCGCGAGCCCGAAGATGCGGATGGGCATGGGCCTGCAGCAGCATTTCCTGCGCCTGGCGGGCGGCAACGCCGAACTTGTTGCGCTTAAGCCCTGTGGAGATGTAGGGATGGGCACCGGCGTCCACATCCGGGTTCATGCGACCGGCCCCCGCCGCGCGCTGGCCCAGCAGCTCCTCCCGGCTGGCCCGCCGGGCCAACTCAGCGGCGCTTTCCACGTTGAAGCAGCCGATGCCCAGCTTCAGCCCCAAGTCGATCTCCGCCACGGACTTGCCCACGCCGGAAAAGACGATGGTTTCCGGCGCCGCGCCAGCGGCGATGCAGCGTTGCAGCTCCCCCGCCGAAACGATGTCGAAACCGGCGCCCAAACCCTTCACAAAGCGCAGGACCGCCAAGTTGGCGTTGGCCTTGACGGCATAGTAGATGTCCGTGGGGATGGCGGCGAACGCACGGCGCAGCTGCGCGTAGCGCAAGGCGATGGCCTGCGCCGAGTACACGTAGGTGGGCGTGCCCACCGCCCGGGCAATGTCCGCCAAGGAAACGGTCCCGGCGCACAGGACGCCTTGGTGAACCTGGTAGCTCATGTCCGCCCGTGCAAGGGCGGCGCTTCCCTGGATTGTGCGCCGGTCATCATGGCGCGCCCACGCACCGGCCGGTGCGGAGCAAGCGCGAACCCAGCCAGCGCCGCGCCCGACGCCTCCTCTTCCGGCAAGTGCAGGGGACCTTTCTGGCCGCAGGTGGCCACCAAGGACAAGGCAAGCCCAGACAATGCCCAACGCAGGCTGCGCACGGGAATCTCCCGCCTTTCGGCCACCCGCCGGGGCCTGCGCGCCAGCCAAGCGTCCAAACGCCCGGTGCGGGCCAAGCGCCGGCACAAACCGCCAATGCGCCCGGCCAAGCGGCTTCGCCAACCGCGAACCCAAGCGCCCGTCCGCCGCACGCCCCGCCGCAGCATCATGGCAAGGCCAAGCGGCGACGGCCTTCCTGGACGGCCGCGGCCACGGCCTGGGGGGCGGCGCCGCCAATGTGGCTGCGGGCGGCCAGGGCGCCATCGATTTGCAGGACTGCGAAGACGTCGGCTTGAACGGCCTGCCCCGCCAGCGCCTGAAGGCCCTCGAGGGGGAACTCCTCCAGGTTCAGGCCATGCTCCACCGCATGGGCCACCACCCTGCCCACCGCCTCGTGGGCATCGCGAAAGGGCACGCCCTTGCGCACCAGATAGTCGGCGAAATCCGTCGCGGTGGCGAAGCCTTCCAGGGCCGCGCGACGCATGGCGTCGCCATCGGCTGCGACATTCGGCAACAGGCCCAACATGGCCCTGAGGCATCCCTTGAGCGTGTCCAGAGCGTCGAACAGCGGTTCCTTGTCCTCCTGGTTGTCCTTGTTGTAGGCCAGGGGCTGGCCTTTCATCAGGGTCAGCAGCGCGGTGAGATCCCCATAGACGCGCCCGGCCTTGCCGCGCACCAATTCCGGAACATCCGGGTTCTTCTTCTGCGGCATGATGCTGGACCCGGAGCAGAAGCGATCCGGCAATGAGATGAACGCAAAGGGTTGGCTGGCCCAGAGCACCAACTCCTCGCACCAGCGGCTGAGGTGCATCATGGTGATGGCCGCCACGGCCGCGAATTCGACGGCGAAGTCCCGGTCGCTGACAGCATCCAGCGAGTTGCGCGCCGGCTCTGCAAAGCCGAGCTCCCTGGCGGTGAAGGCGCGGTCTATGGGAAAGGTGGCGCCAGCCAGGGCGGCGGCACCCAAGGGCATCTGGTTCACCCGATGGCGACAGTCCTTAAGGCGGCCCTTGTCGCGCAGCAGCATTTCGAACCAAGCCAGCAAATGGTGGCCAAAGGTGACCGGCTGGGCCACCTGCAGGTGGGTGAAGCCAGGCATGACCGTGCCTTGGTGGCGCTCCGCCAGATCCAGCAGGGCGGTGAGCAGGGCATCTTCAAGCTCCAGCAGGGCGTCGATCTCTTCACGCAGGTACAGCCGCAGATCCGTGGCCACCTGATCATTGCGGGAGCGCGCCGTGTGCAGCTTCTTGCCGGCCGCGCCGATCAGTTCGATCAAGCGATGCTCGATGTTCATGTGAACATCCTCAAGCCCGGTGCGCCACTGGAATGCGCCGGCTTCGATTTCCTGCTGTATTCGCTGCAGCCCAGCCAGGATCTCGGCCGCCTCATCGGCGGAAAGCACGCCGATTTTGCGCAACATGCGGCAGTGCGCGGCGGAGCCGCGGATATCCTGCTTATACAGGCGCTTGTCAAAGGAGACGGACGCGCCAAAAGCGGCCACGAAGGCGTCTGGATCCTCCAGCAGGCGCCCCTGCAACAACTTTGGCTCCTTGCCCATGAACCCATTATAGCGGCAAGGGCGCCACCACAGGCGGCAGGGACTGGCTGATGGCCTACGGCGCCGACGCATTGGCGCAAAGGTGGAATGGCCAATGTCCTACATGCCGAAGGGAATTAGCCCCAGCCGCACGGGGTTACGCTCAGGTTTTTTGGAAGAACGGCGTGCGCAACCCATCCCGAAACGCGGCCAAAAGCCTGCAAGCCCAGCAAAGGGGCGCAAAACGCTACGGAATCGCCACCAAATCACGCCGGGGCATTGAGCTTGTGCCCATCGCGGATGTACGGTATTTCAAAGCGGAGCACAAGTACGTCACCATGCATCACGCCACTGGCGCGGCCCTGATCAACGAAACCCTGCGCAGTCTCGAAGCGGAGTTCCAAGGCATTCTGCTGCGCGTGCATCGCCACACCCTGGTGGCCATCAGGCACGTGGTGGCGATGCAGCGTTCGGAAAGCAGCAGGTGCTACCAACTCAAGCTGGCGGATCTGCCCACACCCATCCGCGTCAGCCGGCGCCGCGCCACTGCGGTAAGGCGGGCTCTTGGCTGGGCGCCAAGCCGGGCGGCGCCGCCATCAGGGGTCCGCGGCGGCGCAGCCTATGGATAGGGTGCGCATCGCCACGCGCACAAGCCGGCTGGCCTTGTGGCAGGCGGAATCCATCAAAGCCGAGCTGCAGCGGGCGCATCCGGGCCTGAATGTGCAGCTCTTGGCGCTTAGCACGGCCGGCGATCGTTGGCTGGATGCGCCCCTGAGCGCCAGCGGCGGCAAGGGCCTGTTCATCAACGAGCTGGAGGCGGCGCTGGCCCGGGGCGAAGCGGACTTGGCGGTGCATTCCATGAAGGACGTGCCGGCACTGCTGGCGCCGGAGTTCGCCCTGCCAGTGATCGGCTATCGCCAGGATGTCCGGGACGCTTGGCTAAGCCCCCATGGGGGGCTGGACGCCGTGCCCGCCGGGGCCACGGTGGGTTCATCGAGCCTGCGGCGCCAAGCGCAGTTGCTGCGTTTGCGGCCCGACCTCAATGTTCGGCCCATCCGCGGCAACCTCGATACGCGGCTGCGCAAGCTGGACGCCGGGGAGTTTGACGCCATCATGCTGGCTGTGGCCGGGCTTATCCGTTTGGGCTGGGCTGGGCGGGTCACCGAAGCCCTGGCGCCGTCCCGCTGCCTGCCGGCGGCCGGCCAGGGCGCCTTGGGCGTGGAGTGCCTTGCCGACAATGCAAGAGTCCTGGCCCTTTTGAAGCCCTTGCAGGACCGCGCCACCATGGCCTGCGTTGCCGCCGAACGGGGCGTGAGCGCCGCGCTGGGCGCGGACTGCGCCATGCCCTTGGCCGCCTACGCGCAAAACCGCAAGGGCCGTTTGACCCTGCGCGCGCTGCTGGCCTCCCCTGACGGCAAACGCCTGCTAAGGGCGCAAGCCGTCGGCCGCACGGAAACCGAGGTTGTCAACGCAGTGGTGGACCGCCTGCAGGCCCAGGGCGCGGCTGAACTCCTGCATGAACTGCGCGGCGCTGGGCAGGCCGCCCCCTGAAACCTCGGCCAAGGCGCCCAACTTGCTTGGTCAAACGTCCCGCTTTAAGCCTAGGCGCGGCGGCCCTTTAACCCTCTGGGTGACCCGCTCGGAGCCCGGCGCCACGGCCTTGGCGGCGGTCCTGGCGGCAGCCGGACATATCCCCATCAAGGCGCCCGTGCTGAAGGCCCGAGCCCTCCACTTCACCCAGCCCGAGGGCCACTTTGACGCGGCTTTGTTCCTCTCCGTCCACGGCGTCCGTCTGGCCCTAGCGCGGCTGCAAGGCTGTTTCCATAGGGCCTACGCCGTCGGCCGCCGCACCGCCGCAGCCTTGGACGAGGCAGGGGCGCCAGCCAAACGCGCCCCCATCGAATCCAGCGAGGGGCTGTTGGACCTATTGCCCAACCCTTCGCAGCAGCGCATCCTGCTGGTCACGGGGGCCGGCGGCCGCAACTTGCTGGCGCCAACCCTGAAGGCGCGCGGCGCCGAGGTGGTGCGCCTGGATGTCTATGAACGGCTGCCCCTGCACCCCAACATAGACCCAAGGGTGGTGGACGCGATCATCGTCTCCAGCGGCGATGGATTCCGCCAGGCAGTGCAGGTATGGTCGAGCTTCGGCGGCGCAAGCACGACGCCGGTGTTGGCGCCCTCACCCCGGGTGGCGGCGCTGGGCGGCGAACTTGGCGTCGCCAACGTGGTTCAATGCCAAGGGGCCAGTCCCGAAGCAGTGCTTGCGGCCCTGCCGCGAATGGAATGGGCGGATGACTGAAGCGCCAGAACAAAAAGCGCCTCCCGCGGACCAAGGACAAGCATCAGGGTACGATGCCGAGGGCGTCCGCGCACTCGCTGCGCCCAGGCAGCGCACCGGCCGCCTCACCGCCATGCTGGCCTTGCTGCTGGCCTTGGCCGCTTCGGCGGGGGTCGGCTACCTGTATTTCGTCCTGGTGCGGCTGGACCCCAACGCCGCCCTCCAACAAGGCCTGGCCGCCGCGCAAACCGAGCGGCGCGATCTGGAGCGGAACATTCGCCAACAGGAGGAGCAGTGGCGCGAAGCGCTGCAAGCCAGCCAGGGGGAGGTACACGAACGCCTGGAGGCCATGCAGGCGTCCTTATCCAAACCGCTGCCGCAAGCGCGGCCAACAGCGCCGCCCGTCCAAGAGGGCTGGGCGCTGGCGGAAGCAAGGCATCTGCTGCGGGCGGCGAACCATCGGCTGCTGATGGAGCGGGACTTCGCCAGCGCCCAGGAGATGCTGCAGGCCGCGGACGCCATCCTGGCGGCCTTGGAGGACCCTGCCCTGCATGACGTCAGAACGGCGTTGAACGCGGAGATCCTGGCCCTGCAGCAAGTGTCCGCGGCGGATGTGCAGGGCTTGTATCTGCGTTTGGAGGCGCTCAAGGGCGAGCTTCCCGCCCTGACGCTGGCCCGCCGCCACTATCGCACCGCCAGCGCTGCAGCCGGCGCCGACACGCCATCCAACCAATCGGAAACTGCAGCCAACGGTTTTTTGGCCACCTTGGCGGCGGAATTTCGCAGCCTGGTGCGGTTCCGCCGCCTGGATGCGGCGGCGCAGCCGCTGCTGGCGCCGGATGAAGCCGCTTACTTGGAGCTCAATCTGCGCCTGATGCTCGAGCAGGCCCAGCTTGCCGCCCTGCGGCGCGACCAGCTGGTCTTCGCGACCAGCCTGAACACCGCCCACGCCTGGGCGCAGGAGCACTTGGACGCCGCGGCCCCTGAAGTGCAAACCATCCTGGACGCCCTTTTGGAATTGCAGAAGGCGGAACTGAAAGCCCCCCTGCCGGACATCTCCGCCTCCCTCGCCGCCTTGGCCGAGGCGCAACGCGCACGGCAATGAGCAAGGCGGTCCTGCTTCTCCTGCTCACGGCGGTCGTTCTCGGCGGCCTGCTGGGGCTGATGATGATGCAGGACGCCGGCTACGTGCTGGTGGCCTATGGCGACGCCGCGCTGGAGACCAGCCTGTGGTTCGCCTTGCTGCTGCTGGCCGCCGCCTACGCCCTAGTGCGCTTGACGCTGAAGACGCTGGGCCAATTGCTGCGCGGCGGGAACGTCCTAAACGCCTGGGGCTTGGAGCGGCGCATCCGCGCCGCGCACAACCAACTGCAGAAGGGCCAATGGGCCGATGCCCTGCAGGCGCTGCAGAGCCTGCAGGCCCAAGCGCCGAGGCATCCACTGGTGGTGCAGGGGCTGCTGCGCGCCCATGAGGGCCTGGGCCATTGGCGGCCCCTCATCGACTTGCTGCCCAGCGCACGCAAAGCCAGGGCGCTTGACGCCGCCGCGCTGGACGCCATGGAGCGCCAGGCTTGGCGGTGGCGCATAGAGGCCGACGACGGCCTGCTGGCTTGGCGGCAGGTCCCCAAGCCGCTAAAGCATGACCCAGCGTTGATCTTGGCGGCGGCGCAGAAAATGCATGCCACCGGCGATGGCGCTGGCGCGGAACAGCTGCTGCGCGAATCCCTGAACCGCACTTGGCGCGACGACCTGTTGCGCCTGTACGGGCGTCTGCGCTCCCCAACCCCGGAAAAGCAGCAGGCCAGGGTGGAGAGTTGGCTGAAGAAGCGCCCGGACGACGGCGAGCTGTTGCTGGCTGCCGGACGTCTGGCCTTGATGAATGCTGACTGGCCCAAGGCCCGGGTGTATCTGGAGGCGAGCCTGCGCAGCAACCCCAAGCCAGCGGCGCAGGCGGAGTTGGGCCGCCTGCTAAGCGCCCTGGGAGAGCCTGCGCGCGGCAGCGAACTGCTGGTCAAAGCGGTGGGAAACCTGCCCGATCTGCCCCTGCCGGCCAGAAGCTAGGGAACCCGCATAAGGCACCAAGGGACCTGACGATCGCGCTTGGGCGGCGGCCCGCGATGCCGCTTACGCACAGCCCGCGGGCGGCCTCGGTCGCCACCCGGCCATACGCTACTTGCCGCGCATGGAGTTGAAGAACTCTTCGTTCGTCTTGGTGTTCTTCAGCTTGTTGATCAGCCACTCGATGGCCACCAAGTCGTCCATGTCATGCAGCAGCTTGCGCAATATCCAGACGTTGTGCAGTTCTTTGTCCGGCACGATGAGCTCCTCCCGGCGGGTGCCGGAGCGGCGGATGTTGATGGCGGGATAGACTCGCTTTTCCGCTATCTTGCGCTCCAAGTGCAATTCCTGGTTGCCGGTGCCCTTGAACTCCTCGTAGATGACCTCGTCCATCTTGGAGCCGGT
>CAYGBY010000131.1:0-11085 GCA_964348115.1 uncultured Pseudomonadales bacterium
TCCTCAAAAGCGCCCATGTCCACCACCCGGCCGATGCCGATGGTGTGATCGCCGGCGTCCTGCTCCTGGGCCAGGTCGGAGTGCACGTAGGGCAGCACGGCGGCGAGCACCGGGGAGCCTGTTTGCCCGGGCGGCCAGCCGATTTCCGCAAACTTGTCCACCCCCGTCTGGGCGAACAGATCGCTCAGCCCCCCCTGCCCTTCCCCAAGGATGTTGATGCAGAAGCAGCCGCTCTCCCGCACCTTGGGCCAACTGACGCTGGTCTTGGCCGGGCACAGGGCCACCAGGGGCGGATCCAGGGACAGCGAGGTGAAGGACTGCGCCGCAAAGCCGGCCGGCGCCCCGTCGAGGCAGCCGGCAACGACCACCACCCCGCTGGCGAACTGCCCCAAGGTGGTGCGGAATTCCTGTTGGTCAATCTGCTGCATGGCCAAGCCTTCCCCCTATGGATTGGGCGCAAATATACCTTGATCGCGGCGCGGTGGCTCAGTTGGAAATTTTTCGCCAACGGGAGCAAGGCCCTAAAATCCAAACGAACCACTATCGGAAATACAGCACTTTCGCAGAATCCAACCCCGCTCACCTCCGCAACACAATTAGCGTGGGAAAGTCCTGCGGAAATACCGGCCCTATGGCGCCCAAGGGCACAGCGCACTAAAATGCGCTGATGGATTCACTAGGAGGGCCGCACTTTGTCTGAATTGCAGGCGTTTCGGGCCGAAACCCGTGCCTGGCTGGAGAAGAACTGCCCGCCGTCCATGCGCACGCCCACGCCGGAGGACGAGATCGTTTGGGGCGGGCGGCGCGAGCGCTTCGCCAACCCGGACTCCAGGCTGTGGCTGCAGCGCATGGCGGAGCAGGGCTGGACGGCGCCGCGCTGGCCGGCGGCCTACGGCGGCGGCGGGCTTTCCCACCGGGAGGACAGGATCCTGCAGGAGGAGCTGGCGCGCATCCGGGCGCGCACGCCGCTGAACAGCTTCGGCCTCTGGATGCTTGGGCCAGCGCTGCTGGAGTTCGCCAGCGAGCGGCAGAAGCAGGAGCATCTGCCCAAGATCGCGCGCGGGGAGATTCGCTGGTGCCAAGGCTATTCGGAACCCGGCCACGGCTCCGACCTGGCGGCCCTGCAAACCAAGGCGGAGGACTGCGGAGACCACTATCTGGTCAACGGCGCCAAGATCTGGACCTCCTACGCCGATGAGGCGGACTGGATCTTCTGCCTGGTGCGCACGGACCCCCAAGCGCCGAAGCATCAGGGCATCAGCTTCCTGCTGTTCGATATGGCCTCCGAAGGGGTGTCCACTTCCCCCATCGAGCTCATCAGCGGCTCCTCGCCCTTCTGCCAGACCTTCTTCGACGACGTGCGGGTGCCCAAGCGCAACCTGGTCGGCGAACTCAACAAAGGCTGGACCATCGCCAAACGCCTGCTGCAGCACGAGCGCAACATGGTGGCCGGCATCGGCGGCAATTCCGCCATAGGCGTGTCCGGGCGCAAGCTGGAGGATCTGGCCAAGCAATATGTGGGCGAGCAGGACGGCCGCATCAGCGACCCTGGGCTGCGCCTGCTGGTGTCCAGCCACCGCATGAACGACCACGCCTTTCAGCTGAGCCTGGCCCGGGCTGGGGAAGAGGCCAAGGCCGGCCAGTCCAACGGGCACTTGGCCTCGCTGTTCAAGTACTACGGCACGGAGCAGAACAAGCGCAAGTATGAGCTGATGCTGCAGACCATGGGCGCCGCCAGCCTCGGATGGGATGGGCATGGCTTCACCGATCGGGAAATCGCCACCACCCGCCAATGGCTGCGCTCCAAGGCCAACTCCATCGAGGGGGGAACCAGCGAGATCCAACTGAACGTGATCGCCAAACGGGTGCTGGAGTTGCCGGACTAGGGCTTGGCGGCGGGCAATGGCGCGGGGAGGCACCATGTCTGAAGACGCCGCACAGGAGCTGGCGGCGCTCGACCTCGGCTCCAACAGCTTTCATCTGATCGTCGCCCAGGAAGTGAACGGGCGCCTGCAGACCATCGACCGCATTCGCGAAATGGTGCGTCTGGCGGAGGGGCTGGACAGTCGGCAACAGCTTGGCGAAGAAGCCTGCGGACGGGCTTTGAACTGTCTGGAGCGCTTCGCGCAGCGTCTGCGGCATCTGCGCCGGGACAATGTGCGCGTGGTGGGCACCAACGCCCTGCGCAAAGCCCAGGACGCCGGGGCATTCATCGCCCAAGCGGAGGCGATTCTGGACCACCGGGTGGAGATCATCTCCGGGCGGGAGGAGGCGCGGCTGATCTACCTAGGGGTCTCCCACGACTTGGAGGACAATCATGACCGCCGCCTGGTCATCGATATCGGCGGCGGCAGCACCGAGTTCATCCTGGGCCGACGCGCCCAGCCGGAGATGATGGAAAGCCTGTACATCGGCTGCGTCTCCCTAAGCCAGCGATGCTTCCCCGCAGGCCTGCTCAGCGAGCAGGCGTTCAGACGCGCCATCGACGAGGCCAAGCACGAGATGCAAAGCATCCGCAAACAGTACCTGGAGGCGGGTTGGGATGTGGCCATCGGCGCCTCCGGCACGCTGCTGGCGGTGCAGGAGGTGCTGACCACCCTGCCGGGCGATGGCGAAGAAGGCATCTCGCCTGCAGGCGTACGCCAGATCATCGCGCGGATGGTGGCGGCCGGCAACTTGGACAACCTGGACCTGCCCGGGCTGTCCTGGGAGCGTCGAGCCGTCTTCCCAGGCGGCTTGGCGGTGGCGGCGGCGGCCATCGAATCCTTTAGCCTCAAGCGCATGCAGGTTAGCCAAGGGGCGCTGCGCGAAGGGCTGCTCTGGGATCTGCTGGGCCGGGTGCATCACCAGGACATCAGGGACCGCAGCGTCGCCGACCTGATGGGCCGTTACCATGTCGATGAGCCGCACGCCAAGCGGGTGCGCGACACCGCTCTCGGCCTCTTGGCGCAGTTGGCCGTACACTGGCAACTGCAGGCCGCCGAGGACCGCCTGCTGCTGGGCTGGGCGGCGGACCTGCACGAAATCGGCATGGACATCGCCCACAGCCAGCACCACAAGCATGGCGCCTACCTGCTGGCGAACATGGACATGCCTGGTTTTTCGCGCCTGGACCAAGGCCAGCTAGCCGCCTTGGTGCGCCTGCACCGGCGCAAGTTCAGCGTCGCCGATGCGCCCTTCTCCAGCGAGCAGCGCATACTGCGCTTGGCCGCCCTGCTGCGCCTGGCGGTCATTGTGCACCGCAGCCGCAGCGGCACCCCCCCGCCCCACATCGCCGCCGCCATCAAGAAGGCGCAGCTTGTGCTGACCCTGCCGGCGGACTGGCTGGCCAAACACCCTTTGACCAAACTGGATCTGAACAGGGAGATCGCCTATCTGGCGGATTCACCGGTGACGCTCCGGGTAAAAACCAAGTAGGCCCAGGACCGCCTCCAGCCGGCAAGCCGCCCCGCCCGCAGACCAGGACCATCCCAAAGCGTTCACTCCTGAAAGGAAATTTCTAAAAGGTCATGGGATGCCGCAGAACATTGCGGAATCTTCCGCAGAATGTTCATAAACACCTTTAGCGCCTACCTGCCCGCAGTGGGAAAGAAGGATGACTCGATCAAGCCCACGGCCAGGCGAATGGCGAACGGGAAGCAGGACGGGCGCGTCCAAGGGGACAAACCCGAGATTGGGCTTTGCCGAGGGCTGGTGGACGACTTCAGGATGGTGCCAACCCGCAGACAAAGGCGGTTGCCGCTGGTGGCCCCCGGGTTGCAGCCAACGCGCTGAAAAGCAGGAACGTTCGGCGGCTTATCAAGGGGCTGGGGGCAAGATGCGGGTCAGGGGCCGCTGATGCCCTCCCAATCGATGGCGCGGTAGCTAAGGGCTTCGGCCACTTCCGGGGGGCCTATGGACTCACCTTGGCCCAAGTCCGCGATGGTCCAGGCCACCTTGATGATCTTGTGGTAGCTGCGCGCGGACAGGCGGAAGCGGTCTATCGCCTGGGTCAGCAGGCTCTGCGCAGCGCCGCTGATGGGCGCCTTGCGCGCCGCCACCGGCCCGGCCAGCCGCCCGTTTAGAAGGTCTTGGCGCCCTAGCTGCCGTTGCCGGCAAGCCGCCACCGCAGCCGCCATGCCCTCGACGTCCGTGGGCTGGAAGCTACGTGCCGCCAGCAGCTCCTTGGGCAGGTTGACCAGCATCAGCTGCATGTCTATGCGGTCCAGAAGCGGCCCGGAGATTCTGGCTTGGTAGGCCTGCACCTGACGCGGCTGGCAACGGCAGGCGCCATCCTGGCATACGCGGCCGGCCGGGCAGGGATTCATGGCGGCGATGAGCTGGAAGTTGGCCGGGAAGGTCACCCGGTAGTTGGCCCTTGTGATGGTGGCTTGGTGCGTTTCCATGGGTTCGCGCAGCAGGTTCAGCACCCGCGGCTGGAAGTGCGGCATTTCATCCAGGAACAGCACCCCATGATGGGCTAGGGAAGCCTCCCCCGGGGCGGCCCTATGGCCGCCGCCGATGATGGCCGGGGCGGTGGCGGAGTGGTGCGGGTCCCGCCAGGGCGTAACGTCATAGGCATCGCGGATGAGGCCGGCGCTGGAATAGACCGCCGCCACCTCCAGCGCCTGGGCCTCCGTGAGCCTGGGCATCAGCCCCACTAGGCTGCGGGCCAGCATGGTCTTGCCCACGCCAGGCGGCCCCACCATGAGAAAATGGTGGCCGCCAGCCGCCGCCACCTGCAGGGCGCGCTTGGCGGCCAGTTGGCCCCGCACCAACCTGAGGGGATTGGCGCCCGCCGGCGGCGCGGCTGGCCTTGGCGCCGGCGCAGGACGGAACTTGTCCGGATCCGCCACCAAGTCCAGCACATCGGCCAGATGCGCGCAGGGCGCGAGCGTGCGGGTGCCCACCAGCTCCGCTTCGGCGCGATTGGCTTCCGGCACCACCAGGATGGCGTCTTTCCGCTGCATGGCCAAGGCCGCCGGCAACACCCCCCTGGTGTGCCGCAAGGCGCCGTACAGGCTGAGCTCCGCCAGAAATTCAAACCTGTGCAGGTGCTCCGTGGCCATCTGCTTGGTGGCGGCCAATAGGCTTATGGCGATGGCCAAATCAAAGCGTCCGCCTTGCTTGGCCAAGTCCGCCGGCGCCAAGTTCACCACCACGCGGCCTTGCGGAAAGCGGAAATGGTTGTTCTCAATGGCGCTGCGCACCCGGTCGCGAGCCTCCCGCACCGCTGTTTCCGGCAACCCCACCAAGGTGAAGCGCGGCAGGCCGGCGCCCACATGGGTCTCCACCGTCACGCGGGGCGACGCCATCCCCAGCTGCGCCCTGGTGGCCACCGCGGCGCCCGGCGGCGGCGTTTGGGAGGGCGCGCGCTGCGCCCCGGCTGGTGGTGATGCGTCCTGTGGCGGAATGCTCATGGGCAAAGGCGGTTCCCTTGGACGCCGCCATGCTAAGCCCAAGGGGCTTGCGCCTCCATGCCTAGGACTGTGCGGCAAGTCTGCCCGGCTTGTGCGACAAGGCTGCGTGGCAGTGCTCCAAAACTGCACGGAGCGATGCACCAAAATGGGGCGAAACAGGCATCGGCCCAAGGCGACCGCGCCTAGCCCACATTCTGCGCCAAGAGCCGTGATGATCGCGCCGGATTTTGACCTTTGCGTACGGCGAACGCCTCCGCTTCCGCAACTCCGTGCAGCGGGTGCTTTCGGCCTTCGCGTACGGGGGGCGGGCCTGCTGGCCAGTCTGGACGTCTTGACGACGGCGTTTCGGCCTTCGCGTACGGGAGGCGGGGCCCCTCGCGTTCCCCGGCTAAGGGCTCGAAGCGCGTGCCCGCCACCGAAAGCATGGCGGGCGCCTCTGTTTGAGGGCGCAAGGACGCGCCTTGGGTCAAAGGACCAGCTCGGGCACGGCCAGCGCAGTTGGCGCCGGCAGCCGCGCCAAAGGAAAGTTGGCACGAATCCTGATTCAGATTCCACCCGTCGTGTACGACAAGGGCCGCCCATGCGGCATCACAGGCATCCACTGGAGCACATTATGAAACTAAGACTCGTAACCTTTTCCTTCCTCATTCTGGCTTGCGGCGCGGCAGCCGCGGCGGAATTTTCCGGCAACGTAGCCTATGCGACGGACTACCGCTTCCGCGGCATCTCCCAAGGCGACCGCTCGCAAGCCATTCAAGGCGGGTTCGACATAGAACTGGACTCTGGCCTCTATTTCGGCACCTGGGCATCCAACGTGGGGGGCTGGTCCGGCGGCACCATTGAAGTGGACTACTACGGCGGCTACGCCATGACGCTTTCAGAGAGCACATCCGTGGACGTCGGGGTGCTGTACTACGGCTACCCGGAGGACGACGCCTCGCCGGATCTGGACTACGTGGAGGTCTATGGCAGCCTGAGCTTCGAGGACTTCACCGTTGGCGCGGCCTTCTCCAACGACTACTTCGCCGGCACGGACACCTTCTGGTACCTGTACGGGGACTACTCCTTCGGCTTGACGGAGGCCGTCTCCCTGGACTTGCACCTAGGCTGGAACATCTTTGACGGCAAGGCAGCCGGCGCCGCCTTCGGCCTCGGCGAGGCGGATGATCCCAAGGACACCTACATCGACTACTCGGTGGGCCTAAGCGCCCCGGCAGCGGGCCTGGATTGGGGTGTGGCGCTGGTCGGCACGGATCTGAGCAAGGCCGAGTGCTTCGGCGGCAGCAAGCTGTGCGACGCCACGCTGGTGCTGTCGGTATCCAAGAGCCTGTAATTGAGCGAAAATCCCTGCGCGCAAGCAGGGATCTTCCACATCCAACCAGGAGACAACCTATGAAACTTGTAACAGCCATCATCAAGCCCTTCAAACTCGACGACGTGCGGGAGGCGCTTTCCGGCATCGGGGTGCAAGGCATGACGGTCACCGAAGTCAAAGGCTTCGGGCGCCAGAAAGGCCACACCGAACTTTACCGAGGCGCCGAATACGTCGTGGACTTTCTGCCTAAGGTGAAGGTGGAAGTCGCGGTGGACGACGGGCTTCTCGACCAAATCTTGGAGGGCATCACCAAGTCCGCCAACACCGGCAAGGTGGGAGACGGCAAGATCTTCGTCACCGCCTTGGAGGAAGTGGTGCGCATCCGCACCGGGGAAACTGGGCCGGAAGCGGTTTAGCCGCCGGCCCATATAGAGGAGAAAAAGATCGTGGAAGATCTCATTCAAACCAACTATGCGCTCGACACCTTCTACTTTTTGGTCATGGGGGTGTTGGTGATGTTCATGGCGCCGGGCTTTGCCATGCTTGAGGCAGGCATGGTCCGCGCCAAGAACACATCCGAGATTCTGACCAAGAACGTCGCGCTGTTCGCCATTGCTTGCCTGATGTACATGATCTGCGGCTACGCCATCATGTATCCTGGGGCGGGCGAAGGCGCCTGGATTCCCATCCTGGGCCTCGGCATCGGCGCTGAGCATACGCCGGAGGCGGTGTTGGCCTCCGACGGCGACACCTATTATTCCGCCCGTTCGGACTACTTCTTCCAAGTGGTGTTCGTGGCGACGGCCATGTCCATTGTCTCGGGCGCCGTGGCGGAACGCATGAAGCTGTGGGCGTTTCTGGTGTTCGCCGTAGTGATGACCGGGTTCATCTACCCGGTGCAGGGCTTCTGGAAATGGGGCGCCGGCGCCCTCAATGAGGCCGGCTTTTTGGACTTCGCAGGCTCCGGCGTGGTGCATATGTGCGGCGCCACCGCGGCCTTGGCCGGGGTGCTGCTGCTGGGCCCGCGCAAAGGGAAGTACGGGCCGGACGGCCAAGTCAACGCCCTCCCCGGCGCCAACATGCCCTTGGCGACCCTAGGCATGTTCATTCTCTGGTTTGGCTGGTTCGGCTTCAACGGCGGCTCTCAACTGGTGGTCAGCAACATCGGCGATGCCAACGCCGTGGCGCAGGTGTTCGTCAACACCAACATCGCCGCCTGCGGCGGCCTGGTGGCGGCGCTCATCACGGCGCGCCTGCTGTTCGGCAAGGCGGACCTGACCATGGCGCTGAACGGCGCCCTGGCTGGGCTGGTGTCCATCACTGCGGAGCCCCTGGCCGGCAGCATTGAGCTCTCCGCCCTAATCGGCGCCATCGGCGGCGTGCTGGTGGTGTTCTCCATCACCATGCTGGACAAGCTGCGGGTGGACGACCCCGTGGGCGCCATTTCCGTACACGGCACAGCAGGGTTGTGGGGCTTGCTGGCGGTCTGCATCAGCAACCCGGAGGCCACCCTGGGCGCGCAACTGCTGGGCATCGTGGTCATCTTCGCCTGGACCTTCGGCGCCAGCCTCATCGTCTGGTATCTGCTCAAGAAGTCCATGGGCATCCGCATTTCCGAGGAGGAGGAGTACACCGGCGCCGACCTGGCCGAAACCGGCATAGAAGCCTACCCGGAGTTCGTGAAAACCTAGCCCGCAGCACCACCACGAGGGAGGTGGAAAGCAAGCGCCCTAAGCGGGCCTCTCGCTTAGGGCGCTTTTCTATGCTTGACTTAAGGCAGCATTCACTCGGACAGTCGCCCCAAGGAGAGCCCGCTAGTCTCATGCGCCACATCAGCACACGCGGAGGCGTCGCCCCCCTGGGGTTTCAGGATGCGGTCATCACCGGCTTGGCGCCGGACGGCGGGCTGCTGCTGCCGGAGCGCATTCCCAGCCTGGCCGGGGAGCTTGACGCCCTGCGGCCACTGGACTTCCGCGCCCTGGCCAAGGCGGTGCTGGCCAAGTTCGTGGACGACATTCCACAAGCGGACCAAGCCGTTCTGGTGGATGCCGCCTACGCAAGCTTCGCCCGCCCGGAAGTGGTGCGCCTGCAGCCAGTGGGGAACCTGCAGGTGCTGGAGCTTTTCCACGGTCCAACGCTGGCCTTCAAGGACATTGCGCTGCAGCTTCTCGGCAGGCTGTTCGCCTACATCCTGAAGGGCCGCGGCACCCACCTCAACATCCTGGGCGCCACCAGCGGAGACACCGGCAGCGCCGCCATCGCCGGCGTGCGCGGCCAGCCGGGCATCGACATCTTCATTCTCTATCCGCACGGGCGGGTCAGCCCCCTGCAGGCGCTGCAGATGACCACAACGCCGGACGCCAACGTGCACTGCCTGGCCATCGACGGCAGCTTTGACGACTGCCAGAACCTGATGAAGGGCATCTTCGCGGATCTGGCCTTCAAGCGGCGCCACCGGCTGGGCGCGGTGAACTCCGTAAACTGGGCGCGGGTGCTGGCCCAGGTGTTCTACTACGGCTACGCAAGCCTGCGGGCGCCCGGACCGGTGACCTTCTGCGTGCCCACCGGCAACTTCGGCAATGTGTTCGCCGGCTACATCGCCAAGCGCATGGGTTTTCCCATCCACCGGCTCATCGTCGCCACCAACGAGAACGACATACTCTCGCAATTCTTCGCCGGCGGCTGCTACAGGCGCGGCAAGGTGCGCTTCACCAACTCCCCGGCCATGGACATCCAGGTGGCCAGCAACTTCGAGCGCTTCCTCTACTACCACCTAGAGGGCGACGCGCCGGCCGTGCAGGCCTTCATGGCCGCTTTCCAGAATGGCGGAGAGGCAAACCTGCCGCGTCCCGACGACGCTGTGTTCCTGGCCACTGCGGTCGACAGCGGGGACACCTTGGCCACCATCCGCCAAGTCCACCAGCAGACTGGATACCTAGCGGACCCGCACACCGCAGTGGGGCTGGCCGCCGCCCAGCGCCTGGACCTTCCCGGCCCGGTCATTTGCCTGGCCACGGCCCATCCCGCCAAATTCCCAGAAACCGTAAACGCCGCGGTGGGTGCGCCCCTAGCCACCCATCCCACCCTGGAGGCGCTCAAGGGCCTGCCCGAACGCCGCACCGCTTTGCCGCCCAACATGGCCAGCGTCAAGGCTTTCATAGAGGCCAACGCCAGCTAGTGTGCTGTCCCGCAAGCAAGTGGGTTTTAGTCGCCAGGCCATTTTGGCTCCCGGCAAGGCGCGACGACGCCGTGTGGCAGGCCCCACACAATGAGCCGCAACACCGCCAGCGCGTCGTTTAGGCCCTCCCGAAGGGCGCCCCGCGGCGCACGGACTGTGGAATACCTGCTCTGCGGGTCGCCTTCCCTTGGCCGCAGCGCCATCTCCACCCGCAAACAGCGGAGCACTGAGCGAACGCGACTTGTCAAGAGGTTCCCCAGGCGTTTTCACTCCGGCATCCGGCGCTCTCAGGCGCAAGTAAATGGGCACTGCCATGCAAGCCTGCGCTGATGGCGTTGTCCCATCCTCCGGCGCATCCATGCCCGTTCGTCGGTGTTTTTTTGAATTTCAAACGAATACACTGCAATCTAGCGAGCGGGCTAGCGAGCGAGGCGAATTGATATGAGATGCAAGGCCTTCGCGGTTGTGCTCCACCACTCCAACGAGGAGGTGAAGAAGCGCATTCTGGATAAATATCCAGGATCCTACGAGTACAACGATGGTTTTTTCCTTCTACGGGCGCCGGAGACGGCGCTTAGCAAACAGGTCGCGGAGGCTGTTGGCTTTCGCGGGGACGAGCGGGTCACGGATGCCTCCGGGTTCGTGATTCAATTGCGCATGGCCTATTCCGGCTACACGAATCGGGAACTTTGGGAGTGGCTGACCGACGTCGAAGAGGCGAACCTGCAATGAGCGGCTTAGCGAATGTTCGCAGGTTTCAGGGCGAGTCCGCTCAGGCTTTCGGAGAATCCAATGGCGGCGGTTCAGGAGGAGGGACTGACCTCAGATTGAGATCCCTGGAAGTACAGATGGCCGAAGTGAAAGTGCGTACGGAGCACATCGAGAAGAACATGGCCACAGAGACCGACATCGGTAAAATCAAAGTGAGCATCGAGCACATCGAGAAGAACATGGCCACCAAGACCGACATCAGCAATATCAAGGTGTGGGTTCTCGGCGGCGTAGCATCAGCCATGGCAGCAGCCGGCATAGGCGTCGCGATCTCCCTGGCGAAAGCCGTATTCTAGTGTGCTGTCCCGCAAGTAAGTGGGTTTTAGTCGCTAGGCCGTGAGGAGCAACGCGGCCGGGGGCCAAAAGAGCCACGAATAATCACACTTACTTGCGGGACAGCACACTAGGGAACCTCTGAACAA
>CAYGBY010000132.1:0-11057 GCA_964348115.1 uncultured Pseudomonadales bacterium
GCCGCGCCTTGCATTGACGCGCCGAGCGAGCTCTGAAATGCAAGAAACTTATGGGGCAGGACACTAGGGCATCCAGCGCAGTTTCAGTTCCCGGGCGGCTTTGACGTCATCCAGGCGGCGCACCGGCAGGCTGTGGGGAGCATCCTTGACGAATGCGGGATCCGCCTGCGCCTCCTCGACGATGGCGGCCATGGCCTGCACGAAATGGTCCAGCTCCTCCTTGCACTCCGTCTCTGTGGGCTCGATCAGGAAGCACTCCGGCACCATAAGGGGGAAGTAGGTAGTGGGGGCGTGCACGCCGAAGTCCAACAAGCGCTTGGCGAAGTCCATGGCCGAGACGCCCAAGCGCTTGGCCTGCGGCGCCAAGGTAAGGATGAACTCATGGGTGGCGCGGCGGCTGGGGTAGGCCAAGGTGAAGCCGGCCTTGCGCAGCCGAGCCGCCAGATAGGCGGCATTGAGCACCGCATGGTCGCTGACCCGCTGCATGCCCGTGCGGCCCAGCATCAGGGCGTAGGCCAAGGCGCGCAGCAGGATGCCGGCGTTGCCGGACCAGGCTGACAGGCGGCCGATGGTGCCTGGAATGTCCTGCTCCGTGGGCCAACGGTAGCCATCCGGGCCTTGCGCCACAACCGGCACGGGCAGGTGGGGCAGCAACCGCTCGCCCACGCCCACCGGCCCGGCGCCGGGACCGCCGCCGCCGTGGGGTGTGGCGAAGGTCTTGTGCAGGTTAAGGTGCAGCACATCGAAACCCATTTCGTAGGGGCGCACCTTGCCCAAGATGGCGTTCAGGTTGGCGCCGTCGTAGTACAGCAGGCCGCCCGCCTCATGCACCACTTGGGCAATCTCCGCCACCTGCCGGTCAAATACGCCGCAGGTGGAGGGGTTGGTCATCATCAGGCCGGCGGTTTGGGGCCCAACAGACGCCTTGAGTGCGTCCAGATCCACATCACCCTCGGCGTCCACCGCCACTTCCCGCACCCGAAAGCCGCACATCACCGCCGTGGCCGGATTGGTGCCGTGGGCGGCGTTGGGCGTAAGAATCTCCGTGCGCTGCGCGTCCCCACGCGCCTGATGGTAGGCGCGGATCATGGCCACCCCGGCAAACTCCCCCTGGGCGCCGGCCATGGGCGTCAGGGACACCGCCTTCATGCCGGTGATGTCCTTCAGAATTTCCTGCAGTTCAAACAGGCAGGCCATGAAGCCTTGGCTCACCCGCACTGGGGCCAAAGGATGGCGCTGCAGAAAACCCGGCAGGCTGGCGGCCTTGAGGGCGCCCCGGGGGTTGTACTTCATGGTGCAGGAACCCAAGGGGTAGAACTGGTTGTCGATGGAAAAGTTTTTGGCGGAAAGGTTGGTGTAATGGCGCACCGCCTGCAGTTCGGAGACTTCCGGCAAGGCCGGCGCCTCCTCGCGCAGGACGGCTGCGGGCAAGCCCGCCAGCGCATTGGGCGCGGAGGTGGGCCGCTGTGCGCCGGCGCTGCGCCCCGGCCGGCCCAAGGCGAAGATGGTTGTCATGCCAGCACCTCCGCCAAGGCCCGGGCATAGGCATCGATGTCCGCCTCCGTACGTTTTTCCGTGGCGCACACCAGAAGGTCGTTCGTGGACATCCCGTCGTCGGCGCCGTCTGGTGCGCCTTCGGGAACATCGGGCGTTGCTGAAACGTCCATTGCCCCGCCAGCGCGGGAACGGCCGGACGAGCGGAATTGCCCCAGGGCAACGCCGCCCAGAATGCCTTTTTCCGCCAAGGCGTCCAGCACTGGCTGCGCCGGGCGCGGCAAGGTCAGTGCGCACTCGTGAAAGAAAGGGCCGGGGAAGGTCTGGCGAACGCCCTGCACGGCGGTGAGCCGCCGCACCAAGGCCAGCGTGTTGGCGCGGCTGGCGCAGGCTGCTTCGGCCAGCCCTTGGGCACCCAGGATGGCCATGTGGATGGCGGCGGCGGTAACCAGCAGGCCCTGGTTGGTGCAGATGTTGGAGGTGGCCTTGCCCCGGCGAATGTGCTGCTCCCGGGCCTGCAAGGTTAGGGCGTAGCCGGGCTTGCCTTCCCGATCTTCGGTTTGCCCCACCAGCCGGCCGGGCAGTTGCCGCACATGCTTCATCTTGGTGCAGATGAAGCCGAAGGAAGGCCCCCCCGAGGCCATGGGCGCACCCAAAGGCTGGCCGTCTCCACACGCGATGTCAGCGCCTGCGGCGCCCCAGGCACCCGGCGGCTGAAGAACCGCCAGAGTAAGCGGGTTGACCACGCCGATGACCAATGCGCCCCGGGCGTGCGCCCAATCGGTCAGGGTGGCCACATCCTCGATGCCGCCGAAGAAGTTGGGCTGCTGCACCACCAAGGCCGCGAACTCCCCGGCATCCGGCAAAGCATCCAGATCCACCAGACCTTCCTTCATGGGCAGCGCCTCGATGCCAATGCCCTGGTTGACGGTTATGTTGTGGGCCACAGCCCGATAGTGCGGATGCACGGCGCCAGCCATCAAAATGCGGCGGGAAGGGTTCCTGCGGCCGAGTGCCCGCACCGCCATCAACACCGCCTCGGCGAGGCCCGAGGCGCCGTCATAGACGCTGGCGTTGGAGGCATCGAGGCCGGTAAGGGCGCACATCATGGATTGGTATTCGAAGATCACCTGCAGCACGCCTTGGCTCGCCTCCGCCTGATAGGGGGTGTAGGCGGTCATGAACTCGCCGCGGCTGGCCAAGTCCCACACGGCGGCCGGCACATGGTGGTCATAGCAGCCGGCGCCGGCGAAGCAGACCAAGCCGGCATCCTGGGCGGCGCGGTCCTCCATCCAGCGCAGCACCTCCATTTCGTTCAAGGATTCGCTGGAACGGCTGAATTGCGCCCTGCGCAGGCTGGCGGGAATCTCGTCGAACAACTCATCCAGATCCGCCACGCCGATTTCATCCAGCATGGCCTGGATGTCCTGGGCGGTATGGGGAATGAACGGCATGGGCGCGGCGCTTGCGGCTTTAGCTGGGATCCGCCTCCAAAGCGCAAATTTCCTGATAGGCCTCCGCGTTCAGCAAGTCCTCCAGCTCCTTGGGGTCATTGGGCGCGATCCGGAAAAACCAGCCATCCCCATATGGGTCCTGGTTGACGGTCTCCGGCGCATCGTCCAGACGTTCGTTGACGGCGCTGACAATGCCGCCCACCGGTGCGCAGACGTCGGAAGCGGCCTTGACGGACTCCACCACCGCCACTTCCTCACCGGGCTGCACCTCCAGGCCAAGCTCCGGCAGCTCCACATACACCACATCTCCAAGGGCGTCCTGCGCATGGTCGCTGATGCCTACGGTGACCGCGCCATCCTCCAGTCTGGCCCACTCGTGGGTACCCGTGTAGCGCAATTCCTGGGGTGTTTCGCTCAACATTGACTCCTGAACAGCTAAACGATTTCCTGAAACGCCGCCCGGCGGCGCCGTACGAAAGGAGGCCGCACCAGTTGCGCGGGCTTCCGCTGGTTGCGGATGAATACCTGCACCGCCCCCTTGGCGCCGCGCGGCAGCCGCGCCAAAGCGATACTGTAGCCTAAACTGGGAGAGAATAGACCACTGGTGACCACACCTTCCCCCTGCTCCGCCACAACCTGATGCCCCGGGCGCATGACGCCCCGGCCCCGCAGCACCAAGCCAAACAGCTCCCTGGACGGCCCGACCGCCTGCTGGGCGTCGAGGGCGCGGCGGCCAATGAAGTCCCGATCCTGCGGGGACCAATGCACGCACTTCCCAAGCCCCGCCTCCAGGGGCGTTGTGGCTTCGTCCATGTCCTGGCCGTTCAGCCGGTAGCCCGCCTCCAGCCGCAGGCTGTCCCGGGCGCCCAGGCCGCACGGCTGGGCGCCGGCCCGCACCAGCCTCCGCCAGAGTTCCGGGGCCGCATCGTTGGGCAACAGAATCTCCACGCCGTCTTCGCCGGTGTAGCCGGTGCGGGCCATCATGGCGACGCCCACATCCTTGGCCCGGAAGGGCTTGAGGCTGTCGAGCGCGCCGGCGCCTTGCGCCGCAGCAGCAATTTCCAAGCTGCGGGGGCCTTGCAACGCCAGCATGGACAGATCCCGCTGCACAACTTGCGCACCCTGCTGCGCATGGGCCGCCAGCCAAGCGCCCACCGCCTCCCTGCGGCCGGCGTTGACCACCAAGCGGTAGCCATGCGGACGCCGATAGACGATGAGGTCGTCGATGACGCCCCCCTGCTCATTCAGCAGAACTGTGTAGAGCGCTTCGCCCGCCTGACCCAAACGGGCCACATCCCCGGCCAACATCAGCCGCAGGAAAGCCAAGGCGCTGGGGCCGACGATATCCAGCACCGCCATGTGGGACACGTCAAACAAGCCGGCCGCGTTGCGCACGGCATGGTGCTCATCGACCTGGGAGCCAAAGTGCAGCGGCAAGAGCCAGCCGGCAAAGGGCGCCATCCTGGCCCCGTCCTGCAAAGCCGCTTCGTGCAGGGCTGTTTTGCGGAGCTTCCGCGTCATGCTTGTGTCACCGCAGTCTTTGCGCCAAGGGCCCCAGCCCAAGCGCTTCGTTTACCAGTTGGCGCTTGATGGCCGCGCTCTCATTGAGCGCACGCACCGCCAAATTGCGCAGCAACTGCAGCGGCGGCTGCGGCAGAGCGTAAGCGCCCTGCAGGGCCGCCAGCAGACGCACCATGCCCAGTGAGCGGATGCGGCGGCGGCGGGCGAAATCGCGCCACAGGCCCCGTGCGCCCGGATCCAACGCTCCCTTGACCCGGCGCAGCAGGCCCGCAGCATCCTCAAGGCCCAAATTCAGGCCGAACCCCGCCAGGGGATGCACTACCCGCGCCGCTTCTCCCACCAAAAGCACCCGGGGATGGGGGTTGAAGGAGGCGGCTACGCTTTGCCTCAAGGGAAAGCTCAGGCGTTCGTCAACGGCCAGGATCTCGCCAATGCAGCTTTCCGACAAACGGGTGAGTTCGGCACGGAAGGCCGCTTCGCCCATGGCCTTGCGGCGGGCCGCGTTGTGCGGGGATTGCGACCAAACCAAGGCGGCGGTCTGCGGGTCCGCACAGGGCAGCAAGGCCAGGGGGCCATCCAACAGGAAGCGCTGCCAGGCGGTTTGTTCGTGGTTGCCGGAAGTGCGCACGATGCTGGCCAGCGCCACTTGGCCGGTGTCCCGCACATCCGTCTTGACGCCGAGGCGTTCCCGCACAGACGAGCTGGCGCCGTCAGCGGCCACCAGCAGGGGGGTGCGCAAGCTGCGCCCGGCGATGGCCAAGGTCACCGCCTCGGCGGCCGGCGCCACGCCCGCCAGCGGCTCGCCAAGGATGAGGGTCACATTCCCGTGCCGCTCCAGCCGCCCCCAGGCCGCCTCCGCCAGAGGACCGGATTCCTGGATCCACCCCAGTTCGGCGCGTCCCACATCAGCCGCGTCAAAGCACAGGCGGGCCGTGCCCCGCTCCTCCCATACCCGCATGGCGACAAAGGGCGCCGGCCGCAAGCCTCGCCAAAGCTGCGCCTCGCGCAGCAGATCCCGGGACGTTGCGGAAAGGGCCACCGGGCGCAGATCTACGCCCAGCCGGCCATAGTGCGCACGGGGACGCTGCTTCTCCAGCAACGCCACCCGGCGGCCGGAATCCGCCAAACCCAGTGCAACCAACGCCCCCACCAAGCCGCCGCCGACGATGACGGCTGCGAATTCTTCGCCGCCAACCTCAGCCACGCGCCATCGCCCGTTCGAGTTCCGCAACCTCCTTGGGGGCGCCTTCGGTCAAAACCTCCGGGGCGCTGGCCGTGATCAGCACGTCATCCTCGATGCGCACGCCCGTGCCCAGCCAGGGGGCGGCAACCCCCTGGGCGTCGCTGGGGATGTATAGGCCGGGCTCCACGGTCAGCACCATGCCCGGCTCCAGGGTGCGCAAACCCACTGGACGGTCGCCGCCGCAGTCGTGCACATCCAGGCCTAGCCAGTGGGAGGTGCCGTGGGGGCAAAACGGATGCCGTCCGGCCTCCTGAGCGCCCGCTTCCCCCTCCCCCAATGGAGGCTGCAAGCCCAAGCGCTGCAGGCCGTCCTCCATGACGCCCAGCGCCGCTTCGTCCGGCGCCGCAAAGGAAGCGCCGGGCTGGCAGGCGGCGATGGCTTGCCGCTGCGCCTCCAGCACGATGGCGTATAGGGTTTCCTGAACCGCCGTGAAGCGGCCGCCAACGGGAAAGGTGCGGGTGAGGTCGGCGGCGTAGTGTTGGTATTCGCAACCGGCGTCGATAAGCACCAGGTCTTCCCCATTCAGGGCCGCGCTGTTGGCCGTATAGTGCAGCACGCAGGCGTTGGCGCCAGCGGCCACAATGGGGGGATAGGCCATGCCCTGTGCGCCGCCGCGCCGGCAGGCGTACAGCAGCTCCGCCTCCAGATCCGCTTCCGTCAAGCCGGCCCGGCAGCGCTTCAGAGCGCGCAAGTGGGCATCCACCGTGATCGCCGCAGCTTTGCGCATCAGCTTCAGCTCCGCCTTGGACTTGCACAGGCGCAATTGGTGCAGTTTGACTTTCAGGTTGCGCACTTCGCCGGTCGGATCCAGCCCCTGGGCGCGGGCGGCGGCCAGCCAACCGAGCAGCCGCCGGTCGAAGCCCGCCTCCTCCCCCAAGGAGCAATGGACGGCCTCGGCCGCGCCGACTAGCGCGGGCAAATGATCTTCCAGGGCGGATGCCGGAAAGGCCGCATCCACGCCCAGAGCCTGCGCCGCCCGCTCCGGCCCCAAGCGCTCCCCGTTGTACAGTTCGTCGCGCGCTTGCCGCGCCTGGCAAAACAGGATCGCTTCGTCCTTCCCAGGCTGTTCGTTTCCGGCATCCAACGGATGCCGGCGCAGCACCAGCATCGCCCCCGGCTCGGTAAAGCCGGTCAAATACCAAAAGTCGCTGTCTTGGCGAAACCTGGGCGCCGCATCCCCATCCCGGCGAAAAAGTCCACCGCCCGGAATGATGGCAATGGTTCCAGGCGCCATTGCGCCCAGCAACTGGCGGCGGCGATGGGCGAACTCGGCTTGGCTAATCCCCGCCATGGTCCCCAGCCCCCGAGACCAGCAGCAGCGCCCCGACCTTGACGTATTCCGTGAGCTCCACCAAGGCCGCTTCGGCCTCGTCATCGTCCTGCTCCTCGGCCTGCGCGCCGGAGATGGCGACAAAGTCAGCGAGCAGTTCATCGCTCTGGCCATCCTCCATAAGGTCGCCTGCGGCTGTCTGGCAGGCGCCGTAGCCCGCGGCGAAAGCGCCGCACCACTCCGCCACGGCTTCAACCCTGACCGCCAGCGGCGCATCATCCGTCGGCAGCAGCGGCTGAAAGCTTAGATCCTCAGCAAACAGCGCGGCTAGGCTAGCCTGCAAAAACGCCTCCAGGCTCTCTTCATCCTGCAGGGCGTCACTGCCCAGCAACGCGCTCAGGGCCTCCACCAACACCTCCGCATCGATCTCAGAACGATGGCCCCGCGCCTGGCCCGCCGCCAGCCCGCAAACGGCCCCATGCAGCTCCGCCGCGGAAACAAAACGGATGGCGCGTTCCGCCAACAGCATGAGGTCGACCAAGGCGACGGGCCTTAAGCAGGTGCGGACGGCTATGCTAGCAGCTTTGCTGCGGGCCGTCTGATGCGTTGAGGAACCTCTAAACAAGTCCCCGATGGCCAAAGTGTGCTGTCCCGCAAGTATGTGTGATTGTTCGTGGCCCCTTTGGCCCCCGGCCGCGTTGCTCCTCCTTGAGTGCCGCCTGCCACATGGCGTCGTCGCGCCTTGCCGGGAGCCAAAACGGCCTGGCGGCTAAAACCCACTTACTTGCGGGACAGCACAAGAGGAGCCGTGGTTCGTCGCCGAAGGGGACAAGGCGACCAAGGGGGAGAGGCCGATTGAGTAGGTGGCTTGATGGCAAGGCGCGGCGAAGCCGTATGGCAGGAGCCACAAAATGAGCCGCAACGCCGCAAGCGCCTAAAGGCCCGCCCCAAGGGCGCCCGGCGGCGTGCGAACTGTGGAGCCCCTGCCGCGCTGCGGGTTGCCTTCCCATGGCCGCAACGCCATCTCCGGCCGCAAACAGCGGGGCGCGGGGCGAATGCGCTTGTTCAGAGGTTCCGTGAGTCTCATTGGGGGTTGAGCGTTCTTGTGGGGTACACTGCGGGCGGGCTGTGGATTCCATTGACAATGAAGGAAGGCGATTTCAGCAGCGACCGATGCGAAACCTGGGACGGGCTGGAGGCCAAGGTCGACGCGCTTGTAGGCCTGAGCCGGCGGCTGGCCGAGGAAAACGCGGCATTGCGGCGTCAGCAGCAGGATTGGTCCGCTGAACGGGCCGCGCTCATCAACAAGATCGAGATGGCGAAATCCCGCTTGGAAACCCTGATCATGCGCTACAAGTCCTTGCGGCAGGACTAGGGCGCGGCGGCTTACGGCGACTGGACGGAAATGAACCCGATCATGCGCTATAAGTCCTTGCAGCGGGACTGGAGCGCCCTTTGATGGACGACAAGGGCATCAGGGTGGCTGTGACCATCTTCGGGCGGGAATACCGGGTGCGCTGCGAATCCGGTCGGCAGGAGGCGCTGATAGCCGCCGCCAGCCATGTGGATGAGCGGATGCGCGAGCTGCAGATGGCCGGCAATGTTCTCAACCTCGATGATCTGGCCATCACGGCGGCGCTCAACATTGCCGACGACTACATCGCCTTGACGAACGAGCAACAGGCGCGGATCGGCGCCTTGGCGGAGAAGCTGAACGCTGCGCTGAAGCCCAGCAGCCCGTAGCGGCGCCAGCTCGCCGAGGTGGCGACGGCGCGGACTTGCCAATGCCCCTTCCGATGCGAAGGGTCACATCCATGCATGCATCCACTCAGCATCCTGCCATGCCTCCCCCACATCCATCGCCTCCCCCAACGTTGCGCGAAGACTGCAGGCAACTTGCCGCTGTCGTCAGAAACGCCTCAATCGTTCCGTTATTTGCCAGCACCCACTCCTCAAGCCCAAGTCCAAACAGGCCGGTCAAAAGATCCTGCGGGTCTTGAAAATGCTTCGAGAAAACCTCACCACGATTGGTTTCGACAAGAACGGCGGCTGACCCCGCGGAATAAGAAAGGTCAACCTCCCTGTAGGCGAAACCCTCCATTATTTCAACAACCTTTCGTGGCCCATCGGACAGTAGGCATTCCCACTGTGCGGCCGGCACAAGTATTTTGCTTGGCGCATCTTCCAAGTAGTTGTGTTCTCCCGCCATCAGGTAGGCCGCGACCTCGGAACGCATCTGGGCGGGCATCTGGTTTACCGCGCACCGCAACGAAGCGGGGTCGAGGTCGGCAGCTACGCAGATATCGAATACGTCCCGCGCGGGCATCCCCAACCCGCGTCCCGCCATCTTCCCGGCCAAAATGCAAGCGTTCGGCAGCACATGAACCTCGCGTTCATCGACCTGAACGAATAGTGGGGAGAGAGGGGGAGTGGGATCTAGCGCGCTTATTTCCACTCTCCCCAGAGGGAACGAGAATTTTAGGCTCTTGTTCTGGACCTCTACATGGGTCGCGCCCAGCGCTGCCATCTCGTCCACGAAGCGGCCATCCCAGGCAGGGCTGAGCGCCGCTATCCCGGCTCGAGCCGGCAGAAAGATGTCGATGTCCGTGCTAACCCGATGCCGCCACTGTGCGGCGAGAATCGTACCGCCGCCAATGCACCACGATGTGTTCGGTGGCAGGATCTGGGGAAGCCACTCTTCCAGGAGCGGACCTGTTTGGGCAAACAAGGAACGTGCAGGTTCTGTTAGATCGATGGTTGAGGCGGACATTCCAAAGGGTGTTTCGCCTCGAATCTGGCGAATTGGTTGAGGTAACGGTTCAGCCCATTGTGCCGATGCCCGACCCGATGCACCGCCGCAACCAGATCTCGCCACGAGAATGCTTCTTCCATCCAAGCGCGAATGATCTCTTGATACGTCGCCTCGGCAAGCCATGCCCTGATTACGGTTTTCTGACGCGGCGAAGGATTCTCGGCCCGCACGGCGAGATAGAGCTCCTTGGATGTCGGCGGGGTCGGCCACCCAGCAGTGCAGGACATGAATCGGGATCGAATTGCGGAACTGTTTGGGCCTGTGCCCTCTTCCGACACGCCGAATCGTGATCGCAACATGCGCCTGTCTATCGGCGTTCCAGCAGCGTCGTGAAAATCCTTTGGCGGCAGGAGTTCGCACGGTTCTGTTTCCCAAGGGTCACCAAAAGTAACAACGATTTCTCGAAGTGGCTCCCTATGCGCAGGCCTGCCGACACGTGCGGAGGCCGTCTGGCCCTTGCCGCCCCACACTTGCTTTCCCTGTTCAGAGACGTTGTTCTGGCCCATGGAAGTCATGTGCAGATGATATCACCCTACGCAGCCCTCAGGCGCCATGTGTGAATCGGCACCGGGGTTGGACGCCAACCTTCCAACGCCTGCGCGAAAAGCGGTTAACCAGCGGCATCTCAAGAGAGCAGAGGACGGGGCCGAGTAGGTCTCGCAGATCATCGTCACCCTGCCGAAGGCGGCGCACGAGGCGCTCAAGGCGCAGGCCAAGGAGCAGGCGGTGATCCAAGAAGAAGCGGAGGCCCAGCGCATCGCCGTGGGATTGATGGCCCGTGCGCCGGCGCCGATTCGACACCTAGGCGGCCACACCCCATCGCACAGGCCGCGGCGGGACAGTTCAGGCGTAAAGGGTCGACGGCCCCAATGGCTGGGAGGTGCGGCTGTGCCGCCACTCGGAAGAGTGCGCCGGGAAGGAGCGCGACATCGCCGAGCGCTTCGTCAAGCGCTTCGAGAAGGACCTGCAGGCGCCGCACGAGGGGTTGTCGAGGCCGCGTGCGCAAGCCGCGTGCGCAAAAGAAGCTTGAGCGCATCTGGCGGCGCAGCGAGCGCATGAATTAGAAAAGCCTCGGCGCCGGCCGGCGGCAGGAGAAGGATGATCGCCTGAGAACGGGAGAAAATCCGGTTTCGCCACTACATTGCCTTGACGACGGTGAAGGAGGCGCGGGTCGACGCCCTGGCCGAGAAGCTGCACGCTGCGCTGAAGCCTAGGGAACCTCTGAACAAGTCGCGTTGGCCCAGCGCCCCGCTGTTTGCGGGC
>CAYGBY010000133.1:0-11020 GCA_964348115.1 uncultured Pseudomonadales bacterium
GGCGGCAAATAGCGGGGCGCTGGGCGAACGCGACTTGTTCAGAGGTTCCCTAGCGACTAAAACCCACTTGCTTGCGGGACAGCACACTAGTCGGCCCGGCAAAGCTGTGCCACACTTGGGCTTGAGCCAACAGCCCTTTCCAAGGCATCTGCGCCATGCTGCTTCAGTCCGTCGCCTTCAACCCCTTCCTGCCGGGCGTCATCGCGGCGGTGCTGTACCTCACCGGCGCTTTCCTGCAGGCGCGCACGCTTGCGCACAGCGCCAAGATGTCCATGCGGGTGCTGTCCGCATTGGCGGCGCCCGCGATCGTGCTGCACGCCTTGGCGGTTTACGCCCAACTCAAGGGGCCGGAAGGGCTCAACCTAGGCCTGTTCAAGGTGATCAGCCTGACAACCTGGATTATGGTGGTGTTGGTCTGGCTGATGAGCCTTGCGCAACCGGTGCGCAGCCTTCTGGTGGTGCTGTTCCCGCTGTCGGCCATCGCCATCGCGCTTTCCTTGTTTGCGCCGAAGGCGGCGGCGGTGCGTCTCGACATGGCCGACTTAGGGCTGGCGGCCCATGTCTGCGCCTCCATACTGGCCTACAGCATCCTGATGATGGCCGCCCTGCAGTCCATCTTCGTGGGGGTGGTGGAGCGCAACATCAGAACGCCCAGCCACTTCCCCTTGCTGCGCGTGCTGCCGGCCTTGGAAACCATGGAGCGGCTCCTGTTCACCATGGTTTGGGTGGGCTTTGCGGCGTTGACCCTGGCCATCGGCAGCGGCTTTTTCTATTTGGAGGATATATTCGCCCAGCACGTGGTGCACCACACGGTGCTGTCCACGGCCTCGTGGCTGGCCTATGTGCTGCTTCTGGCGGGGCGGCTCTGGTTTGGCTGGCGCGGGCTGTCCGCGGTGCGCTGGACTGTCATCGCCTTCGTCCTGTTGCTGCTGGGCTATCTGGGCAGCAAGTTCGTGATGGAAGTGCTGCTGGAACGGGGCTGATGTCCCTGTCTGACCTCTCCACCCTGGCGCTGGTGGCCGCCATCTTCGGGCTTACGCTGATTTCCGCCTATTTTGCCTCTTCAGAGACGGCGATGATGGCGCTGAACCGCTACCGGCTGCGCCATCTCGCCAACCAAAAGCACTCCGGGGCGCGCAAGGCGCATCGGTTGCTGCAGCGTCCGGACCGGCTGCTTGGGGTCATTCTCATCGGCAACAATTTCGTGAACTTCCTGGCCGCCAGCATAGGCACGGTGGTGGGCGTGCGCCTGCTCGGAGACAGCGGCGTGCTGCTGGTTCCGGTGGCGCTGACGCTGTTTTTCCTGGTGTTTGCGGAAGTGGGCCCGAAGACCGTCGCAGCGCGGCGGCCCGAGCCCCTGGCCTTCGCCTCGGCGCACGTCCTAAGCCCCCTGCTACGCTTGACCCAGCCCTTGGTGTGGCTGATAAACGCCGTCAGCAACTTGGTGGCGCGGCCCTTCGCCGGCAGCCTTGGGTCGACGGATGATCGGCTGAGCGCCGATGAACTGCGCACGGTGGTGCGGGAATCCGCCAGGGTTTCCGGCCTGCACAAGAGCATGCTGCTGAACATCCTTGACCTTGACAAGGTCACCGTTAACGACATCATGGTGCCGCGCGATGAAGTCATCGGCATCGATCTCAGTAGCGAGCTGGAGGACATACTGCACCTTCTTGCCTCCAGCCAGCACACGCGCCTGCCGGTGTACCGGGATCACCTCAACGAGGTGGTGGGCATGCTGCATCTGCGCCGCCTCGCACGGCATTTAGCCCAAGGGGACCTGACCAAGGACGGCTTGCTGAAGCTGACGCTGAAGCCTTATTACGTGCCCGAAGTCACCCCCCTGCACACGCAACTAGCCAACTTCCAGCAAGCCAAGCGCCGCACCGCGCTGGTGGTGGATGAGTACGGCGACATCCAAGGCATGGTCACCCTGGAGGACATCCTGGAGGAGATCGTCGGCGAATTCACCACCGACTACGCCGGCAGCATGCCGGAAATCGTGCCGGAGTCCAACGGCGCCTATGTCATTGACGGCGCCGCCCTGCTGCGGGACATCAACCGCACACTCGGCTGGAACCTGCCCCTGGATGGCCCCAAGACTTTGAACGGCCTGGTGGTGGAGGCCCTCGAGACCATCCCGGAGACCAATGTCTGCCTGCGGCTGGGCGACTATTTCATCGAGACCCTGCAGATTAAGGACAACCTAGTCAAGCATCTGAAGGTGGCCAAGGCGGCCTCCCCGGCCAAGGGGCTCGACGCCGCCTGAGATTCCCCCGGCGGTCCCCGGCTAAGGGCTTCTGCAACGGTTCGGGGATGAAAGCGCAGGCGCTTTGCGGTAAGTTGCCCCCTTTCGGTGGGGGATGATTTGGAGGATGGCACCATGTGGTTGAGATTGCGTCAGATTGCGCTGGTCGCTGAAAAACTGGCCCCGGTGGAGCGCCAGCTTACGGAGGTGCTGGGCATCGAAGTTTGCTACCGCGATCCGGGCGTAGCCCACTTCGGTTTGGAAAATGCACTCATGCCCATCGGCAACCAGTTGCTGGAGGTGGTGGCGCCGGTGCGGGACAACACCGCCGGGGGGCGGTATCTGGCGCGGCGCGGCGGAGACGGCGGCTATATGGTCATCACCCAGTGCGACGACCACGCTCCGCGCCGGGCCAGGGTGGAGGCATTGGGCGTACGCATCGCCCATCAGTTTGCCGGGCAAGGGTTCCGCAACATGCAGTTGCATCCCAAGGACACGGGCGGCACCTTCTTCGAAATAGACGAACAGCTTGGGGAAAACGCGCACTCGGCGGATGGGCCTTGGGCGCCGGCTGGGCCGGATTGGCGGGGCCATCGCCGCACGGAGCGCGTCACCGGCATTGCGGCTGCTGAAATTCAATGCGAAGACCCGCAGCGGGTGGCGGCGCGATGGGCGGCGATCGCCCAGATCGATTTGCTGGGCGGGTCAACCCCAACGCTGCCGCTGGACAACGCCCAGGTGCGTTTCGTGCCTTGCACGGATGGCCGCCCGGAAGGGCTTGGCGGCATGGACTTAGCCTGCCGGGCGCCTGAAGCGGTGCTTGCCGCGGCCGCCGCGCAGGGTTTGCGCACCGGTGAAGCCCAGGTGCGGTTGTGCGGAATGCGCATCAACCTGCTGCAAAACAACGGCGGTGATTCAGCTTGAATTTGCAGCCATCGTTTCCGTTGATGAAAAATTCAGATTGAACCGCTGCCGAAACAAGCTGCGGCTAGTGTCCTGTCCCGCAAGTAAGTGGGTTTCAGTCGCTAGGCCGTTTCGGCTCCCGGCAAGGCGCGACGACGCCCTGTGGCAGGCCTCAGACAAGAAACGGCGACGCGGCCGGGTGCCAAAATGGCCACGAATAATCACACTTACTTGCGGGACAGCACACTAGAGCATCCGCGTCGGTTCAAGATATCATCACCGCCTTAGGGAGAAAGCCTTATGAACAGATACATCTGGTTGATCGTCGCCTTGGCGGCCATCCTGTTGGTGGTCTTCCTGCGCTTCGGCCAGGAGCAGCCGCCACAGCAGGAGGCGGGCGCGGACGCCGTCCCGGAAACCGATGCGGATGAGTCTGGGGCACCGCCGCCCACGAAAGGGTTGATTGACGATGCGCGCATCAACAACGCGGACAGCGAGCCGGGCAATTGGCTGGCCCACGGCCGCACCTATGAGGAGTTGCGGTTCTCCCCCCTCACCGCCATCAACCGGCAAAACGTTGACCAACTCGGCCTTGTCTGGTTTCGGGACATGGGCACCAACCGCGCCCAGGAGTCCACCCCCATCGTCGTGGACGGCATCATGTACTTCACCAGCGCCTGGAGCCGGGTGTTCGCCCTGGATGCGGTCAGCGGCGAGCGCATCTGGTCCTATGATCCGCAGGTTCCCGGTGAATGGGCGCGCTGGGCCTGCTGTGACGTGGTGAACCGCGGCGTCGCCGTCTATCAGGGCCGGGTCTACGTGGCCAGCCTCGATGGCCGGCTCATCGCATTGGATGCCGCCACCGGCCAGCTGGTCTGGGAAGTGGACACCCTCATAGACCGCAATCGCCCCTACACCATCACCGGCGCCCCGCGGGCCGCCAAGGGCAAGGTGTTCATCGGCAACGGCGGCGCCGAATACGGCGTACGCGGCTATGTCACCGCCTATGACGCCGCCACGGGCGACCAGGCGTGGCGTTTCTACACGGTGCCCGGGGATCCCTCCCTGCCCTTCGAACATCCGGAAATGGAGGAGGCCGCCAAGACCTGGAAGGGCGGCGAATGGTGGAAGATCGGCGGCGGCGGCACCGCTTGGAACGCCATCGTCTATGACCCGGACTTCAACCAAGTCTATATCGGCGTGGGCAACGGCGCCCCTTGGACCCGCGCCATCCGCTCCCCGGGCGGCGGCGACAACCTGTTCCTGTCCTCCATCGTCGCGGTGGATGCGGATACCGGGGCCATGAACTGGCACTACCAAACCACACCAGGCGACAACTGGGACTACACCGCCGTGCAGGACATGGCGCTGGCGGAAATGGAAGTGGACGGCGTTCAGCGCAAGGTGCTGCTGCAGGCGCCGAAAAATGGCTTCTTCTACGTGCTGGACCGCCAGGACGGCAAGTTGCTGCGCGCCCACCCATTCTCCACCGTCACCTGGGCCACCCACGTGGATCTGCAGACCGGCCGCCCAGTGGAGAACCCGGACATAGACTATGTGGAGCAGCCCCAGTGGGTGCTTCCGGGCCCTCTCGGCGGGCACAATTGGCAGGCCATGTCCGTGGACCTTGAAGCCGGCGTGGTTTATCTGCCCACCCACGACAGCCCCTTTTATTTCTCCATGGTGAAGGAGTGGCGGGAAACAGGCGTTTTCAAGGATGACCCCGGCGCCTGGAACACAGGCGTGGAGTTTGCCGAAATCTCCCAGTTGCTTGACGAGAACATCCCCACCCAGCCGAAACCCGTGGGCTATCTCAAGGCTTTTGATCCGCTCACGGGGGAAGATAAGTGGGTGGTGGAGCACCCGCACTACTGGAACGGCGGGGTGGTGGCCACTGCTGGCGGGCTGGTGTTCCAAGGCGATGCCCTAGGCAAGTTCACGGCTTACGACAAAGACAGCGGAGAAGTGCTTTGGCAGTTTGACGCCCAGGCCTCCATGCTGGCGCCCCCTATCAGCTATGCAATAGACGGTGTGCAGTACGTCTCCGTGCTCACCGGCAGCGGCGGCGGCGAGCTGTTCAGCGGGGAGACCGTCCCGACGCCCGCCTCCCTAACCTACGGCAACTTCGGGCGTATGTTGGTGTTCGCCTTGGGCGGGGAGGAAACGCTGCCGCCGCCCTTAGCAGTGGACCGCAGCATCCCGGAACAAGACCTCGCCGAACTGGCCGAAGAGGAAATCGTGCGCGGCGAACGCCTGTACAATACCTACTGCAGCCCCTGCCATGGGGTTTTCGTACGCTCCGGCGGGGTGGTGACGGATCTGCGCCTCATCGCCCCGGAACGCCACGAAATCTTCAGCCAAGTGGTGTTGGATGGCATACTTGCCGGCAACGGCATGGCCTCCTTCGCGGATGTGCTTGCGGCGCCGGACGTGGCCAGAATCCAAGCCTTTGTGCGCAGCCGTGCCCATGAAGACAGGGAAGTGGCCTTGGGCAACCAGGAAACCGCCCGCCTGACTTGGCTCAACTGACCACATGCACTGCAATACGACAGCGGAGAACAAACTATGAAGCTGACCCTTTCACTAGTTGTCTGGGTGGTCATCGCCTTGGGCACGCTCTATTTTTTCGGCCCAGACACCAGCCGTGAGTTGCCCCAACCCAAGCCCCCGCCCACCTTGGCCCACCACTGAGGCGCCTGATCGTCTGGCTGTGCTGCGCCGCCTTGGCGATTGACCCAGTTCCCATGCGTCCAGCGCAAGTGGGAGGAAAGCCTGCAACCCACCTTGGCTAATTTCCGATTGGTGGTTGGCGCCACCACCCCATCAAGGAACGATCAGGACGCTTGGGCGGGACCGGCAGGGACCTTTGACCGACTTTGGGATGGACTTGGTTGGGAGACTGCGGCCTTCAGCGACGTAGGCGGGTTACCACATCGGCCACTCTTCGCCCTGCGTAGTCCACTTCCGCCTCGGTGGTGAAGCGGCCCAGGGTGAAGCGCAGGCTGGCGTGGGCTAGTGCGTCCGGGACGCCTAAGGCCTTCAGTACGTAGGATGGCTCGACGCTGGCTGAGGTGCAGGCGGAGCCGCTGGAGACGGCGATGTCGTCCAAGGCCATCAGCAGCGTTTCGCCGTCCAGGCCGGCGAAGCCGACATTCAGGTTGCCGGGCAGACGCTGGTGTTCATGGCCGTTCAGCGCCACGCCCGGGATCTGCTTCAAGTGGGACCAAAAACGCTGGCGCAGAGCTAGGATGCGGGCGTTTTCGGCCTCCATTTCCGCCTTCAGGATGGCGCAGGCGGCGCCCATGCCCACCAATTGATGGGTGGCCAGGGTGCCGGAACGCATGCCCCGCTCATGGCCGCCGCCGTGAATTTGCGCATGCAGGCGCACGAAGGGGCTGCGGCGCACGTACAGCGCGCCCACCCCCTTGGGGCCGTACATCTTGTGGGCTGACAGGCTGATGAGGTCTACGGGCATCGCCTGCACATCCAGCACGGCCTTGCCGGCGCTTTGCGCGGCGTCCGTGTGAAAGCGCACGCCGGCGGCGCGGCAGACTTCGGCGATGGCGGCCACGTCATTGAGTACGCCGATCTCGTTGTTGATGTGCATCAGCGAGACGACCAGGGTGTCCTGGCGCAGGGCGTCCGCCACCTGCTGCGGGGAGATGATGCCGTCCGGCGGCGGCCTCAGGTAGGTGACTGCAAAGCCTTGGCGCTGCAGGTGGGCGCAGGTGTCCAGCACAGCCTTGTGCTCGATGGCGCTGGTGACAATGTGGCGCTGCGCCGCCCCTTCCGCCAAGCCCTTGAGCGCCAGGTTGTCGGATTCCGTGGCGCCGGAGGTCCAGACGATTTCCCGAGGGTCCGCGTTGATCAGCGCCGCCACTTGGGTGCGCGCCTCCTCCGCCGCTTCCTCCGCCTGCCAGCCATAGGCGTGGCTGCGCGAGGCCGGGTTGCCGAACAGGCCGTCCAGCGTCAAGCAGGCGTTCATGCGCCGCACCACCCGGGGATCCACCGGCGTGGTGGCTGAGTAGTCCAGATAGACTGGCTTGCGCACTTGGGGTTCAGGGCCCATGAGCCGATTGCGCCTGCGGTGGCCGCCCGCGCCTGCTCAGGCGGGCTGGGTCAGGATGACGTCCCCGGCCAAGCGATCCTGCCGGTGGGCGATGGACTGCACATCGCTGCGCGCCATCAGGCTGGCCAGGGTCACCCGCCTGAGAAAGGCATCGATTTCCTGCGATAGATCGGTCCACAGATCATGGGTCAGGCAGATGATGCCGTCCTGACAGTCCGCGGCGCCGTGGCAGCGCGTGGCGTCCACGCCCTCTCCCACCGCGGCGATGATCTCGGAGATGCTGATGGATTCCGCACTGCGCATCAGCCGGTAGCCGCCGCCCGGCCCGCGCAGGCTTTCGAGTAGCTGGGCGCCCCTGAGGCGGCCGAAGAGCTGCTCCAAGTATGCGGACGAGATGCCTTGACGCTGGGCGATGTCCAGTACGCTGACCGGCCCGCAATGCCGGTGCAGCGCAATGTCTAGCATGGCGGTAACCGCATAGCGGCCCTTGGTGGTCAGGCGCATGGCTGTGCCGCTGCGAAATGGAAGCCGAGTATGCAATAGGAACGCCGATCAGTCCAGGGCGGGCGGAGTCAGGAATGACCCTTCAGGCTAGCCTCATGGAGCGCTCCGTATTCGCGAGGCGGAAGTTCCCCCTGATTCCCCATTGATTGTCTGGCCAAGCGGTTGATCCGGCAAGGGTTCTGAGGCTTTCAGGTCGAAATTGCGTAGCCATGTAATTGTCGTAGATAGTTCCTTATAAGCGTTGATCTGCATAAATCAAACGGTTAAAGCTCGTAGCCATGTACATCGAGTCCGTGCCAAACCGCAGCTCCTCACCCGCCGTCCTCCTGCGCGAATCCTACCGAGACGCCGGCTAGGTCAAAGAACGCACCCTCGCCAATCTCTCCAAATGGCCCCCCCGCACTCGGCTCGAGGAGGCCTTCGACATCGTGCGCGCCAGCCCCCACGGCCACGTCGCCGCCGTGCTCGGCGCGCTCCGGAAACTGCGCCTGGAGCGGCTCATCGCCCCGCAACCCTCGCCCGAACGCGACCGGGTGCTGGCGATGATCGTCGCCCGGGTGCTCGACCCGGGCTCCAAGCTGGCCGCCGCGCGCAACCTGGCCGAGGCCACCGCGGGCGATTCGCTGGCCGAAACGCTCAACATCGGGACGGCGGACGAGGACGAGCTGCACGCGGCCATGGACTGGCTGCTGACGCGCCAGGAGCGCATCGAGCGGGCCCTGGCCCGGCGGCATCTCGCGGAAGGCGCGCTGGTGCTCTGCGACCTGACTTCGGTGCATCTGGAGGGGCGTGCGCGCCCGCTGGCCCGTCGCGGGCATTCCCGCGGCGGCAAAAAGGCAAGCTGCAGATCGAGAAGCTGCGGGCGCGCTTCGGACTCTCGAGGGCGGTGCTGGTGGGCGACCGGGGGACGCTGACCGAGGCGCGCATCCGCGAGGAGGTGAAGCCGGCGGGCCTGGACCGGATCGGCGCCCTGCGCGGGCTGGCGATCCGAAAGCTGGCCGAGTCCGGGACGGCGCAGCTGCCGCTGTTCGACGGGACCGACCTGGTGGAGGTTCGCGCCGACGCCTATCCCGGCGAACGCCTCATGGCGTGCCGCAATCCGCTGTTGGCCGACGAGCGCGCGCGCAGGCGCGAAGAACTGCTCGACGCCACCGAGGAGCTGCTTGAGCCCATCATGGCGGCCACGCGGCGCGGGAAACGGCGCCTGAGGGGCGGGGGCAGGATCGGCGAGCGGGTCCGCGCCCATGTGCTTTTGTGCATGCTGGCCCACTACGTGGAATGGCACATGCGCCGCCGGCTCGCGCCGCTGCTGTTCGACGACGAGGATCCGGCCGGCACCGAGGCGCGGCGCACGTCCGTCGTGGCCCCGGCGCGGGCCTCCGACTCCGCACGGCGCAAGGCCCGCACGAAGCGCGCCGACGAGGGCCGGCCCGTGCACGGCTTCCGCTCCCTGCTTCGCGACCCTGGCGACCGTCACGAAAAACCGCGTGGCGCCAGGCCTGCCCGGCGCCGAACCCTTCGACGCCATCGCCCGACCCACCGAACTGCAGCGCCAGGCCTTCCGGCTGCTCGGCGTGCGACCGCAAGAGCGTACCCAGTAACGAACCGCCGAAAACCCTTGCCCTCCGCGAAAATCAATACGTTAGATCGGATCGACTCTGGAAGTTCAGGTTAGCAGGCCCTAGTTCAGTTTTCGAGATTGGTCCCGGTAGCAAACTGCGCTGGCCGATCTTTTGCCAGTTTGCTGTGCATCGCGTTGGAAGGGCTGGTGAGATTACGCTGGACTATCAGGTTCTCGGATAAGTCCCGAGGATCGGCCCGTGCGGTGCATATCCCATGAGTCTGCGAATGCGCTCTGGATAGCTGTCCGAAACCTCGCGGGGGATGGCGAGGTAGTGATTTTCTTCCTGGCGCAACCAACCAAGGGCGTAGGTATTGATCAGCCCCATGCGCGGGGCGTTTGTGCCATTGGCACCACCGCCGTGCATCACCGACCCTAGGTACAGAAGCGCCGAACCTTTCGACATGGTTGCCTGCACGCTGTATTCGGCGCCACCGCCGGCGCTGAGCGACGGTCCCTGGTGCGAACCCGGCACAACGTGCGTCGCTCCGTTTTCCAGAGTGAAATCGTTCAGCGCCCACATGACGCTCACTTGCAACTCCATACCCTGAATGCTGATGGGGTAGATGTCGTCGTCGAGGTGCAGCACCTGGGCCACCTCGCCGGGGAGAATCTCGATACCCGTACAACTGCCGATACGGTAGTTGATGCAGTGCGGCAGCAGAATCTCGTCAACGACGCTCAGCGCAAAGGGTTCGCCGATAAGGTCGGCGGAAGCCCGGGAACGGGCCAGAATCTCGCTTAGCCGCAGCGTCTTGTAGCCTTCGAAATCCGCGTAGTATTCGTGCCCGTAGCGGTCAAAGTGCGGCCGCAGCTCGGCGGCGACCTTGTCGGCCAGCGCTTCACAAACGCAGTTCTCGACAATCGCTGCACCGGTCTTGTGTAGCGCATTGGCAATGTCCCGGCCATCGTCATTCCGTGTGAATCGTGGAATGCGCCTAGATTCGCCATTGGCCGCATCGATCAACAAGCTCAGTTGCATGGCATGGTGCGCACTGCCGCTCAGGGCCAGCCGCCCCCGGTAATACGCCTGAACCGGATCGGTATGGCCCTGACAGATTTCGGAAAAGACATCCAGGCTGGTGGTCAGCACCGTATCGGCCGCGGCATCTTGGCGGGAAACCACGGCACCGTCGATGCAGACAACCCCATCGGGTCCAAGGTCGAATTTCAGCGGGGCGCCCAGGCCTTCCCCGGCGACGGATCGCTCAAGTATCTCGATGAGGTCTTCGACACGTTTGCCCAAAGCAACTCTCCGCACATTGCACCACGCAGACCGGAACTGCTAGTCCGCTTGACCACAAGGTGGTCCACGCCTACGCGTTCCATTGTCATTGTAGTGCATGTCCGGGACGAACGCCACCACCACGGAGCAGGCCACCGCGCATAACCTTGCAGGCAGCATGGAACATTGCCCGACTACGATGCCATCATCATCGGCGCCGGCCACAATGGGCTCACTTGCGCTGGCTACCTCGCACGTGCGGGCTTGAAGGTCAAGGTTCTCGAGCGCCGCCCGGTCCTGGGCGGCGCCGCGATTGCCTAGGGAACCTCTGAACAAGTCCCGGAAGCCCAGAGGAGCCTGAAGGGCGTGATGGCAAGGCGCGGCGAAGCCGTGTGGCTTGTTGCCCCCCACACAACGAGCCGCAACACGGCCAGCGCGCCCTTTTGGCCCTCC
>CAYGBY010000134.1:0-10975 GCA_964348115.1 uncultured Pseudomonadales bacterium
GAGGTGGGGGTGGACGCGAGGGTGGCCTACATAGACGGGGACGCCCTGCTGGGCCGCCTGGAGGATCTGCAGGCCAGCGGGCAGGTTCTGACCAACTTGGACACCGGGCGGGTTCTGGCTGACTCCGGCCTGCGTACGCTCACAGCCAATGTTTACCTTGGCGCCTGGGGCATAAAGGAGGCGTTGGATCAGGGCGCGGACATCGTCATCGCCCCGCGCGTGACGGACGCCTCCGTGGTCATGGGTCCGGCGGCTTGGCGGTTCAATTGGCAACGCAGCGATTACGACGCCTTGGCCGGGGCGCTGGCCGCCGGCCACATCATCGAGTGCGGCGCGCAGTGCTGCGGCGGCAACTATTCGTTTTTTGAGGAAGTGCCGTCCTTCCACAATGTGGGCTACCCCATCGCTGAAATTGAAGCGGACGGCAGCTTCGCCATCACCAAGCACCCAGGCACCGGAGGCCTTGTTTCCGTGGGCACGGTGACCGCCCAACTGCTCTATGAGATATCCACCCCCGCCTACCAGAACCCGGACGTGGTGGCGCACTTCGAAACCATGCACATCGCCCAGGCCGGGCCGGATCGCGTGCGCATCAGCGGCGTGCGCGGCAGCAGTCCGCCCCCCACCCACAAGGTGTGCCTGAATGTCGCAGGGCCGCATAAGCAGACCGTCGAGGTGCTGCTGACCGGCCTGGACATCGAGCGCAAGGCGCAGATCCATGTGGATCAGATATTCCACAACCTTGGCGGCAAGGCGCAGTTCGACGATGTGGACGTGCAGTTGCTGCGCACGGACCAGGAGGATCCGGACTGCAACGAAGCCGCCCAAGCCATCCTGCGCATTATCGTGACCACCCGGGACGCCAAAAAGGTGGGCCGCCTGTTCGACGCCAAGGTTATCGAGCTCGCCTTGGCCGCGGTGCCGGGCAACGCCGGGCGAAGCGGCGGCTTCACCGGCGGAAGGGCCATTGTCCACTGGCCGGCGGCCTTGGACAGCCAGTTCGTTGCGGAGTTGGTGCACTGCGGCGGCAGGACCACGGAGGTGCTGCCCACCCAACGCCTGCAGTTGCCGGAAATCCACTACCAGCAGCCGCCCGTGCAGCTGGCGCCGATGCCTGCAGGGGAGCGCACCAGGCTGCCGTTGGGGCGCCTGTTCGGCACACGCTCCGGAGACAAGGGCGGCAACGCCAACTGCGGCGTTTGGGCCCGTTCCGACGGCGCCTACCGCTTCCTGCGCGAGTACCTGAGCGCGGATGAGTTCAAGCGCCTGCTGCCGGACATGGCGCCCTATGAAGTGGAGCGCTACGAACTGCCCAACCTGCGCGCCCTGAACTTCTACATCAAGGGCGTGCTGGGCACCGGCGCGGCCTCCAACCACCGCATCGACAAGCAGGCCAAGTCCTTGGGGGAGTATCTGCGGGCCAAGCGCATCGAAGTGCCGATGTCCTTGCTTGAGGAGGCGGCCATTCCCGCAGACCGCGCCAATGCCTAGGCGCCGGCCGCCTGGTTCCGCCAGTGTCCAAGCGCCCGCCGCTTTCTTCGCACCGCCCTGGAACCTGTTGGGGGGCTTGGGCTTTGTTTCCAGTGACGATAATAAAGTGACATCGGCTAAAAACCGCTTTACGGCCGCAATTTGGAGGGATGCCGCATGAATGAATCCAATGGAGCCTTAGCCTTCAGCTGGGGAAAGCGGCGCAAGTCCCGTGGAATGAAAGACCGGGCGTTGTCAGGCCGTTGCAGCGGCGCCTTCGCCGTCAGGTCTGGATTGGTTTGGACTATGGACTTGGCTGCCAGGTCGTCAAGCCGTTGGGGCGCGGCTTTCGCGGCCAGCTTGGGGGATGCGCCGCGCAGGAAAGATCAAGCGCTGTCAAGCCGTTGGGGCATGATTCAGGGTGCGTTGTGCGCCGCGTTGCTTTTGCTTGGCGGCTGCGGCGCCGGGAATGGGCCGGACCAGCCCGCCGCCCAGGCGGCCGACGCAGTGGCGCAGGACGGGCAGCCAACGGCGGAGGCCGGTGACAGCACCGCCGAGACCATGCTGGACATACTGCGCGCCAAGCAGGCCATGCCCGGCCAGCCCATCTACCAGGCGTACTGCGGCAGTTGCCATGAGGGTGCGGTCATGCGGGCGCCGCATCGGGAGATGATAGGGCTGATGACGCCGGAGGCCATCCTGGCCAGCCTGACCACCGGCATCATGCAGCAGGAGGCCGCCGCACTGTCGCAGGAGGAGCGGGTGCTGGTGGCCGAATATCTGGCCGGCGCCGAACTGGGCGCGCTGGCCGTCAGCGAGCTGCCGCGCTGCGCAGGGGAAATGCCCCCGTTGGACTTCAAGGGCCTGTCGTCACCGCGCAACTGGGGCATCGAGCCCACCAACAGCCGCCACATCGATGCCGCCGCCGCCGATCTTTCCGCGGCGCAGCTGCCTTCCCTGCAGCGGCGCTGGGCCGTTCGCTTCCCGGGCGCCAACCGCGCCCGTTCCCAGCCCACTTTCGCTGGCGGCGCCCTGTTCGTCGGCTCGCATAACGGCAAGGTCTATGCCCTGGATCCGGCCAGCGGCTGCGTGCGCTGGGCCTATCCGGCTTCCGCGGAAGTGCGCACCGGCATCGCCATCGGCCTAGTGGACGGCGGCGCCGGCGATGGTCAGGCCAACGCCTACTTTGGCGACGTGTTGGGCTATGTCTATGCGTTGAACGCGACTACGGGCGCGGAAGTATGGCGACAACGAGCCGACGACCATCCCAACGCCACCATCACTGGCGCCCCATCCCTGCATGAAGGGCGGCTATATGTGCCGGTCTCCAGCCTCGAGGTCTCGCTGGCGGTGGATCCTGCCTATGAGTGCTGCACGTTTCGCGGCTCCGTGGTGGCCTATGACGCCGCCACCGGGCAACAACTGTGGAAGACCTACACCATCACGGAGCCGGCCAGGGTGCAAAGCCAGAATCGGGCGGAAACCGATATGTACGGACCCTCCGGCGCGGTGGTGTGGAACAGCCCCGCCATCGATGCCAAACGCAGGCAACTCTATGTGGGCACCGGAGAGAACATGTCCTCCCCGGCCACTTTGACCAGCGACGCCATATTCGCCATGGATCTGGACGATGGCGCCGTGAACTGGGTGTTTCAGGCCACCGCCAATGACGTTTGGAATACCGCCTGCGATACGGAGAACGACCACAGCTGCCCGCCGGAAGGGGGGCCGGACTTCGACTTCGGCGCCGCCGTCATGCTGCTGACCACCAGCGCCGGGAAGGACTTGGCCGTCGGCGGCCAGAAGTCCGGCTGGGTCCATGCCTTGGACCCCGATGACGGCAGCCTAGTGTGGCAGACCCGCGTCGGCCGGGGCGGCATCCAGGGCGGCGTGCATTTTGGCATGGCCGCCGCCGGCGATCGCCTGTTCGTGCCCATATCCGACATGTTGGATGGGCGCGAATACGACATGCCCGGCAAGCCCGGCCTGCATGCGCTGGACATCCGCAACGGCGAACGGCTTTGGTACGCCCCGGCCGCGGATCTGTGCGCCGGCCGCGAATTCTGCCATCCAGGCATCTCCCAGGCCGCCACGGTCGCCAATGGGGTGGTCTATGTTGGCGGCATGGACGGCATGGCCCGGGCCCACGATATGGAGACCGGCGAGGTGCTCTGGCAGTTGGACACCACCGGGGAATTCCTGACCACCAGCGGGGAAACCACCCGAGGCGGCTCCTTGGGCGGCGCCGCCGGCCCCATCGTGCATGGCGGCGCCTTGCTGCTGAGCTCCGGATACGGTCTGTACAACCACATGGCCGGCAACTTGCTGCTGCTGCTGGCGCCTGCAGCGGATGGTGAGGGCTGACGCGGCAATGGCGGGCGCTGCGCCGCTGGCTAAAGGGAATTGACCGGAGCGGATTTCGGCCCTCCCGTTCGCTTAAGGAACCTCTGAACAAGTCCCGGAAGCCCAGAGGAAATTAGGGAACCTCTGGACAAGTCCCGGAAGAAGCCCAGAGGAGCCTGAAGGGCGCGATGGCAAGGCGCGGCGAAGCCGTGCGGCGGACGCCACACAATGAGCCGCAAAACCGTAAGCGCCCTTTAGGCCCTCCCGAAGGGCGCCCCATAGCGGGCGGGTTGCGGAACCCCGGTTGCGCTGCGGGTTGCCCTCCCACGGCGCAACACCGCCAGTACGCCCTTTAGGCCCTCCCGAGGGCCTCCACGGCGGACGGGCTGTGGAATTGCCGCGGCGCTGCGGGTCGCCTTCGCATCTATGCGCCAAAGGCGCGCGTCTTCGTGTATATTGCTTTTGTGGCTAGTGGAAACGGGAGCGGGAGCATGCAAAACGGGCAATTGCGTTCAAATCTGGGCACGGCGCTTTTAGCGCTTTGCGTTTCGTTGTGTGCGTTGGCGGCCGCCGGCGGCGCGCAGAGGCTGCATGCGCAGAGTGCGGAGGGTGCGCTGGCCATCGAGGAAATTGTGGTGACTGCGCGCAAGCGGGAGGAGTCCCTGCAGGATGTGCCGCTGAGCGTGACCGCATTCGATGAAACCACCATAGAAAACGTTTATGGGGAGAACCTAGGCGAATTCTCCAAGTTCGCCCCCAACGTCACGCTGGCCCGGCAGCCTTATGCGGGCAACGCCTTGTTCGCTGGCATGCGCGGCATCGTGTTCGGCGACCTAGAGAAAAGCTTCGACCCGGCGGTCGGCGTGGTGGTGGACGGCGTCGCCCTGGTCACCAATACGGGTGCCCTGATCGATACGTTCGACTTGGAGTCCGTGGAGATACTGCGCGGACCGCAGGGAACGCTGTTTGGGCGCAACACCATCGCCGGGGTGGTCAACGTGCGCCGCACCCGCCCGACCGGCGAGTTCGGCCTGCGCACCCAATTCCGCTATGGCGCCCACAACGAAACCGATGTGAAGGCGGTGCTGAATTTGCCCTTGGGCGATACCCTGGCGCTGAAGGTGGCGGGCTTTTTCGACAAGGGCGACGGCTTTCAGGAAGAAGGGCTTTTTGACTTGGCGACCGGGGCGATTACCGGAACCGGCAATGACATTCCCGGCGAGGACACCATCAACGCCTACGCCAGCCTTCTCTGGACGCCCAACGAGAGGTTCGATGCCTTGTTTACGGTGGAGTATATCGATGATAAATCCACGCTGTCCACGCCAGTCAACCTGACCGTTCCCCATCTGTCGCGGGAGCAATGGGGTGCCATCACCGGGTCGCTGTTCGCCAACCTTGGCGCGGGGGTGCCGCCGGGCCTCGCGGTGGGCGGCGGAATTGGCAGCGCCTTGGTTCAGGGCGGCAACTTCTGCGACATCTACGGCGCAGTGTTGGCCCCGCTCAATGGCTGGGTGTCGGATGTCGCCTGCGCCAAGTACGGCTATGAGCTGGGCGAGAGCAACGGCTACAAGTATTCGTTGGCGGCGCAACTGTTCAACAACGCCATCGAGCAGCACGGCTTTACCCTGGAGCTCAACTACGACCTTGGCGATCTGACATTCACTTCGGTGACCGGGTACAAGGAGGAAGAGGAACTGCTTGACCAAGACAACCTCGGCGCCCCCGTTTACATCTTTCACCCCTGGCGGCCCCAGGAGTACGACCAGTTCAGCAGCGAACTGCGGGTGGCGTCGGAATTCGACGGCAAGTTCAACTTCGTGGCGGGCCTGTACTACGTGCAGTCCGAGTATTTCATCACCGCCAGCGTCTATGCTTTTTCCAATCGCAGCGTGCCTGGCGCAATGCCGTCCCCGGATGGCGATGCGGGCCAGGAGTTGAATGCCTATGCCCTGTACGGGGAGGGCTACTACCAAGTCACCGATGACCTGCGGCTTACCCTGGGTGGCCGGTGGACGCGCGAGGAGAAGGACTTTTTCATCTTTCAGCGGGTTTCCGGCGACGCCAGCGGGCTGCTCCCGCCGACGGCCTGGGGCTGCGGCTTGGACGGAGACCTGCAGGCGCAGGCCGACGCCGTGGCGGCGGCATGGATCGCCGCCGCCCCAACGCCGGAGTTGGCCGCGGCGCGCAGGGCAGGGCTTGTGTGCAATTCCGACGGCAAGGAAAGCTGGACCAAGTTCACCCCTCGGGTGAGCTTGGACTACGCCTTCTCTGATGACGTCATGGCCTATGCCTCTTGGTCGCGCGGCTTCCGCTCCGGCGGCTTCAACGGGCGGGCCACCACGCCAAGCTCCATCGGGCCCTATGATCCGGAGACGGTCGACAGCTATGAACTTGGCCTGCGGTCGAGCCTGTTCGAGAATCGGCTGGTTTTCAACGCCACCCTGTTTCGCTCCGAATACCAGGACAAGCATGAAAGCGAGATCTACCAGTTCGGCGCCGCAACCGAAACTGTGGTCAACAACGCCGCTGAGGCGACCATAGATGGACTGGAGATCGAAGCGCAGCTAGCCGTCAACGAACGCGTTCAACTACGCTTTTCGGCGGGCATGATCGATGGCGCTTATGATGAGTTCCTGGCGCCGGATCGAATCGCCTGCCAGGGCATTTCGCGCGCTGCCTGCCCCAAGGTGGACCGCTCGGGCGACTTCGAGTTCGGCTTCCAGCCGGACTGGAACTTCAGCGCCGGCATGGTGGTCACACAGCCGCTCAGCAACGACTGGGGCAACCTGATCGGGTCGGTCAACTACGCTTGGTTCGACAAAACCGTCGGCAATTTCGGCCAGCCGGATCCCCTTGGCCTTGGCCGCAACGAGTTCCCGGCGCGCGGCGAATGGGATTTCTCGCTGATTTGGCAGCGCCACCCCTTCAAGGTTGCCGCCTACGTCAAGGATGCCTTCCACGAGGACAACTACTTGGCGACATCGGTCGATGTTGGCGTGTTTTGGTTTGGCGCGGCCTCCGCGGGCCGCACCTGGGGCATTGAGTTGACCCACGAAATCTGATGAAACCGCGCCGCACATGAGCAACAACAAGCAAACACACATCTACAAGGTGCTGTTTCACAGCATGGGACAGATCTACGAGGTCTATGCCCACAGCATCTACAGCAGCGACCTGTACGGCTTCATCGAGGTGGAGGACTACATTTTCGACAAGCGCTCCAAGGTGGTCATAGATCCTGGGGAGGACAAGCTGCGCACGGAGTTCGAGGGGGTGCAGCGCAGTTTCATCCCCATGCACACCGTGATCCGCATCGATGAGGTGGAAAAGGAGGGCGTCGCCAAGGTCACCGAATCCACCACCAGCAACGTCACGCCCTTTCCCATGCCCCTGCCTAGGGATGGCGGCAGAAAACCCTGAGCGGGGCTGCCGGTTGCAGCGATTCCCGTTTTGGCGTCCAACTTCGCTTTTCCGGCTTACTTTTCCGGCTCAATTGGGCCAAAGCGACCGGCAAACCCTTCCTGTGGAGCAGCTAAAGCCATAGTGAGAATTGCTGTGCCGGTCGGGGGACTGTTGCAGGACGATCCCAAGGTGTTCGCTCTTGAAAGAAAATTTCTTAAAGGCCGTTAGGTGCCGAGGAGCATTGCGGAGTCTTCCGAAAAACATTCATAAACCATCTATATTGGGTTTTGCCGAGAGCTGATGAACGACTTTGGGATCGGCTTGGGAACTGTTGACTTGCCGTCGTCCGGCGCGGAAACTTAGGTGGCATCGGCTTGGGACCAGTCGGGCCGCAGGCCGTGGGACATTTATTGATTGGGTGCGGCGCCCCTGGCCGCCGAGGAGGAGCAAAAATGAGCAACACCGATTCCGCTATTGACGACTATGTGCAAATGGACGCCTTGGACTGGGCGCCGTTTCCAGAGGGGCTGTGCAGCGGCCCAATCCGCTGGAAGCTGCTGCACGTATCGCCCGAGATGGGCGCCTGGACAGCCATATTTGACTGTCCGGCCGGCTCGTCTTTCGCCAAGCACATCCACATGGGGCCAGGCGAGTACTTTCTGACCAAGGGCAAAATGCATGTGCGCGGCGGCAGCGTCGAGGGCGGCGCCACAGCGGTGGCGCCGGGCTACGGCTACGAAGAGTGCAACGCCCAGCACGACCATACGGAGTTCCCTGTGGACAGCGAGTTCTACATGACCTTCCTGGGCCCCCTGAACTTCATCGACGATGACGGCAACACCATCGCCTTGGTCGGTTGGCGGCAGGTCTACGAGGCTTGGAACGCTAGGGAAGCGGCCTAACCCGCATATCCCATCCAAGGCCGCGGCGCGGTGGGCTGGATTGGCGCCAGCCCACCGGCCTTCGGGCTTGCAGTTGCCCCTTACGCGGGGACGCAACTCCCCGCGCGGGGCGGTCTTGTTCAGAAGAACAGGCTTAGGGAGACGCTCACCAGCCTTGGCTGGCCCAAGGTGCCAATGACGATGTTGTCACCACCGTCCAGCAGGTAGAAGTTGGGAAAGTGCTGCACATCGTTGTAGTAGTCTTCTTCGAACAGGTTTTTCACCGCGGCGATTAACTCCCAGCGCTCGCCGGCGACGCCCATCTGCGCGTTGACGATGGTGTAGCTGGGGTTGGTCACCGGGTTCCAGGCCTGCAGGCCCTCGTACTTGCCGCTGTGGCTGACCTGCACGGCGGCGATGAAGTCCAGGCCGCCCTGCATGGGCGCCCGGTAGTCGCCGGAGACGTTCCAGTTGAAGTCCGACACCACCGGCGGCGTCCTGCCGCTGAGGTCCACGCCGGCCACTTCGGTGCCGCCCTTCCATTCCGCATCCACCCAGCCGGCCGCGACGGATATGCGCAGGTTCTCCGTGAGGCTGAACGCCAGATCCGCCTCCAGGCCTAGCTGCTTGGAGTCCCCGACGTTGACGATGCCCTCGATGGCGGCGCCGGACGACTCATCCACGGCTTGGTACTCCACCTGGCGGCCTTCGTAGTCGATGTAGAAGGCCGCCGCCGTGGCCACCAGCCGTCCGTCTCTGCTGCTGCCCTTCCAGCCGAGTTCATAGCTGGTGGCCTGCTCCTTGGCGAATCCGAACAGTTCATTGACGCCGGTGAAGCTGGCTAGGTTGAAGCCGCCGGGCTCATAGCCGCGGGCGATGGTGGCATAGACTAAGGCGTTGTCAAACTGCCGGGTGAGGGAGGCCCGGGGCAGCACTTCGGTGGCTTCCCGGTTGCTGGCGATGCCGGTGTCCAGGTTTTCGCTTTCATTCCGCCAACGGTCCACCCGCAGGCCTAAGGCCAGCTCCCAGGCTTCATCGAAGGCGTAGGTGAGGTTGGCGAAGGCGGCGAGGTGGCTCTTGTCGCGCTCCCGCTTCTCGAACGGGGTGTTCAGCGTTTGCTGCTCCTCAGCCAGGGTGAGGATCTCCCCGGCCCAAACCCCGGAGCAAGTGGGCAGTTCCGCGGCGCAGCCCAAGGGGCCGCTGAACAGCCCGCCGGGAAGCGCTTGGGTGTTGCCCCAAATGAGATCGGAATCCATCTCTTCTTCATACAGGGAGTAGTAGACCCCGCCCAGCCACTGCAGCGGCCCGTCCGAGGTGGAGGTGAAGCGCAGTTCCTGGGTGAACACCCTCATGTCCTCCGGACGGATAAGGTCCAGCAGGTACTCTTCACGGATGTCGAGGTCACTGTAGCGCAGGCTGTCCGTATCGGTGAAGGAGCTCACGGAGGTGACGTCCATGTTGTCCAACGCCAGCACCAACTCCAGCATGGCGCCGAAGGTCTCCCGCTCATGGCGCGGGTTGCTGGTGGTGGCCACAACGTTCGGGTGCTCCAGGTCGTTGGGGTCCAATTCCCGAATCCAGGTGTTGTTGGGGCCTTCGAACTCGTTGTAGCGGAAGGAGGCGTAGGCGGACAGGCGCTCCGACAGGGGGCCGGCGACGGATGCCCGCAGCCCCCATTCGTCGACTTTGCCCACATCCTCGTCGTTGTCCGTGCGCAGGCCGTTCACCCGGGGGCTGTTGGGGTTCTTCAGGAAGCCGTCATGGGCGGCGCCGAAGCCGAAGGCGCGCAGGGCCCAGCCGTTACCCAACGGCAGGTTGATGCTGGCCTCGCCGTCGAGCAGGGATTGCTCCCCAGCCTGCACCTTGACGCGGCCAAAAGTCTCATCCGCATCGGGCCGGGCGCTGACGAACTTGATGGCGCCACCTATGTTGCTGCCGCCATACAGGGTGCCTTGGGGGCCTTTGAGGATCTCCACGCGCGTCAAGTCCCCAAAGCGGGAGGAGGCGTCTGAGAAGATCTGCACGTCATCCAAATAGAAGCCCACGCCTTGGGTGTTGCCGAAGGATCCCAAGCCGCGGATGGACACGTTGGGGAAGCCGTCCAGGCGGGTGGCCAAGTTCAGGTTGGGCACCTTGAGGCCTAAGTCGTCCAAGGTGCGCAGGTTCTCCCGGTTGATGTCGTCGGCGGTTATGGCCACCACGGACTCCGGAATCTCCAAAAGGCTTTCCTCGCGCTTGCGAGCGGTAACGAGGATTTCCTCGATCAGCCCTTGATCGGACCGCGCAGTTGCGGATGCCGGTTCCTGGGCGGTTGCCGCCGCGGCGGCACAGAGCAGCGGAAGGGGAAACAACAGCGGCTGCAGCGCAGTCCGCAAACCAAATCCGCCGAGGTGCAACTTCAACATTGACATCGGCTTTCTCCTCCTACAGAGATTGGTCCTAGGATAATGCGTCCATCCGCTGCAATATGCAAATGTCTGGCGGCTAATGTCTGCGGCTGGCCCATGTTGCAGCGGTCGCCGGTTCGACGGCTTTGCTAAGTCGCCGCGGCTGGGCTTGGCCGTCCTCAGCCGCCGCTGGTGGCGCCCGTGACGCATACGGTGGGCGAGAACGCGTCCCCGCGCCGGGCCAGGACGCACATGCGGTAGGTGGTTCCGGAAGTCAGGCCGTCGGCGCCGCCGTTCGGGTTGCCGAACAAGTGGAAATGCCAGCGTTCATCGCCCTGCTGGTGGAAGGGCCGTGCGTATTGGCGGGCGGCGGGGGCGCAGTCGTCGGTTCCCGCCGCGATGCAGACGTCGTAGATGAGGCTGCCGGCGGCGGCGCCGGCGGGGGGATCCCAGTTGAAGCGCAGGTGGGTGCCTGAAGTCCGGTCCACC
>CAYGBY010000135.1:0-10973 GCA_964348115.1 uncultured Pseudomonadales bacterium
GGGGGGCAAGCCACACGGCTTCGCCGCGCCTTGCCACCACGCCCTTTAGGCTCCTTTGAACAAGTCGCGTTCGCCCAGCGCCCCGCTGTTTGCGGCGGGAGATGGCGTTGCGGCCAAGGGAAGGCAACCCGCAGCGCGGCCGGGATTCCGCAGTCCGTCCGCCGGGGGCACCCCTCGGGAGGGCGTAAAGGGCGCACTGGCTATCGCGACCCCGTTCGACCCGCAAACACAATTGGGTGCGCCTCAAGGTGAATAAACCCTCGCTTGGGATGGTGCGCCGAAACCACGGCAGAACGTTCCCGCACCGTGCGGGGAAGCCGGTCCCTGGCAACACCGAAGTCCGGTTGTTTGCGCGGCGGCCCGGGGACCACATGCGTCGGCTCGGCGGACCTTGGCGCGGCGATGCCGAAGTCTGGATGTTTGCATGGCGGCGCGTAGACCATATGCGCCGGCTCGGCGGACCTTGGCGCGGCGACACCGAAGTCCGGTTGTTTGCATGGCGGCGCGTAGGTTGCGCCTGTGCGCCCATGCCCAGGCGAGTGCGCTGATTCATGGCCACCATCGCCTTGGGCCTAGAGTACGATGGCGCGGCCTTCAATGGCTGGCAGCGGCAAAGCCATCGTCCTTCGGCGCAAAGCGCCCTGGAGGCTGCGCTGTCCAAGGTGGCTGCTGAGCCGGTGCGCACCGTGGCCGCCGGACGCACGGATGCCGGGGTGCATGCCACCGGCCAGGTTGTCAGCTTCCAGTGCGGCAACCTGCGGCCGCTGCGGGCTTGGCGGGATGGCGTGAACGCTCTGACTCCGGCGGGCGTGAAAGTCCGTTGGGCCCGGGAGGTGGATCAGGACTTTCACGCCCGTTTCTCCGCCGTCGCCCGCCGCTATCTATATCTCTACCGCATGGATGGCCGCCCCTCGCCTTTGCGCGGACCCTACGCTTGGGGTGTGGGGCCGCCGCCAGCGGCCGCCTGCGGCGCAAGGCAAGGTCCAGGGGGCGGTTCGCAAGCGGCTGATGGGCGTGGGCGGCCCGCCCCGTCGGGCGCATGCGACGTCATGGCCATGCATCAGGCGGGGCAGGCCCTGTTGGGGGAGCAGGACTTCACCAGCTTCCGCGCCGCGGGCTGTCAGTCCAGAACGGCGCGCAGATGCGTTCACCACCTGAATGTGCGGGCCCTAGGTGAACTGGTGGTGTTGGATATAGAAGCCAACGCCTTTTTGCTGCACATGGTGCGCAACATCGCTGGCGCCCTGCTGCAAGTGGGCCTTGGCCAACGTCACCCAACCTGGCTTGGGGAGTGCTTGCGCGCTAGGGACCGCGCCCTGATTGGCAGGACGGCGCCGCCCCAAGGCCTTTATTTGGTGGATGTGCGCTATCCGCGCCAGGACTTCCCGGCTGGCGACTTGCCTCCTTTGCTGGCGGCGGTGGGTGGTTTGCATCAACTGCCCGGGTGGAAGCCGGCGCCGTAGGAAGTTGCGAAAACGAAAATTCGCTATCGCCGCCAGATGGCACTAAACTCCCGCTTTGCCGCCAGCCAGTGGAAATTTTCGCCGTGAACCGCCCGAAAATGCCCCATTGCCGCCTTTGTGGAGTGAACGGTGTCGGTGCGAATCAAGATCTGCGGCCTGACCAGGGCTGAGGACGTAGAGGCGGCGCTCGGCCTTGGCGTGGACGCCATCGGCTTGGTGTTCGCCCCCATCAGCTCCCGTCGTCTGGATTTGCCCGCTGCCCAAGCCCTGTCCGCACAGGCCCGTGGGCGCACGAGTCGGGTGGGCGTATTTGTGGACGAAGAGGCGGCCTCCGTGCGCGCAGCCATCGCCCAGGTTGGCCTGGATGCGCTGCAGTTCCACGGCCAGGAGGACGCAGCATACTGCGCCAGCTTCGGCTTGCCGTATCTTAAGGCGGTGCAGGTGTCTGGGCCGGTGGATGAGGCTGGGTTGCGGCGCCGCTTCCCGAACGCCTGCGCCCTGCTGCTCGATGCCGGCGCTGGGGGCGGCGGCCAGCCCTTTGACTGGCGGCACTGGCCGTGCGCTCCCACGGGGCGCTGCGTATTGGCTGGCGGCTTGGCGCCGCACAGCGTGGGCCAGGCGGTGCGCACCCTGAAGCCCTGGGGGGTGGATGTAAGTAGCGGCGTCGAAGGGCCGCATAAGGGCGTAAAGGATGCAGACAGGATGAAGGCTTTCGTGGAGGAGGCGCGGCGTGCCGCAAACGGGCAGTAACTACGCACAGCCCGGCGAGCGGGGCTGGTTTGGCGACTATGGCGGATGTTTCGTGGCGGAGACCCTCAACCATCCCTTGGAGGCGCTCAGCGCCCTGTATGCGCAAGCCAAGGAGGACCCGGCCTTTCAGGCGGAATTCGCCGACGATCTGGCCTTCTACAGCGGCCGGCCCACACCCCTGTACCACGCAAAAGGGCTGTCCGCGCACCTGGATGGGCCGCATATCTACCTCAAACGCGAAGATCTCAACCATACCGGCGCCCACAAGATCAACAACTGCCTGGGCCAGGCCCTGCTGGCCAAGCGCATGGGCAAGCCGCGGGTGATCGCGGAGACCGGCGCCGGCCAGCACGGAGTCGCCACCGCAACGGTCGCCGCCCGCTTTGGATTTGCCTGCCGGGTTTACATGGGCGAGGAGGACATCGCCCGCCAAGCCTTGAACGTCTACCGCATGAAGCTGCTGGGGGCGGAAGTGGTTCCGGTGCGTTCCGGTTCCCGCACCTTGAAGGACGCCATGAACGAAGCCCTGCGGGACTGGGTGACCCATGTGGACAGCACCCACTACATCATTGGCACGGCGGCCGGCCCGCATCCCTATCCCATGCTGGTGCGGGACTTTCAGGCCGTCATCGGCCAGGAGGCGCGCGCGCAGTGCCTGCAGCAGGCCGGGCGTCTGCCGGACCTCTTGGTGGCCTGCGTAGGCGGCGGCTCCAACGCCTTGGGACTGTTCCATCCCTTTGTGGACGATGAGGATGTGCGGATGGTGGGCGTGGAGGCTGGCGGCTTGGGCCTGGAGACCGGTCGCCATGCCGCGCCCCTGAATGCGGGCGCCGTAGGGGTGCTGCACGGCAACCGCACCTATCTGATGCAGGATGCCGATGGGCAGATTCAGCACACGCACTCCATCTCCGCCGGGCTGGACTATCCGGGGGTTGGCCCGGAGCACAGCTTCCTGAAGGACATTGGCCGGGCCGAATACAGTGCGGTGACAGACGCGGAGGCCCTGGATGCGTTTCGCCTGCTGAACCGCACGGAGGGCATCATGCCGGCCTTGGAGAGCAGCCATGCCTTGGCCTGGGTGGTGCGGGAGGCGCATCGCCTGCCGCCTGGGCAACTGGTGGTGGTCAACCTTTCCGGCCGGGGCGACAAGGACATTCAGACCGTCGCCAAGATGGACGGCGTCCAGCTATGAGCGCCGCGCCGCCCGAGGCGTTCCCTCTTAGCGTGATGTATTGGGCAAAACGTTCGGGTCCAGTTATGAGCGCCGCGCCGCCGCGCGATGCGTTCCGTTCCCAAGGCTTGGGCAGGACGGCGCTGGGCTGGCGTTCGCCGGGACGCCACTGGCCATGAGCCGCATCAGCACTGTGCTGGAGGCGCTGAAGCAGCAAGGCCGCAGCGCCTTGGCGCCCTTCATCACGGTTGGGGACCCTAACTTGGAAGTCTCGGCGCCGGCGCTCCATGCCTTGGTGCAGGGCGGGGCGGATTTGCTGGAGTTGGGTGTTCCCTTCAGTGATCCGGAGGCGGATGGCCCAGCCATTCAGGCTTCTTCGGAGCGGGCCTTGGCCGCTGGCGCAACCCTTGCCGGCGTGCTGGATTGCGTAAGGGCCTTTCGCCGGGGCAACGCGCATACCCCCGTTATCCTGATGGGCTATCTGAACAGCGTGCTGGCCATGGGTGAGGCGGCGTTCGCCAAACATGCCGGCGAGGCTGGGGTGGACGGGCTGATTCTGGTCAACCTGCCGCCCGAGGACTCGGTTTCCCTGCGCCGGGCCTTGCGGCCCTACGGCATCGCCCTGATTCTGCTGGCCGCCCCCACGACAACCGACCAGCGCCTGCAGCTGATCAGCCGCGTCGCCAGCGGCTTCGTCTACCTGGTTTCGCTGAAGGGGGTCACCGGCGCGGACCACATCGACCTGGCGGCGGTGGAGCGGGAAGTTGGCCGCCTGCGCCGCCACACCGCCTTGCCGGTGCTGGTGGGCTTCGGCATCAAGGATGGCCCGACCGCCCGCGCCGTAGCCAAGCATGCCGACGGCGTGGTCGTGGGCGCCGCCCTGGTGTCGCGCATGGCCGCCTTGCGCAAGCAGCCGCTTGCCATCCCAGGCGAACTGCAGAGTGTGCTGCATGACATTCGCCACGCCCTGGATGCATAGACGCACTTGGGCGGCGCGGCCGGAGACTTGGTGCGCATTGTCGGCTGGGGAGCCTCTGAACAAGTCGCGTTCGCCCAGCGCCCCGCAATTTGCGGGCGGAAATGCCGTTGCGGCCATGGCAAGGCGACCCGCGCCGCGGCGGGAACTTCACGCCTCTAGGCGCCCTATCTGGTCGGCGAGCCTCGACATGGCAAGGCGATCCGCAGCGCGGCCGGAACTTCACAGTCCGCGCGCCGCGGGACGCCCTTCGGGAGGGCCTAAAGGGTGCGCTGGCTGTGTTGCGGCGCATTGTGTGGGGGGCAAGCCACAGGGCTTCGCCGCGCCTTGCCATCACGCCCTTTAGGCTCCTTTGGGCTTCCGGGACTTGTTCAGAGGTTCCCTAGGCGACATGCATAACTCTGGGCGACGCATCGGGCGGGCTGTCCCGCCTGCCAAGCGTGAAATGAACTCGGGTGGCGCGACGGATGGTTTGGTGCGTTTCCCAGGCCGCGCGACAACCGTGACGCCAGACAGCCTGTCGGGCTGGCTGGCCCACATGGAAGGGCTGAACCCCAAATTTGCGGACCTTGGCCTTGAGCGGGTGCGTCAGGTGGGGGAGGCCATGGACGTGCTGAAGCCGGCGCCGCTTTCCGTTATCGTGGCCGGCACCAACGGCAAGGGCTCCACTGCGGTCTGCCTGGAGCAGATTCTTCTCGCGGGCGGCCTTAGCGCCGGTTGTACGCTTTCCCCCCATCTGCAGCGCTTCAGTGAACGGGTCCGCCTAAACGGCCGGGAGGCGGACGCGGCAACCCTGTGCGCATCCTTCGCCGCCGTGGAGGCCGCCCGCGGCGCCCGGCCCCTGACCTACTTTGAATTTTCCTGTTTGGCGGTGCTGCACTGCTTCAAATCCGCCGGGGTGGATGTGGCCATCCTGGAGATTGGCCTAGGCGGGCGGCTGGACGCCTTCAACATCGTCGACGCGGACGTGGCTGTCATCACCAGCATCGGCCTGGACCACATGGAGTACCTGGGCGACAACCGGGAGGCCATCGGTGCGGAAAAGGCCGGCGTTTTTCGCCCTGGGCAGCACATGGTGCTGGGGGCGGACATGCCGGCCAGCGTGCAGTCCGCCGCCAACCAGGCCGGGGGCCGGCTGTTGCGCTTCGGCAAGGAAGTGCGTTGCCAGGCCCAGGACGATGGCGGTTGGTCCGTTCGCCTAGGGCCGCGCACGTTCAAGGATTTGCCGGACCAGACCCTGCCACGGGACAACTGCGCGCTCGCCGTCGCCGCCGCCCTAGCCGTGGACCTGCTGACAGGCGCAAGTGCGCTTGCAGACGCAACCACCGCTGTGGATGGCGAAAGTCGTGATGGTGCTGTCCCAAAACAGATGGCAAGCGCGCTTGCAGACGCCACCAGCGCTGCGGATGGTTTGCCTGGGGTGCAGGCGACTGCTGCCGGCGCGCAGCGGCGCTGCCCACGCCTGAAGCTCTGCGAGGCGGTTGTGCGCCAAGGCTTGGCTGCGGCTTGGCTGCCCGGGCGCCTGGAGCACATCAGGGCTGGCGGCCGCCATTGGCTGGTGGATGTGGCCCACAATCCTTTGGGCGCCCGCTTCCTGCACGGCGAACTCAGCCGCCGCCTGCATCCGCAAACGCGCTGCGCCAGCGCCGCCGGTCGGCCCGCAGCCCTCCCCCCAGGAAACCTCATCGCCTTGTTCGGCAACCTTGTGGACAAGGACAGCGCCGGCATTTTTGCGGCGCTCAAGGGCTTGGTGAAGCATTGGATCCTGGTGGACGTGGATGGCCCCCGCGCCCTTTCCGCAGCGGCGCTGGCCGCCCGCGGCGCCCCCGCCAACCACCGGGTGGCCGGCGATCTGCGGCGGGCCCTGGCCCTGGCCCGTTCCCTCGCCAAAGCTGATGATGTTATTCTCGCCTTCGGATGCTTTGCGGTGGCCGGGGAGGTGCGCCGAGAGTTGCTGACCGGCGCCGCATTCAAAGCGCAGCCCAAGGGAAGTTCGTTGCATGAATGAGCGAACCCGCTATCGTCTCACCGGCAGCCTGCTGCTGTTGGCCTTGCTGATCATCTTCGTGCCAATGCTGTTCGACAGTGACGAGGTGCCGTTGGTGGAGCTCGCCCCAGTGGACGAGGACTACCTGCCCCCAACTGTGCAAGGTCTGCAGGAGTTGGCGGTGCCGGAGAGCGATTTCGCCGAACGTGTGCAGGCGTTGCGGGAGCAGGCCGATGACCAGGGCTTCCACCGGGAGACCAGGACCAGAATCGGCGAGCCGGTGCTGAGCCCGCCAAGCGCGGACACCAGCGCTTGGGCGGTGCAGGTGGGCAGCTTCGCCGATGTGGACAAGGCGCTGGCTTTTCGCGACCGCCTGCGGGCGGATGGCAATGAGGCCTTCACCAGCGGCTACAAGACCGACGATGGCGCCGTGCTGAGCCGCGTGGCCGTGGGGCCGCTGCTCGACCAGGCGCGCGCCGCCCGCCTGGCCGAAGACCTCTCCGCCCGTTATGAGGTGGAGGCCGTGCTGATGGCGTTTGGCAACTAGCCCTTGGGGGGTGGATGTACGAGCTGGCCGTTCTCGACCTGGTGCTGGTGGCTGTGCTTCTGCTCTCGGCCCTTATCGGCTTGCTGCGGGGCTTCGTGAGCGAGCTGCTGTCCCTGGTCGTCTGGGTGACGGCCATATTGGGCGCTTACTGGTTCGGCTCCCAAGTGGGGGAGTGGCTGGACATCGGCGATGGGATATTCCGCCCACTGGTGGGCGGGGCGGCCGTTGTTCTCGCCGTGTTCGTGGCTGGCGCCTTGCTGCGGGGGCTGCTGGCGCGCACGGTGAGCGCAGCTGGCCTAGGCGGGCTGGACCGCACTCTCGGCCTTGCCTTTGGCGGCGTGCGCGGCTTGCTGGTCTGCCTAGCGGCGGTGGTGGTCATGTTGCCTTTCGCAGGGCATACGGAGTGGTGGCGCGCCTCTGTGCTGCAGCCCGCCTTGCAGGACTTGGCCCAGCAGCTTCTTGATATGATGGTGGTCCCTGCCGACCATGCATCCGTTGGCTTGGCGTACGAGGTGCTCTGATGTGCGGAATCGGCGGTTTGGTGGGGCGCTCGTCCGTCAACCAGCAGATCTATGACGCCTTGACGGTGCTGCAGCACCGCGGCCAGGATGCCGCCGGCATGGTCACGGGGGACGGTCAGCAATTGCACCTGCGCAAGGACAACGGCCTTGTGCATGATGTTTTCCGGCAGCGCCACATCGACCAACTGGTGGGCAACATCGGCATTGGCCATGTGCGCTATCCCACCGCCGGCTCGGCAAGTCCGGCGGAGGCGCAGCCGATGTACGTCAATTCCCCCTATGGCGTCACCCTGGCGCACAACGGCAACCTGACCAACTCCGAGGCGCTGAAGGCCGGTCTGTTCCGTGAGGACAAGCGCCATCTGAACACTGGCAGCGACTCCGAAGTGCTGCTGAACGTGCTGGCCCACGAACTGCAGAGCATGAATCTGGACCAGCCGGACGCCGACGATGTGTTCCGCGCCGTGCAGGGGGTGCATGAGCGCTGCCAGGGGGCTTATGCGGCCGTGGCCATGATCGTAGGGGTGGGACTGGTGGGTTTTCGGGACCCACACGGCATTCGCCCCCTGATCTATGGCCGGCGCTTCTCCGAATTCGGCTGGGAGTACATGATCGCCTCGGAAAGCGTCGCCTTGGACATGGCGGGTTTTGATGTCATCGCCGACGTGGCCCCGGGAGAAGCGGTGTTCATCAGCGAGCAGGGCAAGTTGAAGACCCAGCGATGCGCGCGCCGGGCGGCCCATGCCCCCTGCATCTTTGAGTATGTCTATCTGGCCCGCCCGGACTCCATCATCGATGGCATATCGGTCTATAAGTCCCGCCTGCGCATGGGGGAGCGCTTGGTGCCGCGCATTCTGGAGCACTACCCGGGCCGGGACCATGACATCGATGTGGTCATTCCCATACCGGACACCGGCCGCACCAGCGCCCTACCCCTGGCCCATGCGCTGAATGTGAAATATCGGGAGGGCTTCGTCAAGAACCGCTACATCGGGCGCACCTTCATCATGCCTGGCCAGCAGATACGCCGCAGGTCCGTGCGCCAGAAGCTGAACATCATCGATTTGGAGTTCAAGGGCAAGAACGTGCTGCTGGTGGATGACTCCATCGTGCGCGGCACCACCACCAGCCAGATCGTGCAGATGTCGCGGGAGGCTGGCGCCAAGAAGGTTTTCCTGGCGTCCGCGGCGCCGGCGGTCCGTCACCCGAACGTCTATGGCATCGACATGCCGGCCGCCCATGAGTTGGTGGCTTTCGGGCGTTCGGACGAGGAAGTGGGCCGCATGATCAATGTGGACTGGCTAGCTTACCAGCAGCTCCCTGACCTTATTGAAAGCGCACGGGAAGGCAACCCGGCCATCGATGGGTTTGAGTGCTCCGTGTTCAGCGGGCGGTATCCTGCCGGACGCATCGATGACGACTATCTGGCGCGCCTGTCCCAGGAGCGCAGTGACCCGATGAAGCAGATCCAGGCGGGGGTGCGCAATGGCGGCCAGTCGGTCCTCGAACTCCACCACTACAGCTAGCCTAAAGGGCAGCCCGTGCATCGGCGTGTGCTCCACCACCTACGGCGATCTCATCTGCCGAGGCTGCTACCGCTTCGCCCATGAGGTGACAGGCTGGAACGGCTACGACGGCGCCCAGCGTCTGGCCGTGCAAGGGCGCCTCGATGCGTTGCGGGCCGGGGCTGTGGGCCATCACTTAGGGGGGGAGCGCGTCGCGCAATTGGTGGCGGCGGCCGCAACCGTCAGGCTTCGCCGCACCGCGGCGCTGCCGCCGCAGGCCATCGCCTATGAAGTGCTGAGAAGGCTTACGCTATGGCGAATGCCCATGCCTTGGTGCGCGGAACCGTCCGCCGGCCAAAGCGAAGGCCGCGCCCTGCTGGCCGCCATAGACAAGGAAATGCTGCAGCGCTCCCGCGCCCACTACGAGCGCAGCCACAAAGCCTCCCCAGAATAGCCCCGGCTCCGGCTCGACCAGTCCCAGGGCGGGTCAGCGCGGCCGGGCGCCCCCGCCGACGCGGAGGATCTCGCCGCTCACCCAGCTTGCCGCATCCGAGGCCAAGTAGACGCAGGCGGCGGCGATGTCGTCGGGCGTGCCCAAGCGGCCGAGCGGGATATTCCACTCTTCGAGCAGTTCATCCAGCTGGTGCTCGGTCTTGCCGACGGCCTGCAGCATGACCTCGGTGGGTATCGCGCCCGGCGCCACGGCGTTTACCCGTATGTCGGGCGCGAACTCGGCCGCCAGCGTCCAGGTGAGCGAGTTGACGCCCGCCTTTGCGGCGCCGTAGTGGGCGCTGCCCGGCACCGGGCCGGTGCCCGCCCCTGACGTAATGTTGATGATCGAGCCGCGCTCCATGTGCCGCCGCGCGATCAGCGAGCCGGTGTAGACCGCCGTGAGATTGAGCGCAATGGTGCGATGCCACTCGTCCCGGGGCAGTTCCCGGGCGGGCATGCGCATCGGCGAGCCGCCGGCGTTGTTGACCCAGTCCGTGAGTTTGCCGTAGCGGTCCACCGCGGATTGCGCTAGGCGCTGCAACGCCGCCTCGTCCGTCACATCGGTGGTCACCGCCAGCGCACTGCCGCCGGCAGCGACGATGCTTTCGGCAACCGCCTCGATTTCGTGCGTTCTGCGCGCCGCGACCACCACGCTGGCGCCCACCTTGGCGAATGCGCTGGCAATTCCCGCCCCAAGCCCACGGCCACCTCCAGTGACGACCGCCACATGGCCGTCAAGGCGGTATCGATCAATGAAGTCGGCGGTCATGTCGCGAAGGATCGCAGACCCCGGCGGCATCGTCCAGATCGTTGCCCGTCCTGTCGTAGCTGATTGCCGTCGTCCTGTTACCGGAATCATTCATCTTGAGGCGCGGTCCTCGTCATTGTTGCGCGCAATAACTTCCCACCGGTGGCTCCAGCTTGGCGCTGCCGCTGCTGGAGGGCGGGGCTTCTCCGCACACGTGGAGTGGCGGCGACCACAAGCTCGGGAGTGCCAGGAAACTGACTTAGCGCAATCGGGCCGCAATGCCGCGCAATGTCTCAGCCAGCGCAGCCCGCCGAGTCGACGCGATGCCCTCGCCTTCGTCGTTTTCCACCACCGCAGCTAGGGATTCAAGCCGCGTGGCCAGTTCGGCGTCGCGCCCGCCGTCCCCAAGCGCCGATGCAGCACGGTCCAGCGCCCCGTCGAGATCGGCTGCCAAGGACGCCGGCAGCGCTTTGCTGCGCTGCAGCTGATCGAGATACGCCCGGGCCACCACCGGCGCCGCCGGCCAGTGGTAGCGCCATTGCTGCTGTGGGTTGAAAACGTTGCCCTGACTGGCGAGCTGGGCGGCGGCGATTTCATTTTCGGACAGGAATTCGCTTGGCAGCAGCGACAGCACATCCAGCCCGCGCACGATTTCAGTGCCGTAGATTTTTCCTTGGTACCAGTAGGCGGACCAATAGCCGCCAAGAATCAGGTGCTCCGCGTCTATGGGGCCCCTGTCAAAGTAGGCGATCTCGACTGGGTTGGCCGAATCGGTGAAGTCGATCACCGAGATGCCCCCCTGATACCAGGCCT
>CAYGBY010000136.1:0-10844 GCA_964348115.1 uncultured Pseudomonadales bacterium
CCTTTAGGCTCCTCTGGGCTTCCGGGACTTGTTCAGAGGTTCCCTAGGCGTTTTCACTCGAGCGTTTGGCGCACCGGCGCTCAGGGAAGCGCGTGCTTCCATGCAAGCCTACACAGGAAGACGCCAGCAGCCGGGGTTGGCGTCAGGATTTGGGCGGATCCTGGGTTTGGGAGTCGGCTGGCTGCTGGTGCGGGGGGTCGCCGCCTAGGGCTTGGCGCATCAGGGCAAGGGGACTCAGTTCGCTGAGTTGCCGCATGCGGGTGCGGAACTGATCCTGGTGCTCAAGCAGGGTGAGCATGGACTGCTCGATGTAGCGGGAAGCCAAGCCGCCCAAGCGCACGCCGTAGAAGCGGATAATCTGCTCCAACGCCCGGTTGGTGAGCACCGGTTCATGGCCTTCCGCTTCCTGCTCGGCCAGAATCTGCAGCAGCACCTGGCGGGTGATGTCGCTGCCGTCCCTGCTGTCCTGCACCTCGATGCTCTCCCCAGCCACGATGAGCTTGCGCAGGTCCTCCACCGTGACGTACCTGCTGTCCGTGGTGTCATAAAGCCGTCGGTTTGGGTACTTCTTCAGCCGGTGCATGGAGTTTTGCGCCTGAGCGGATCCATTGGGTTTGCAACTAAGGGAAGACTAGGGCGCGCATGCCCTGGCTGCGGTCGAACTTGCGCCATTCACCGGGACCTTGCGCCAACCGGTCCGCAATGACGTGCAGCACCAGGGGATGCACGGCCATGCCGCTGTGGCTGCCCACCACCTCGATGTTCTCCGTGCGCGCGGTCTCCACCTCCATGCAGCTACGCCAGTTCACCACGCCATCCGTCTTGCTGTACAGCGCGGTCACCGGCGCTGGCGGCGGCACCCTGGGATCCTGTCTGGCCATGGTGCTGCGCATCTTCTCCACGCTGACGCCGGACATGCGCTCGAACAGCAGGCGCACCAACGGATTGGTCTCATTGTGGCTGACGGCGGCGAAAGGGCTGCCCAAGGTGACGACCAAGCGCACGGCGCCCGGAAATTCCCGGGCGATCTCCCGGGCATAGACGCCGCCCAGACTCTGCCCAACAATGGAGATGGGCTGATCGAAGGTCTGGGTCAAGCGGTGAAAGCGCCGCATAAGGCTCACCAACTGCACAGGCGCCCCCCGGTTGCTGCCCAGCAGCCAAGGCAGGGTGCGGTAGCCGAGGCGGGTGAGGAAGCGCCGCAGCACCAGGGTCGAGCCGTCCCCCGCGGCGAAGCCCGGCAGCACCAACACTGGGTGCCCATCCCCCTGCCGAGCCGACGCCAGCAAAGGCATCCAGCTTAGCGACAGCGATGCCGCCTCTCCCACCACGCGAAACAATTCTGCTGCGGCATAGAGCATGGGCGGCGGACCGGAACGGCCTTGGCCTGCTTCCACTTGCTCGCTCAAACCTTTCCTCCTTTGCTGTCACCAAGGGAGTTTGGCCGCTTTCCGCAGAAATTACAAAAAAACTACAAAAAAATGTTGCAACGCACAATTCCGTGTTGCACAATACTCGAATTGTGCGTTGCAGCAATCAACTCGATCCTGCGGAGGCGCACAAAACCACAAACCAGCCACCTAGGAGAACCTGACGATGAGCCTAGTAGAAAAGCAAGCCGCCTTGGGCCGCGACCTGTTTGAACTCAACACCAGCACCCTGCGCCGCTTAGCGGAACTGCAGGTGGAGGGTGTGCGCAAGTATTTCGACACCAACAGGGCATTCGCCGAAAAGCTGCCGGAGGCGAAGGACATCCAATCCTTCATGACCCTGCAGCGGGACTACGGCCAAGCCGTTTGGTCGGGCTTCGCGGAAGGCATGAAGAGCAATGGCGAAGTGCTGCGGGAAGCCGTGGAAAGCACCGGCAAGCTGCTGCGCAACGCCTTCTCCGGCGAACAGCCGCCAGCCCCCAAAGAAACCAGCAAATCCGCGTCGGCAGCCGCCGCAGCCTGACCGCCCCTCCGTATCCCCCTCCTCCTACAAGAGGGCGGGCGGGCAACGCGGGCGGAGGGCGCCCGGGGCCGCATTGGTCCTGGGCGCCTTCACTTCCACCATCCGCCGCCGGTTTCTGCGGGTCGCCGTCCTGAAGGGCGCTGGGCGCCTGCACCTTGGGAAGTTGCGAAAGTGAAAGCGCGCCATCGCAGCGCCCGTTGGCTCAGAGGCCGGGAGGGTCTGCGTTCCTTGTGCGGAGGCAGGGAAAGTGCGCCATCGCGGCGCCGGTTGGCTCAGGGCCGCGCCTTAGCTTGGCGCCGCCGTGCGTGCAGGACCGGCTCCGTGTAGCCGCATGGCTGTTCAAGCCCCGTGAAGATCAAATCCTTGGCCGCCTGGAAGGCGATGCTGCCGGCAAAGTCGGGGGCCATGTTGCGGTAGGCGGGATCACCCGCGTTCTGCCCATCCACCACCGCCGCCATGCGCTGCAGGGTTTCCAACACCTGCTCCTTGGTGCAGATGCCGTGATGCAGCCAATTGGCCACGTGCTGGCTGGAGATGCGCAGGGTGGCGCGGTCCTCCATCAGCCCCACATCCTGGATGTCCGGCACCTTGGAGCAGCCCACGCCCTGGTCCACCCAACGCACCACATAGCCAAGGATGCCTTGGGCGTTGTTGTCCAGCTCCGCCTGCACTTCCTGGGCGGACAGGTTCTCCCCACCCAACAGCGGGATGGCCAGGATGGCGTCCAAGCTGGCCGGCGCCCGGCGCTCCAGCGCCCCTTGACGGGCGGCCACATCCACCTGGTGGTAGTGCATGGCGTGCAGGGTGGCGGCTGTGGGTGACGGCACCCAAGCGGTGTTGGCGCCGGACTGGGGATGGCCGATTTTCACTTCCAGCATCTCCGCCATCTCATCCGGCTTGGGCCACATGCCCTTGCCGATTTGCGCATGGCCGCGGAAACCGGCGGCTAGGCCCACATCCACGTTGGCGTTCTCGTAGGCGGCGATCCAGGGCTGCGCCTTGATGCGCTCCTTGGGCAGGAAGGGACCTGCCTGCATGGAGGTGTGGATCTCATCCCCGGTGCGGTCCAAAAACCCGGTGTTGATGAACACGATGCGCTCCCTTGCTGCATAAACGCAGGCGGCCAGATTGACCGTGGTGCGGCGCTCCTCGTCCATCACGCCCACTTTCAGGGTGTTGCGGGGCAGCCCGAGGGTGTCCTCCACCCGGGCGAACAGCTCCACTGTCAGGGCCACTTCCTCCGGCCCATGCATCTTAGGCTTGACAATGTAGATGCTGCCGGCGCGGGAGTTGCGCAGCGCACAATCGCCGCGCAGGTCGTGCAGGGCGGCCAAGGCGGTGACGAAGGCATCCAGAAAGCCCTCCGGCACCGCCTTGCCCTGCGCATCGAGCACCGCGTCCGTGTCCATGTGGTGGCCTACGTTGCGCACCAGCATCAGGCTGCGGCCCGGCAGTGTCAGCGGTTGGCCATCCGCGCCGGTGTAGCGCCGGTCCTGGTTCAGGCGGCGCACGATGGTGCGCCCGCCCTTGTCCAAGGTCTGCTGCAGATCGCCCTTCATCAAGCCCAGCCAATTGCCATAGACCAAGCATTTGTCTTGGGCGTCCACCGCCGCGACGGAATCCTCGCAATCCTGGATGGTGGTGATGGCGGCCTCCAGCACCACATCCTTGACGCCGGCGGGGTGAACGGCGCCCACCGCATGGCTGCGATCGATGTGGATTTCGATGTGCAGGCCGTTGTTGCGCAGCAGCACCAAGCTGGGCGCCCCATCGCCCACATGGCCTTGGAACTGGCCTGGGCGCGCAACCTGTTGGCCGCCCTCCTCCTTCGGGGGCGGCTCCTCGCCCACATGGCCCTGGAACTGGCCTGGACGCACAAGGCCGGTGCTGCCGCCATCCGCCAACAGGGCGCGCAACTGGTTGCCGCCCTCCCCGGCGCCGATGTCGTAGGCGCGCACGTCCTGATGGCTGGCGCCCGCCAAGGGCGCGGCCGCATCGAGAAACTGCGCCGCCCGCGCAATGACCTGCTCGCCCCGGGCCGGGTTGTAGCCGCCACCCCGCTCCCGTCCCGGCGTCTCCGGCACCACGTCCGTGCCGTACAGGGCGTCATATAGGCTGCCCCAGCGGGCGTTGACCGCATTCAGCGCATAGCGGGCGTTCATGACCGGCACCACCAACTGCGGGCCGGCAAGGGTGGCGATTTCCGGGTCCACCTGGGCCGTCTCTATGGCGAAATCCGGCGGCGGCGGGACCAGATAGCCAATATCCTGCAGGAACTCCTTGTACGCAGCCGCATCATGGGGCCGCCCCTTGCGCGCAAGGTGCCAGCCATCGATCTGCGCCTGCAGCGCGTCGCGCTTGTCCAACAGCGCCCGGTTGCGCGGCCCAAGCTCCGCCACGGCGGCGGCGAGGCCCCGCCAAAAGGCATCCGCACTGACCCCGCTGCCGGGCAGCATCCGCGCCTGCACCAGTTCATTCAGCTCCGCCGCAACCTGCAGGCCGTGCCGCCGCATTCGCTCCATCATCGCGCCACCCGATCCTTGTTGTTTGGAGAAGGCCGGGTAGTATAGCGACAACTTGCGGCAACGCAGCAAGGGGGGTTCGCGGCAATCGTGTTGACAGGCGCCAAGCCGGGCGCGCCCACATGAAGATTCTCGCTGTCGGCGACATGCACCTGGGGCGCACACCTTCCCGCCTGCCGGAGGAGCTTGGCGACCGGGCGCGGGATCTGGGTCCGGTCGGCGCTTGGCGGCGGACGGTGGCGGCAGCCATACGCGAAGGCGTCACGGCTGTCCTGCTGGCCGGCGATCTGGTGGATAGGGAGGACGACTTCTTTGAAGCCTACCGGGAGTTGGACACTGGGGTGAGCCGCCTCATGGACAACAACATTGCGGTCATCGCCGTCGCCGGCAACCACGATGTCGAAGTGCTGCCGAAGCTGGCGAAGCAGATTCCGCAATTTCGCCAGCTGGGCAAGGGCGGCAAATGGGAGCGCTGCACAATCGCCGCGGCGGGTGAATCCATCACCCTATGGGGTTGGTCATTTCCCCGAGCAGAGGTTGTCGACAGCCCCTTGGCCCACGCCCCCTTGGATCGGCAACCGGGCATCAACCTGGGGTTGCTGCACTGCGACCTGGACGCATCGAACAGCCGCTACGCGCCGGTGCGACGCCTGGAATTGGAGCAGTCCGGGCTGGACGGCTGGCTGCTGGGCCACATACACAAGCCCGACGCACTGACCGCCCCGTCGCCAAACGGCTACCTGGGCAGCCTGACCGGCCTGGACCCCGGGGAACCCGGCCCTCATGGTCCTTGGCTGGCGACCATCGCCAACGGACGAATGTCCGCAATCGAACAACTGCCCTTGGCGCCGTTGCGCTGGCAGCGTCTAGAGGTGGCGCTGGATGGCATAAAGGCGCCCGAAGACGCCGTTGGCCGCCTGCGCAAGGCGCTGGATGAGCAGGACCAGCAGTTCGGGCAAGCCGCCGCGGTGGGACTGCAAGTGCGGTTTGTCGGGCGCACCAGCCTGGGCGCCGCCGCCGAGGGCCTGCTGCCAAAGGAACAACGTGACAGCTTCCCCGGCCAGACAAGAGACCGACACTACTTCATCGAGTCCATCCTTGTGGAAACCCGCCCGGAAATCGACTTGGCGCGGCTCGCCGAGCGCAGCGACCCCCTCGGGCTATTGGCCCAACGCCTGCTGCTGCTGGAGCAGCCCCAAGGCGATGTGCAACGGGACCAGTTGATCGCCGAGGCGCAGGAGCGGCTAAGCCGCCAAGCGAATGCGCCGCGCTGGAGGGCATTGCATGCATCCCGCCCTGACGCGGTTGAATCGCATCCGTCCCACCCTGACGCGGTTGAGTGGCTGCGCCGAGCCGGTTTCAGGGCGCTGGACCAGTTGCTGGCCCAGGAAGCGAAACGAACCTGATGCAGCTAGTCAGCCTCAGAATGGACCAGCTGCCCGGCATCACGCCTAGTTTCACCTTTGCGCCGGCGGGCCCTGGCGTCAACCTTGTCACCGGCCCCAACGCCATCGGCAAAAGCAGCCTAGCGCGAGCCCTGAAGCATCTGCTGCAGCCGGAAAAAAATGACCCCCTGCTGCTGTCCCTGGATGCCGAGTTCCGCAGCGGCGATCTACGCTGGCGGGTGCGCCGCAATGGCGGGGAGGTCGCCTGGTTCCGAAACGGGCAACGCTGCCCGCTGTCCGAGGCCCCCAACATCAACCAGTTCAGCAGCTATCGCCTGGGCATGGAGGCACTGGTCGCGGACGATCGGGACGACAAGGCGCTTGCCCAGGAAATCAGGCGACAACTGCGCGGCGGCTTTGAACTCGACAGGCTGCGCCAGAACCAGAAATTGACCTCCCAGTTCGCCAACAAGGAGGCCCGCGACTTGCGTACCGCCCAACAGGCGCGCAGAGGCGTGGAAAACGATTACGCCAAGCTGCGTCGGCAAGAGGCCGACGAACTGCCAGCCTTGGAGCGGAAAATCCAGGCAGCTCAGGCCGCCGCGGGAGAACTGGACCGGCTGAAGACGGCTTTGCGCCTAGCCGAGTCCGTGCAGGCCCACAAAAACAGGGAAGTGGAATTTCAGCGCTTCCCGCCGCACATGGACCGCCTGCTGGGCGATGAGCTTGAACGGCTGAAAAAACTGGAGGAGAGCGCCCAATCCCTGCAGGAGGCCCTGCGCGACCAGCAGCGCGAACTGGTCAAAAGTCAAGGCGCATTGGCGAAAACCGGCTTGGCGGAATCCACTCCCAGCGAAACGGACCTGGAGACAGCCAGGGCGCACCTGCAGCAGATCCAAGCCGCAGGCATAGAACGCAAGGGTGTGCAGGAGGCCTGCAGCAAAGCCGCCGCCGCCGTCCGCGAGGCGCTGGCGCAGTTCCACGATGGCGGAACCGACGGCGCAAACGACACACAACCAACAACACTGCGGGCGCAGCTCACCGACAGCGCGGCGGACAATGCGAACCGCGAAAAGCAGCCGGCAATGGACCCGCCACAGCCCAAAGAGAGCGAATCCACCAAACCGCCAGCACTGGACAAAGAACACCTCCAACAAAGCGAATCCATCGCCCGGAAGCTCATCGCCGCCAACGAGCGCCGCACCAAACTGCTGGAGCGGCATAAGCTGGCCAGCCAACCCAACGACCCGCAAGCTGACATCGAACAGCTGGAAACCGGCCTGAGGGCGCTGCACCGCTGGTTGGCGGCGGACGAGGCGGCGACCAGCCAAACGCAAGACGGGCCGCGCACAGGAGGCGTTTGGCCGCTTTGGCTGGCTCTGCTGGCAACCACCGCCGCCGCTGCGGCAGCCCTGCTGCAAGGCGCCTGGCTGGCCGGCCTAGGCGTCGGCCTGGCCATTGCAGCCATTGCCTGGGCATTGCTGCGGCGCCAGCGCGGCGCTAACGCATCCGGGAGGGCATCGCCCCGTGAAGACGCCCAGCGCAACTTCGCGGACAGCGGATTGAATCCGCCCGAGTGGCGGCGGGACAGTGTTCTGGACTATTTGCGGACACAGATCGAAGGCCGTCTCAACAAACTCAAACTGCGGCGGGAACGGGCCAAAAACGCGGAGGAAATCGCCCGTCAACTAGAGCAGGCGGACGAGCGCATCGGGGAACTGGAGGAGCAGCGGAGCGCCTTCGCCAGGAAGTGGGGCTTCGACCCAAGCCTGCCCGCCACCAACTTCGATCTGTTCGTGCGCTGCTGCGTGAACTTAAGCGATGCGACCCGGGAACAGGCGCAGCGCCGGGCGCACCTTGCGCAACTTGACGAGCAGATCGCCAAGGCCACCGCCCTTGTCTGGAGTTTTCTCGCCCCCTGGCCGGGCGTCGACGCGCCTGCTGCGGATAGTTCAGAAGAACCGCCCGATGCCACCAGGCTGGAAAAGACATGGGAGAACTTCGAGAAGCGGGTGAAGGACGCCAAGCAGGCCCAGGACAAGTTCACCGCCTGCCAAGGCAAAATAGAGGACAAAGAGGCGCAGTACGGCCGAATACAGGCAGACTTGGGGCAGCTATTCAGCAACGCCGGGCTAACGCCTGACCAGATTGCCGAACTGGCGCCTGACCAGCATGCCGGATCGGCGCCTGACGAGAGCGCCAAGCGGTTGCTGGTTGACCGCATGCGGCAGCTCGGCGACTGGAGGGTGGTACGCAAAGCCCTGCAAAAGGCGGAACATGAAGAGGAATTGCTGCGCGAACAGCTTGCGGATCAGCCGCATCTGGTCGAGCAGGCCAGCGCTGGGGCCTTGACCGAACTGCAGGAAGCCCATGATGCCGCCGACGCGAAAGCCCAACGACAAGGCGAATGGATCCGCAACAAGGGGGGCATCCAAGCGCTGTTGGAGCAAACCGGCAAAGACCACGCCCTAGAGAGCGCCCTGGCAAAGGAGCAGCAGGCCGTGGCCACCTTGGAGGACAAGCTCGAGCAGGCGCTTTTGCACGAGGCAACGGCCTTGCTGCTTGACGATGTGGAGCAGGCGTTCCAATCCGAGCAAGAACCGGAGGTACTAAAACAAGCCAAAGTCCTGTTCGCCGAGGTGACAGCCAACGCCTTTCACCTGGATCTTGGCCCTGAAGGCGCCTTCACCGCCTGGGATGTTCAGCAAGAAGAACAGCGCAGCTTGCCGGAGCTGTCTTCCGGCACCCGAATGCAGCTGCTGCTGGCCCTGCGTCTGGCCTGGACGAAAGCGCAGGAGCAGGCCGGCGAACCTTGGCCGATCTTCCTGGACGAGGCGCTGACCACCAGCGATGAGGAGCGCTTCAAGGTCATGGCCCAAGGCCTGGAGCGTTTGGCCGAGGCCGAAGGCCGGCAAATCTTCTATCTGTCCGCCCGCCACAATGAAAGCGCCCTGTGGCGGCTAGCGACCGGAAGCGCCCCGCCAACGGTGGACCTTGAGGCCGTCCGCGCCAAGACCAGCGCCGCAACCGCGCAAAGCCTGCAGCTGGAAATGCCGCCGCGCCTGCCCGAACCCAAGGATCTCAGCGCACATGACTATGCCGCCCTCATCGCGGCGCCGCCCATCGACCCACAGCAGCAACCGGGCGCAATGCACCTATTCCACCTGATGCGCGACGACCTCACCATCCTGCACCGGCTTATGGATGGCTGGCACATCAAAAACCTTGGCCAGCTAAAGGGCCTGCTGGCCGGCAACGCCGCGGCTTCCGCCCTGCCCGACGCCGCCGTTCGGCAGCGCTTGGGCAAGCGCTGCGCAACCGCACGAACTTGGCTGGAACTCTGGCGCCAAGGCCGCGGCCGGCCCGTTCAGCGCGGCGTGCTGGAGCAATCCGGCGCCGTATCGGACACGTTCATCAACCAAGCGTCAGAACTGGCCGCAGCCAAGCAGGGCGACGGCGCCGCCTTGGTTCAGGCGCTCCGCAACGGCGAACTGCCGCTGTTCCGCCACGGCAAGGCCGACGATTTGGAGCAATGGCTGGTGGACAACAACTACATCGACCCCCGCCCAATCCTGTCCGTCGCAGACCGCCGCCGCATGGCCGTGGAAAAAGCGCAACCTGACAGCCGCGAAGAGGCGCAGGAAGTCAACCAGCTGCTGGCTTGGCTGGAAACCGGGATCGACGCGGGACCCTCCCACGCACCGCAACAGTCGCCGAGGTTGGCGGCACCTGGGTGACGCGCAGCAACCAGCCCTTTTCACCCGGACTGAGGCGGTGAATTGGGTCCTTGGGCACTGCGTCGAATTCGTCGAGGAACAAAACGCAGCGGCGCGAACTGCCCTGCTCGAAGACCTGCGCGAGTCGTTGCGCAGCCTCGCCTAGGCTCCCAACGCACCGCAGAACGGCGTTCAGGTGACCCAGTCCATGAAGCCAGTTGGCGAACCCATAGTAGGTCATTGGCGATGGATCGCCTGCATGGCGGACCCGCCGTTGAGCCGGTCCGCCTTGTTGGCGCGCCAATAGTCGGTCATCGGTGATGGATCGGGCGGCCCGTCTTACATCCCGCAGGGGCCAAGTTCGGGAAAGGCGCCCTGCCCGTGTGCGCCTTCCTCTCGATCCATCCGATCAGCGAATCGATCGGGCAGCGGCAGCCGCGGCCATCCGCATCCGGCGTTAAAGCTCCCTTGCGGACCAGTTCGCGCATCAGATCATGCCCGTCGCTGATGCCGAACTTGTCCAAATCCCCGCGTTCCTCAGCGGACAGTCCTTCGATCAAGGCCGCCAATTCCCGCGTTCCGCGCACGTTGTCAACTGGGACGGGGCGCCGAGACCAGTCACGCAGGAGAGCCCCCAACTGCGGGGCGATGGCGGCAATCGCCCCTTCCGTCCGCACCCTGTAGTAGCTCTCGCGCCGTTCGCGCAGCGCCCCCGCCACGAACGCGCCATCCAGATCCGCAAGCCGCAGGCCGTCCGCGCGCAGCAGCCCCTCCGCTATGGATGCCATGGCGTTGCGCAAATGATGCGGAAAGCCAGCGCACTCCCCAACCACCCAAGCCGCAACGGCCTCGCGGTCGGGACCCCGCTCCCGCACTTCCAAGTGGCCAAGAATCCCCAGAGCGTAGGACAACGACTCATCCTGAGACAAACCGCCCATGTAATGGACGTTCTTGGACGCGAACCGCCCCGAGATGGACCCCTCAAGAACCTCCGGCGTGTGCGTATGGCCCGCAAAGACCGCAAAAACCGGGGCGCGCGCGATTTCCCCGGCACCGGACACAATGCGCGGGGGGCCCTCATGCAGGGACAGCAGGCAATCGTTGCCGTACGCCCCCGGCGTCGGCGCCAGCTTATGGGCTTCGTCCACCACCAAGCAGATCACCCCAGCCGACGGCGCATGCGACAGAAAGGCGGCAATCTCCCCCCAAGGAAAACCGCTAGGGAACCTCTGAACAAGTCCCGGAAGCCCAGAGGAGCCTAAAGGGCG
>CAYGBY010000137.1:0-10827 GCA_964348115.1 uncultured Pseudomonadales bacterium
ACATGCTCAACCAAGGCTCCGCCAACGTCAACAACTCCTTGGTCACCAACGGCGCTGGCATCCTCACAAAAACACAGTAGTCAAGCCAAGTTGGGCCTCCATCTCCCTCTCCTTCCAAACCGCGGCCTTCCTGACGAAGCCTTCCGCCCACGGCTAATTTGTTCCCACTCCGGAAGTTACCCCTAGGGAACCTCTGAACAAGTCGCGTTCGCCCAGCGCCCCGCTGTTTGCGGGCGGAGACGGCGTTGCGGTGATGGGAAGGCGGCCCGCAGCGGGGCGGGGACTACACAGTCCGCACACCGCGGGGCGCCCTTCGGGAGGGCCTAAAGGGCGGCGCTGGCTGTGTTGCGGCTCATTGTTTGGGGCTTGCCATACGGCTTCGCCGCGCCTTGCCGTCACGCCCTTTAGGCTCCTCTGGGCTTGCGGGACAGCACACTAGCGCCGTCTTTGCTTGTGCACTTTCGCCATCATGGCGAAGAGTTCGATGATGTCGTTGGGTGACGAGTCGGCGGCGAACTCCTTGTACAGCACCGCCACATTGACCACGATGCGTTCTGCGTCACCCCAGGCGTCATAGTCCGCCAAGGAGATGTCCAGGGCCGCCTCCATGACGCTGAGCCCGGCGTCATAGCGTTTGCGGGCTTCGGCGGTGATGTAGGCGAGATAGTCGCGCATGACGCGGATGCCGCGCTTGTCCGTCACCGGGCCGTGGCCGGGCACCACGCATTCCAGATCCAGCCCCAGCATGTAGTCGCAGGCCGCCAGCCAGTTGCCAACTGGGCCGGCCCACAGAATGGGGTGGCCTTCTATGAACAGGATGTCCCCGGTGAAGATCAGCCTGTCCGCCGGCGCATAGGCCAGGATGTCCCCAGCGGTGTGGGCCGGCCCCACCTGCTTGAGCACCAGGGTCTTGTCGCCCACCTTCAGTTCATGGCTTCCGGTGAAGGTTCGCGTAGGCAGGGTTTGGTTGATGCCGTGAAAGTCGAAGGCGTTGAAGCAGTGGATCAGGAACTCCCCCACCTCGCCCATGCCGGGCGCCTGGTCCATCAAGGCTTGCAGCCGGTTTGGGCCTTCCCGGGCCATTTCCGCAAGGCAGGCTTGTGATGCGATGATCTCCGCACCCTCCACCAACTGGTTGCCGTTGCAGTGGTCCGCGTTGGCGTGGGTGTTGATGAGATAGTCGAACCGCTTGGCGGCTTTCGGCTCCGCCCGCCGCATGGCGGTGAGCATCTGTTGGGTCAGCGGCAAGTCAAACAGGGTGTCCACCAACAGGGACGCATCCCCGTCGACGATAAGGCCGGCGTTGCTCCATCCCCAGCCGCCATCGGGCTGCAGCCAAGCGTAGCCGCCTTGGCCCAAATCCAACAGTCCATGTTCATAAGGCCGGGTTGCAAGCGCCATGTGCAGTGTCTCCGCTTATCGCCCCGTGGGCAGTTTAGGACAATCGCCCTCGTGGCTGAACACCTTCAATTGGCCCCGGCCCGGTTGGCCATGATCAGATCGTAGGACGCCTTGATTTCGGCGGTGCGCCTAGTGGCGGCCTTCATCAGCTCCTCCGGCAGCCCCTTGGAGACCAGCCGGTCTGGATGGTGCTTGCTGATGAGCCGCCGGTAGGCGCGCTTGACGACCGCATCGCTGTCAGATTCGGAGACGCCTAGGGTGCGGTAGGCGCTGGCGATTTGCGTATGGTTTGGGGGATGATTTGCGGTGCCTTGGCTGCGGTGGCCGCGGCCGGCCATGCCCGCCACCATCGCCTCCACCTGCTGATAGGCGTCTTCGGGGATGTGCAGGCGGCGGGCGATTTCGTGCAGCACGGCCTGCTCCGCATCGCTTACGGCGCCATCCGCCCAGGCGGCCGCCATCTGGACCTGCAGGAACAGCAGCTTCAATTGGGACACCCGGCCGTAGGTGCGCTGAAATTCCGCCAGGGCCTCCGTCAAATCGAAACTTGGCGCCTTGCCGGCGCTGAACTGGGCCATGGCCTCCCGGCGGCTTTGGCCGTCTAGTCCCAGCTCCGCCATCACCTGTTCGGCCACGCGGATCTCCTCCGCCGTGACGCGTCCGTCGGCCTTGGAAAGATGGCCCATCACGGCGAAGGTGATGTTGAAGAACAGTCTTCTGTCCGGCGTGGCGAAGCCGCCTTGCCCGGCGCCGTTGCCGTGGGCGTCCACCAAGTGGCCCAAGGCCAAGCCGGCTAGGATGCCCAACGGCCCCAAGACCGGCCCCAAGACCGCCCAGCCTATGAGGCCTCCGATGAGTTTTCCGCCCCACTTCATGGGCGTGCGCCCGCAACCTGGTTTCCAACCGTCATCGCCGCTTGCTGGCCTTTACGTGCGCTTGGCGCTGGCGAGTGCCGCCCCAACCGCCGCCGGCTACAGCCCGCCGGTGACATATAGGCATTGGCCGGTGATCCAACTGGCTGCGCGGGAGGCCAGGAAAACCACGGCATGGCCGATGTCCTCCGGGGCGCCCAAACGGCCCAGTGGGACGCCGATAAGCTGCTCCACCGGCTTGCCTTGCGGGAAGTCGGTGGACTGATTGAAGTTTTCCGTGGGGATGGGGCCGGGCGCCACGGCGTTGACGCGGATTCTGGGCGCAAGCTCCACAGACAGCGTTTGGGTCAGGCTGTTCACCGCCGCCTTGGATGCGCCGTAGGGGCCGTTCTTCATTTGCGGCCCCATGGCGGCGCGGGATGAGATGTTGATGATGCTGCCCGCCTCCATGGCCGCGGCGGCCTTCACGGCGCCGGCCCATACCGCCTTCAGGTTCAGGGCCAGCTGGGCGTCCCAACGGTCTTCCGGGGTGCGGGTCAGATACCTTGGCGTGGCGTCCGGCAGGCCGCCGGCGTTATTGACCCAGATGTTCAAGCCGCCCAATGCCGATGCGGCGGCGGTGAGCAGATCCAGCTGCTCCGCCGCTGTCACGTCCGCCGGCACGGCTGTGGCGCGGCGGCCCTTGGCGCGGACATCTTGGGCCACCGCCTCGATGTCCGCCTTGGTGCGGGCGCCCAGCACCAAATCCGCCCCGGCTTCAGCCAGGCAAAGGGCGATGCCCCGCCCGATGCCCTTGCCGGCGCCGGTGACCACCGCCACCTGCCCATCCAATCTAAATGCGTCTGTCATGCCGTTCCCTCCCTAGTGTTGCGGCTAGGCCCGTTGGGGCCCCGTTTTCTGTGATGAAGTCGTCGGTGAAATTCCGTAGAAGGCCATTCTACCCACAACTTGCGCATCCATAGTTGTATGTGAAGCAAAGTGCCGCGCCACCAGTATTCCACTCGTGCGCTTTGGGCGACGACAGGGGCTGGCGCCCCTGCTTGGTTCCCTGGCAAGGAGGGATCATTGCGCTACAATTGGGCCAATGAACGGCAATGGCAAGAGCAGCGGCAATCAAGCACCGGGACAGGGTGCCGATGCGCCGCCGAAGGGCGCTTGGCGGCCTATACTGATGTGGACAGCCTTTGCCGCCACCTTGTTGATCACGGTGATCATCGTGGTGCAGGCAATCCTGCTGACCAAGGGGTTCAGCTAGCCCGCATACTGCACCAAGGCCCTTCCGACAACCAGACAAAGTTCTAGGGAACCCCTGAACAAGTCCCGGAAGCCCAAAGGAGCCTGGGCGGCGTGATGGCAAGGCGCGGCGAAGCCGTGTGGCTAGGGGCACCACACAATGAGCCGCAACACAGCCAGCGCGTCTTCTAGCCCCTCCCGAAGGGTGCCCCACGGCGCACGGACCGCGGAATCCCCGCCGCGCTGCGGGTCGCCTTGCCATGGCCGCAACGCCATCTCCGCCCGCAAACAGCGAGGCGCTGGGCGAAAGCGACTTGTTCAGAGGTTTCCTAGGGAACCCCTGAACAAGTCTTGGAGGCCCAGAGGTGCCTGAAGGGCGAGATGGCAAGGCGCGGCGAAGTCGTGTGGCAGGTCCCACACAATGAGCTGCAACACAGCCGGTGCGCCCTTTAGGCCCTCCCGAAGGACGCACCGCGGCGGCGGACTGTGCAATCCCCGCCGCGCTGCAAGTCGCCTTCCCATGGCCGCAACGCCATCTCCGGCTGCTGAGAGCGGGGCGCTGGGCGAACGCGACTTGTTCAGAGGTTCCCTAGTGTGCTGTCCCGCAAGTAAGTGTGATTATTCGTGGCCCTTTTGGCCCCCGGCCGCGTTGCTCCTCCTTGTGTGGGGCCCGCCACAGGGCGTCGTCGCGCCTTGCGGGGCGCCAAAACGGCCTGGCGACTAAAACCCACTTACTTGCGGGACAGCACACTAGTGAAACCGGCCATTCATCCGTTCTCAAAGCGGACGCCCGATTTGTTCTCCGCGAGAGAAAATTTTTGTTGTTAATATAAATGATAACAATTATAGTTCTCATTAAATTTCAACTAACCCGGATGGAGGGCGCCATGAATCTTTCCAACTGTCTTTGGGCGGCAATGCTGGCCGCTTGGCCAATTTCGCTTTGCGCTGGCGAGTTGGATGGTGGAGGCGAAGTCGAAGCTGAAGCCGGAGTCGAGGAGGTTATGACCGTTGTCGCCACCCGTACGGAACGGGCGGCGCATGAGGTGGCGGCGACTGTTTCGGTGAAGACCGCCGAGGAGATGGAAGCCGAATTGGCCAGGGACATCGCCGATCTCGTGCGCTTCGAGCCCGGCGTCACGGTGGCCGGGACGGGCAGCCGCTTCGGATTGACGGGCTTCAGCATCCGCGGCATCGGCGGCAACCGCGTCGTCACCGTGGTGGATGGTGTGCGTGTGCCCGATGAGTTTTCCTTTGGCCCATTTCTGAGCGCCCGGCGCGATTTCGTCGACATCGACAGTCTCGACCGGGCCGAGATCGCCCGGGGCCCCATCTCCTCACTGTACGGCAGCGATGCCCTCGGCGGTGTGGTGGCGCTGAAGACCAAGCAGCCGGGCGACTATCTCGATGGGAACCAGCCGTTCTCGGCGGCGTTAAAGGGGGGCTATTCCGGGGCGGACGACAGTTTCGTCGGCACCCTGACCTTGGCCGGTCGTGCCGGACGCCTCGCCGGCCTCGTTTTATATACGCGCAGGTCAGGCCACGAAACGGACAATACCGGGTCCACAGGCGGCACCGGCGCCCAGCGGGAAAAACCGGATCCCCAGTCCATCGACATCGAAAACCTGGCGGCGAAAATCTCCCTGTCCCTCGCTGAGTCCCATGAATTGTCCTTGGGCGTCGATGTCTATGAGAACGACGTCGAATCCCAGGTGCTCTCGGACTACGGCAGCATCGTCTTCGGCACCAGGATCGACAGTCGCGATGCCGAGGATTCCCGCTCCCGCAGCCGTTGGTCGCTTGGCTACCGGTACGACAGCGACCTGTTCTTCGCAGACCGCATCGAGGCGACCCTCTACCGGCAGCAGTCCGACACCGAGCAGTTCACCCATGAACACCGCACCACGCCGGCCCGCGCCGCCCAGACCCGAAGACGCGACTCTTTCTACGAACAGGAGATCGACGGCGGCTGGCTGCATTTGAGCAAGGCGTTCTCGACCGGCCAATGGAGCCATCGCATCAGCTACGGGGTGGACTACTACGTCACCGACAACGCCTCCCTGCGTGACGGTGGCACATTCGCTGCGTCGGGGCACCCCTTGCGCGAATTCTCCCCGCTTCCCACTAGGGACTTTCCCCTCACCAAGATCAAGCAGTTGGCTGTGTTCCTGCAGGACGAGATCGCGCTGTTGGACGGCAAGCTGAGGCTGTCTCCGGGGGTGCGCTTCGATCGCTTCGAAGCCCGCGCCAAGGCCGACGCGGTCTACTTGGGCGGCAACCCGGGCTCCCCCAACCCCGAGGACTACCAGGATTCGGAAGTGACCGCCAAGGTTGGCGCCCTGTACGCATTCAACGACTGGCTGTCGGTGTACGGGCGCTACAGCGAGGGCTTTCGCGCCCCGCCCTATGACGATGTCAATGTCGGGTTCACCAACTTCCTGGGTGGGTACAAGACCATCGCCAACCCGAGCCTCTCTTCCGAGCGTAGCAAGGGAATTGAAGCAGGCGTTCGCCTGCTCGGGGAGCACGGCAGCCTAGAGGTCGCCTACTTCCGCAATCTGTACCAGGATTTCATCGAGTCGTTCGTCGTGGTGCCGGGGCTCCTGCCGCAACGGGGCATCGATCCAGCCGACGGCCTGCTGACGTTTCAATCGGTTAATCGCGGGGAGGTGAAAATTGACGGCGTGGAGTTGCGCGGTTCGCTGGAGATGGGGGCGGGTTTCTCCGCCCGCGCCGCCGTTGCCTACGCCGATGGCGAGGATCGGGAGTCCGGTGCGCCGCTGAACAGCATCGAGCCGCTCAGCGCCGTGTTGGGCGTCGGCTATGACTCCCCCGGCGGCCGCTGGGGCGCGAGCCTCATCTGCACATTGGCTGAAGGCAAGGACCAGGCTGACATCGACCCCGCCGATCCGCGGTTGCCGACCGCCGGCTATGGCGTTCTGGACCTGCTGGCGTATGTGAACCTCGGCGCTAGGGTGCGGCTGAACGCAGGGTTGTTCAATCTGACGGACAGGCGTTATTTGCGCTGGGTGGACACGGCGGGCATCGGCAGCGATGCGCCGGGACGGTTTACCCAACCGGGATTCAACAGCGGGATAACGGTGCGCATCGAACTGTAGTGCGGTGGCGAACTTCCGTATTGCGCTTGCGCCAAGGCCTCTGATGATCCTGTGGCCAGCGCGGTTGCTGCCCGGACCCTCTTTGCAAATGGTAAGCGACTGAATGAAAGAGAGCATTTCTTGGCGGCCTGGCGGGTGGCCTGGCGGGTGGCTTGGTGGGTGGCTTGGCGGGCGGCTTGGTGGATGGCGTGGTGCAAGGCTTGGCGCCTTGCGCGGGTCGACACCTTGGTGCGCCATTGCGGCCATCGTTCTGCTGGGGTGGCATGCCCAGCCGGCGTTGTCATGCGAAGCGGCTGCAAACAGCGCCCGCATCGCCGTGGCGGGCGGCTCGCTCACTGAAATTCTCTATTTCCTGGGCGCCGAGGACCGCATTGTCGGCGTGGACAGCACCTCGACCTTTCCCGAGGCGGCGGGCCGGCTGCCATCAGTCGGCTACGTTCGCGCCCTGTCGGCGGAGGGCTTGCTGTCGCTGTCCCCCACATTGATCCTCGGCGAGCAGGACATGGGCCCGCCGGAGGTGATCGGGCAGGTGGCCCGGGCCGGCGTCGCCGTGGTGCGGGTGCCGGAGCGGCGGAGCGCCGCCGGCATCGTCGCCAAAGTCCGCTGCGTGGCGGCTGTGCTTAAGCTGCCGGAATCGGCGGCGCCGCTCATCGAATCGCGCCTGGAGCCGGCGGCGGCCGCCCTTGCACGGCTAGCCGGGCTGGCCGGCTCGAGACCACGGGCGGCATTGATCATGGACATCAGAAACGGGGTGCCCATCAGCGCCGGCGCAGGCACATCGGGACACGGTTTTCTCGAAATGGCGGGCGCCGAAAACCTGTTTGCCGGCTTTGAGGGTTGGAAGCCCGTGTCGGCGGAAGCCATGCTGACCGCCGATCCGCAATACATCATTGTTTCCGAACGCGGCATCAACGGCGACAGCTTGGCCCTGCATCCGGCCCTGGGCTCGGCCGCGGCGGCGGCTGGCGAGCGTGTCATCGCCATGGACATCATGGCTTTGCTGGGGTTCGGCCCCCGCACCCTGTTTGCGGCCCTGGAGTTTGCGCGCCGCATTCATCCGCCCGCCCCGGCCTCCTGATTCATGATTGAGGCAATGGCGCGTGGTCGCCCGGCAACAGGGGGTGGCGATGGCTCAATTGGCCCGATGGCTCCTTGGGAGCGGCAGTGGGGAGAAGTGGTGTGACGGTTGGCGCCGGCCCGCATACGCCTGCGGCGCCCTTGGGCTCGGCCGCGGCGGCGGCTGGCGAGCGTGTCATCGCCATGGACATCATGGCTTTGCTGGGGTTCGGCCCCCGCACGCTGTTTGCGGCCCTGGAGTTTGCGCGCCGCATTCATCCGCCCGCCCCGGCCTCTTGATTCATGATTGAGGCAATGGCGCGTGGTCGCCCGGCAACAGGGGGTGGCGGTGGCCCAATTGGTCCGATGACGCCGCGGGAGCAGCGGTCGGGAGAAGCGGCGTGACAGTTGGTGCCCTAGGTCGTCTTTACGAGGTCGTGCGGGACTTCGAAGAGTTGTCGGGAGAAGTGGCGTGACCGTTGGCGCCCTAAGTCTGCCGTTGGCGCCGGCCCGGATACGCCTGAGGCGACCTTCGTTGCTGGTGTTAGCGGTGCTGCTGGCCATCGCCACTGTGGGCGCACTGACGCTGGGCGCCGTTCCGGTCTCGCTGCTGGATGTTCTAGGCGGAGCGGCGACCAGTTTTGAGCGCACCATCCTTTGGGAGATTCGGGCCCCGCGGGTGACGCTGGCCGGGTTCTGCGGCGCCGGCCTCGCGGTTGCCGGCGCGGCACTGCAGGGCCTGTTCCGCAACCCGCTGGCCGATCCTGGATTGATCGGCATCTCCAGCGGCGCGGCGCTGGGCGCCGTGGGGATGATCGTGCTGGGTTCGGGCTTGGCGCTGGGTGGGGCGCTGGCGCCCTTCACTCTGCCTCTGGCGGCTGTAGTGGGGGCGACCCTGGTCACCGCCTTTCTGTACCTGTTCTCCAGCCGCTACGGCCAGTTCAGCGTCGTCACCATCCTGCTGGTCGGCATAGCGGTCAACGCCTTGGCCAACGTTGGCATCGGGGTGTTCCAGTACCTCAGCGACGACGCCGGCTTGCGCACGCTCACCTTCTGGATGATGGGCAGTTTCGGCCGCGCCACCTGGACGACCGTGTTCCCGGCGACGGTATTGATGGCCTTGGCGGCGGCGCCGATTTTCTTCCTCGGCCGCAGCCTCGACCTGCTGCAACTCGGCGAGGCGGAGGCGTTTCACTTGGGCGTTGACCTGAGACGCCTGAAGCGGCGTGTCATCCTGTGTTCCGCGGCCGCGGTTGGGGCGGGCGTCGCGCTGTCGGGCATCGTCGGCTTCATCGGCCTGGTGGTGCCCCATCTCGTTCGTCTGGCCATTGGGGCGAACCACCGCTTTCTGCTGCCCGGCGCCGCGTTGCTCGGTGCGGCTTTGACGATCCTTGCGGACCTGATCTCGCGCACCGTCGCCGCGCCCGCGGAAATTCCGGTAAGTCTGGTGACCAGCGCCCTCGGCGCTCCGTTCTTCCTCTGGCTGATCGCAAGGGTGCGTCCGCGATGACCCTGGCCGCCGAAGCGGTGGAGTTGCGGTTTGGCGCGGTCGCGGTGCTGTCTGGGGTTTCGGTGGCGGTGTCGCCCGGCCGGATCACCGCCTTGGCGGGGCCCAACGGTGCGGGCAAATCGAGCCTGTTGCGGGTGATGAGCGGCGAAGTCAAGCCGACCGGCGGAGCGATGCGGATCGACGGCTTGCCCATGGATGGCATCGACCCCCGGCAACTGGCCGTCCGGCGCAGTGTGATGCTGCAGGCTGGCCTGATGGCCTTCGACTACTACGTCGAGGAAGTGCTGGAGATGGGTTGGACAGGGGGCGGCGGGGCGGCCAGCTTCCAGGGCTCGCTGACGGAGGTGGTGGAGCGATGCCGGATCGGCGCATTGGTGGGGCGCAAGTTCAATACGCTGTCGGGCGGTGAGCGCCAGCGTGTGCACTTTGCCCGGGCGTTGCTGCAGGTTTGGCGCGCCGGTTCGGGAAGCGGTTGCGCCAAGAACGGTTCGGCGCCGCGCTATATGCTTCTCGATGAGCCCACTGCAGGCCTGGACCTTGCCCACGAACTGCTGGTGTTGCGGTTGGCCCGCCGCGCCAGCGAAGGCGACACCGGCGTTCTGGTGGTGCTGCACGATCTCAATCTGGTCGCCCGTTTCGCCGATCTGGTGGTGTTGATGGAAAATGGGACGGTGCGCGCGGCCGGTTCGCCCACCGAAGTATTCACGGAGAACTTGTTGAGCCAGGTCTACCAGACGCCAGTGCGCATCGAGCGGCACGGGCGCTTGGACCGGCTCGTGGTCCACACTGAATGAAAAGCCAATGGGAGGCATAGATGTTTATTGCAATGAATCGCTTCAAAATCGCCCGCGGTTTCGAGGAAGGTTTCGAGCGGGTCTGGCGGCAGCGGGATTCCTACCTGTCGGAAGTTCCCGGCTTCAAGTCGTTTTCCTTGCTGAAGGGGCCGGAGCGCGACGACCATGTCCTGTACGCCTCCCATTCGATTTGGGAGTCCGGCGAGGCGTTCCAAGCCTGGACCCAGTCGGAGAGTTTCCGCAAGGCCCATGCCCAGGCCAGCGCCCCCAAGGGGACTTATCTGGGGCATCCCGAGTTGGAGTTGTTCGAAGCCGTCTTGTAGGACGGCCCAGGGTTCCGCCGGCCATGGCCGCTGTGCCGACGGGCTGACTGTGGAATCTGCGTTGCAGGCCGCCTTCGCATGATGGCAATGTCGTCTCCGGCCACAGCCGGTGGGGCGCTGGGCGAAGGGGACTTGTTCAGAAGTCCCTGAAGGGCAGTGATGGTCGCGTTGGGTCTGCATTGCGCAGGTGTGCCCACGACGATTAGTGCCTGTTAACACTATCGGGGTTAGCCCTGTTGCGTCCCGGGCCGCGCCAATCGGGGCGCGAGGAACGCGGTTTGGCCGGCGTCAAATGAGCGACGGGCAATGCCAAGCGGCGCGGCCTAGGACGCAACCCGAAGGGCTGGGTCCGTTTTTCCCCGGGCCGCTTTGTCGCCCGCTCATGTGACGCCGGCCACACCGCGTTTCCTCCGCCTTGCCCGGAGAAAAAACGGCTCCCGGCAGGGCCAACCCAGATAGTGTTCACCCAAGTTTACCAACCATTTTGACAAATTCTTTTGCATCAACAGGTTACGTTGA
>CAYGBY010000138.1:0-10817 GCA_964348115.1 uncultured Pseudomonadales bacterium
AAACGGTGGGAGTGGGGGAAATCATGGCAGTGGCGGGAAGGATGGACTTGGAGGAAACTATAGGGTCGGAGGAGACGACCAAGCGGGGGCAGTAATGGCGCCGGTTGGTGCTCATCATGGGCTGGCGGATCGTTGGATACTTTCCCGCAGCCGGCAAATGGTGGCTGCCTGCACCCGCGCCCTGGAAACCTGCCGTTTCGATCTGTACGCCAACGCCATCCATGAATTCGCTTGGCGGGAATACTGCGACTGGTACCTGGAGTTGGCCAAGCCGGTGCTTTGGGACCAAGGCGCCGACGCCCTGCGGCAACGCGCCGTGCGGCGCACCTTGCTGCAGGTGCTGGAGATCCTTCTGCGTGCGGCCCATCCGGTGATGCCCTTCATCACGGAGAGCATTTGGCGGGAGCTGGCGCCGCGCTTGGGGCTGACCGGCGCGACCATCATGTTGCAACCCTATCCGCAGGCCCAGGAACTGCCCGCGGATGCTGAAGCGGATGCCGCTATCGGCTGGTTGAAGGACATCGTGACGGCGCTGCGCAACATTCGCGGCGAAGCCGGCATCAAGCCAAGCCAGGAGGTGGCGGTGTTGCTGCAGGGCGGCGGCGCCCAGGATCGGACGTTGGCCGAGGCCACGCAAGCCTTAGTCCGACGCCTGGCGAAAGCCACCTCCTTGCGGTGGCTGGCGAATGGGGAGGAACCGCCGCCCAGCGCCCTGGGCCTGGTGGGGAATCTGCGTGTGCTGGTGCCTCTGGCGGGCTTGATCGATCTGGATGCGGAGCGCATCCGCCTGCGCAAGGCCGTGCAGCGCAAGCAGGCCGAGCTGCAGCGTCTGACCGGGAAACTGGGGAACCCTGGGTTCATCGCCAATGCGCCCTCGGCGGTGGTGGCGAAGGAGCGGACAAGGGCGGAGGACGCCAAGGCTCGGCTGGAGATCCTCAACGCGCAGCTGCAAAGCCTTGTCTAGTGTGCTGTCCCGCAAGCTCAGATGAGTCTAGGTGGCGTGATGGCAAGGCGCGGCGAAGCCGTGCGGCAGGTGTCACACAATGAGCCGCAATACGGACAGCGCGCCCCTTGGCCCTCCCGAAGGGCGCCCCGGGGCGGGTGGACCGTGGAATTCCCGGCGCACTGACGCGCAGGGAGGTGGGTGCTTCCCTGCGAGCGCACGCCTTGGAGGCGTTCCGGCAGGCATTGGTGGGAAAGAAACCAATAAGGCTCTTCGGGTTCATACGGATACCAAGTTGGCGTCGCCGCCGGCCCAGATTTGCCGCAGCACTTCGGCGCTGTTTGGCGCCTCCCGCAGCAGCCGGTCGCCCTCCTGCACGATTTCCGGCAGCAGATGTCCGTGGCGGGTCAGGCTGGCCACGCGGAAGCGGCTTTCGCCGGTTTGCCGGGAACCGAGAATCTCGCCGGGGCCGCGCAGGGCCAGATCCTGCTCCGCAATGTAAAAGCCGTCTTGGCTGTTGCGAATCACGCGCAGGCGGGCGCGGCTGGCCTCCTTCAGGTTTTCGCCGTACAGCAGCAGGCAGTGGCTTGCGCGTGCGCCGCGGCCGATGCGCCCGCGCAGTTGGTGCAATTGGGCCAGCCCCAGGCGTTCAGGATTCTCAATGACCATGAGGCTGGCGTTGGGCACGTCCACCCCCACCTCGATCACCGTGGTCGCCACCAGCAGCGCCGTCTCTCCGCTCTTGAAACGGGCCATCTCGGCAGCCTTCCGCTCGCTCTTCATGCGTCCGTGGATCAGGCCGATGCGGCGCCCCGGCAGTGCGTCCCGCAGCATCTCCCAAGTGCTTTCCGCGGCCTGCGCATCCAGTTGCTCGGAGTCCTCGATCAATGTGCATATCCAATAGGCCTGTTGGCCGCTTTCCAACACCTTGGCGAGCCGACCCAGCAGTTCGTCGCGGCGGCTGGCGGCGACCAGCCGGGTGGTGACCGGCTGGCGGCCCGGGGGCAATTCGTCCAGTACGGAGACGTCCATGTCCGCATAGAGCGCCATGGTTAGGGTGCGGGGAATGGGTGTGGCCGTCATGATGAGCTGATGCGGCGTACGGCCCTTGGCGCGCAGCGCCATGCGCTGGTGTACGCCGAAGCGATGCTGTTCATCGATCACCGCCAACGCCAGATTGTGGAACGTCACATCCCGCTGAAACAGCGCATGGGTGCCCAAGGCCACCAGAATTTCGCCGCTGGCCAGACCTTCCAGCAGCCGCCTGCGCTGGGCTGGCCGCTGGCCGCCGGTCAGCAGGGCGACGGACACGCCAAGGGGCGCCAGCCAACTGGAGAAGCTCTGGTAATGCTGCTCCGCCAGCACTTCGGTGGGCGCCATGATGGCCGTCTGGGCGCCATGCTCGGCGCCGCGCGCTGCGGCGAAGGCGGCCACGACGGTCTTGCCGCTGCCCACATCCCCCTGCAGCAGGCGCAGCATGGGCTCGCGCCGCTCGAGGTCCAGCAGCACCTCGCGCACCACCCGCCGCTGGGCGCCGGTCAGCCGGAAGCCTAAGTGGTTCAGCAGGTCGCGCCCTAGCTGTTGAACCCTAGGCAGGGGCAGCGCTTCGTGCTGCGCCCAATGGCTTTGCCGAAAGCGCATCATCAGGTAGTAGGCGGTGAGTTCCTGGCGCGCCAAGGCGTCCTGGGCCTGGCCGATTGCCTGTTCGCTTGCCTTTGCGTCCGGCCGGTGCAAAAACAGCAGCGTGGGCAACGACAGCGCGTCCTCGGCAGGCCATTCAAGGTTCGCAAGCTGGGCGATCAGCCCCCGCAGGCGCTTCTGGCTGAGACCCTTGGTGGTGGGATACACCGGCGTCAGGCCCTGCTCGAACTCAGGGGGCAATTCGCTGTGGATGCGGTATTCCGGGTGGACCATTTCCAAGCCCGCAGCGCCGACCCGCACTTCCCCGAAGCAGCGCACAAAGCTGCCGGGCCGCATGGCGTCCACCTGTTTTTGCCCGAAGTGGAAAAAACGCAGGCGCAACCCGCCCTTTGCGGCAAAGCCCTGCGTTTCCGCTTGCGCACCCCTGTTCTCCATTAGAGTGACCGCCCAGGTTCTTCGTCGCCCGACGAGGATGCGGCTGTCCACCACTTCGCCCTGCGCTAGGCACTCCTGGCCGGGCTGCATATCCGCCACGGGGATGGCCCGGGTGCGGTCCTGGTAGCGGGCGGGCAGATGCAGCAATAGGTCCATGGTGCGGAATATGTTTAGCCGGGCGAGCTGTTCCGCCAGTGCCGGGCCCACGCCGCGCAAGCTGGTCACTGGCTGATTCCAGGGGCTCGGCGCACTGGGCGCGGGCTGGTTGCGTGTGCGGGCGTCCGCTGGTGCGGTGGCCGGATCCATCGGGTTTGCGCCCGGCTAGCCGCCGCCCCGCACCATGGTCACCACGCTGGGAATGGCCTGCACTCGGCGCATCACGCGGGTAAGATGCGTCCGGTCCCGCACCCCCACCACCATGAAGACCGAGTTGGTGTGCGCGTTGCGCTCGGTGAGGTTGATCTCGTCGACGTCCGCATCCATGGCGGTAACGGTGGCCGCCAAGTTGGCGATGATGTCGTTGCGCCGGTTCACATTGATGCGCAGAGGGGTTAGAAACTCAGTGTCCGTGGTCTGCGTCCAGCGGGCGGGCACGATCTGCGCGGGGTTTTGACGGCGCGTTTTGGCCAGATTCTTGCAGGTCTCCGTATGCACCACGAAGCCCCGCCCGGGGGTCATGTGTCCAACGATGGGGTCACCGGGCACCGGGCCGCAGCAGCGGCTGCAGCTGATCACCAAGCCGTCGCCGCTGCCGATGGCCACGGGGCCGTCGTGTTCAATGGGCACGGCCTGAAAGTCCGGGTTGTCCAACGCCAGCAGGCGCTGCGCGACGGTGTAGGGCATTACCTCGCCAATGCCGATGCGCGCCAGCACATCGTCCAAACGGCGTACGCCGAACTCCTTGAACACCCGCCGCAGGCGGCGGAAATCCAGGTTGTTTATGCTGGTTTCCGCATTGGCGAGGGACCGGTTCAACAGGGCGCGCCCCAAGCGGATGGACTCTGAGCGCTGGCGGCTCTTCAGCGCGTGGCGGATGGCGGCGCGGGCCTTGCTGGACACTGCGAAGGACAGCCAGTCCGGGCTTGGCCCGCTGTCTTGGCCGGTGATGATCTCCACGCTTTGGCCACTTTCGAGTTGCTGCGAAAGAGGGGCCAGCACCCGGTCCACCCGACAGGCCACGCAGTTGTTGCCGATGTCCGTGTGCACGGCGTAGGCGAAGTCCACCGGGCAGGAGCCGCTGGGCAACTCCAGGATGTCTCCCCGGGGCGTGAACACATAGACGTTGTCCGGGAACAGGTCGCTTCTGAAGTTCTCGATGAACTCCATGGGGTTGCCGGACCGCTGCTGCAGCTCCACCACATCCTGCACCCAGCGGCGTGTGCGCAGGCTGCCGCGGGTCTTCTCCTCGGGCTTTTTGTACAGCCAGTGGCCGGCGATGCCGTGGTCAGCCGCCTCGGCCATGTGCGCCGTGCGGATCTGCACTTCGATGGGCACCCCATGCATCCCGAACAGGGTGGTGTGCAGGCTTTGGTAGCCGTTGATCTTGGGAATGGCTATGTAGTCCTTGAAGCGCCCGGCCACGGGCTTGTACAGGTTGTGCACCACGCCTAGGGCGCGGTAGCAGGCGTCTTCCGTGGGCACGATGATGCGGAAGCCGAACACATCCATGATGTCCTTGAACCGCTTGTGCTGGGTCTTCATCTTCAGGTAGATGGAGTACAGGTGCTTTTCCCGGCCTTTTACTTCGGCGGCGATGTCCACGGCGCCTAGGGCGTCCTGTATGGCGCTGTGGATCTCGTCCATCAGCGCCTTGCGCCGACCTCTGGCGGCCTCCAGGGCGCGGCGGATGGATTCGGCGCGCAGGGGGTGCAGCGCGGTGAAGCCAAGGTCTTCAAGCTCCACGTTGATGTTGTGCATCCCCAGACGGTGGGCGATGGGGGCGTAGTAGTCCAGGGTTTCCCGGGCGATGCGCCTGCGCTGCTCGTCGGTGAGCACGCCGATGGTGCGCATGTTGTGCAGGCGGTCCGCGATCTTCACCATGATCACGCGGATGTCCTTGGCCATCGCCAGCACCATTTTCTGAAAGTTCACCGCCTGCGCCTCGGCGTGGCTGCTGAACATGGTGGCCAGTTTGGAAACCCCGTCCACCAGTTCCGCCACGGGTTCGCCGAAGTGCGCCGCCAGGGTGGCCTTGGCGGCGGCGGTGTCCTCGATTACGTCATGCAGCATGGCCGCCATGAGGGTCTGGTGGTCCATGTGCATCTGCGCCAATATGGCGCTGACCGCCAAAGGATGGGAGATGTAGGGATGGCCGGTTTTGCGCCACTGGCCGGCATGGGCGGTTTCGGCGTACTCGTGGGCGCGCCGCACTTCGTCTATCTGCTCTAAGGTGAGGTAGCCGCGCAGTTGTTCGCAAAGGGTCCGCAGGCTCCAGGGGGCGGCGATGTGGTCGCGTCTGGCCCTATCCGCCAAGCGCGAGACCAGTTGGGATTCAGTCGTCGCTGTCGACGTCTTCGTCTTCATCCTCAGAGCCGAAGGTGACGTTCATTTGCGCGCTTTCCCGCGCGGCTTGCTGGGCATCTATGACTTCGTGGGAGATCAACCCCTCCGCGATCTCGCGCAGGGCCACCACGGTGGGCTTGTCGTTTTCCGGGGCGACCAGGGGATCAGCGCCAAACATGCGCATCTGACGGGCGCGGCGGGTGGCCAGCATGACCAGCTCGAAGCGGTTATCCACGTTGTCCAGGCAATCTTCAACGGTGACGCGGGCCATTTGGGCCTCCAAGGGTTAGGCAGGGGGCGCGAGTTTAGCCAGCAGCACTGCCTATGACAAGAGATCTTCGATCCGGCGGCGCTCTCGGCATGCCTGGGCGCTGACCCTGAGACGCTGCGCCTGCGCCATCCCTTCGGTGCTTGGCGTCGGCGCTGCGCCTTGTGGGCGGCGTCCGGGTTGCGGCGGAGCGGCTTGCGCCCGCTGGGCGGCGATGATCGCGCGCAGGTCCGCCAGTGCGGCTTGGAAGTCGTCGTTGATGACCAGATAGTCGTAGTCGCGCAGATGGGCTACGTCGCGACGCACCCCGTTCAGCCGTTCCGCAATGGACTCCGGGCTGTTTTCGGCGCGCAGCTCCAGCCGTTGCCGCAGCGCCGCCTTGGACGGAGGCAGGATGAAAACGCCGATGGCCTCCGGCGCTTTGCCGCGCACCTGGGCTGCGCCTTGCCAGTCGATATCCAGAATCACGTCCCGCCCGGCGGCGCGCATCTCGGCAACGGGCTGCGCCGCGGTGCCGTAGTGGTGGCCAAAGACCTTGGCGTGCTCCAGAAAGCCTTCGGCCGCCATCATGGCGGCAAAGCGTTGCCGGCTCACAAAGTGGTAGTCGACGCCATCCACTTCCCGGGAGCGGCGCGGCCGCGTGGTGTGTGAAACAGAGGCGGCCAAGTTCGCATCCGCCTCCAGCAGGGACTGCACTAGACTGGTCTTGCCGGCCCCTGAGGGGGCGGAAAGGATCAGCAGCAGACCGGCGCCAGTATGCTCGGCTCCCCTATTCAATGTTCTGCGCCTGCTCCCGGATCTGCTCGATGGCCACCTTCAGGTCCACAGTTAGCTGGGCTGTCTGCGGGGACTCCGCTTTGGCGCCCAGGGTAGTCGCCTCGCGCAGCAGCTCTTGGGTGAGGAAGACCAGCCGCTGCCCGTGGGGGCCGGGGCTTTCGATGTGGTTTTGCGCGTCCTGCAGATGCATGGCCAGTCGGTCGAGCTCCTCGGCGACGTCCGCCTTTTGCGCCAGCAGGACGATCTCCTGCTCCAGCCGCTCTGGGGAGACCTTGGCCTGCAGCGCGCGCAGGCGGGTCTGCAGGCGGACGCGCATTTGCGCCGGCAGGTCCGCCGTCAAGCGCCTGATCTTGTCGAGCAGTTGCCTAGCGGTGTCCAACCGCTGCTGAAGGGCGGCCTTGATCTGCGCGCCTTCAGTGGCGCGGGCCTCCACAAGCTGCCGCAGCGTCTGTTCGAACAGCTCCTCCGCCGCCTGTGCGGGCGCGCCGGCCAAGTCTTCCTCGCCGGCGTTTAGCATGCCGGGCCAGCGCAGCAGGTCCAGAGGATTGCTGGCCTGCGCCTCCGGGGCGTCCCGGCGCACCTGTTCCAGCATGGCCAAAAGCTGCAGCAGCAGGGGGCGGTTCAGCGCCAAGGGCGGGGCTTCGGCGCTGTGCTCCGCGGTAAGAACGCAGCTTAGCTTGCCCCGCGCCAAGTGCTGCGGCACCAGTTTGCGCAGGCGCCCCTCGAGGCTGCGCACTGCGTCGGGCAGGCGGAATTGCACCTCCAAGGTGCGGTGGTTCAAGGATCTTAGCTCCCAAGCGATGACGAAGCCGCCCACCGTGCGCCGGCATAGGGCGAACGCTGTCATGCTGCGCATCCGGCATCCTCAACAACTGATGCGGTCATTCTAGTGCGCCGCGCAGGGCCCGCCAACACTGTTTGGGTGGGTTGTCAGGACCATCCCAAAGAGTTCGCTTTTGAAAGCGGAACGCAACCTGCTGCTGGGCGGCCCACCACGGCCAACCCCCTTTCCTTGGCGCCTTCTTTCCTGCGCTGGGATGCGCGGGTCAGCACTGCCCGCCAACGCCCTCGGTCCGCGACCAATTCGGTGGCGCCGGCATCCTGAAGGGCTCCCCCAGAACGTGCCGCCGCAGGGATGGAATGGGGCAGTTCCACAACTTCCCTTCGCCGTCCGCAGCGGCCAGCAGGCCCTTGGCGATCATGCGGTCGATCAGGTCCCGGTCCGTGCCTAGGCCGACCCGCTCCAGCCGTCGCAGCTGGCCCGCGTCCAGGGCGGAAAGGGTCTCGTAGGCGTCATCCTCGGCCTTGGCCAAGGGGGCGCCCTCCGCGCCCCAACTTCTGAAGAGCGTCCCGATGACAGGCAGCGCCGTTTCGAGGCCCGCCACGCGGCCTTGGTAGTACGCCCGACGCCTTCGCCCAATGGATTCGCCGATGCGGCCTAGGTCCAGATCGCACAGCTTCGCGCTGTCTGCACGAAGTGTTTCTTCGGCCAGCGCCGTCATGGCGCTGCGCAGGTGCTGCGGAAAGCCTTTGCAGCCGGTCGTGACCCAGTTGGCGAAACGGCGCTTGTCCTGGGATGCGCCTTGGATTCCGCAATGGTCGAGAATGCCGTTGACGTACAGCCGAGAAGCCTCTTCGCTCAAACGCTGCACGTATCTGAAACGCTTCTCCGCGAGGCGGGAGATGGACGGCTCGATGGCGTTCTGAAGATGGGACAGGCCCGCCAGCAGGATGAACATCGGAAACCTCGCGTACTCCCCGGCGTGGATGTCCTTGAGGATTTCGTTCACTTTCCGTCCGGGCGTCGGGTTGAGGTCGTGCGCCTCGTCAACGCTCAGGCACAGCACGAGGCCATCGGGTGCGCCTTTCAGCAGGCTGGGGAGGCCGCTGAGCAGGATGTCCGCCTCCCGTTTGGGATCGAGGGCCACGCCTGCGCCCAGCGCCGAAACGCCGAGGACGCGGCCGGCCGCGGCCCGCGCGCGCTCCTTCAGGCTTTGGAGAGCGGTCCTGGCTTGGGCGTCGGTCAGCCGCTCCGCGATCCGGTCTAGGACGATGTGGGGGTCGTGCAGCTTCGTAGCGGGAACCTGCACGGCCAAGGTGGGCGGGCCGCCCCAGCTCCCCGACAGGCCCCGCGCGCGCAGCGCCGCCAAAAAGGCGCTCTTGCCGACGCCCGGCGGGCCGGCCAGGCACAGGGTCTGCCCCTGCGGCTGGCCGTCGGCGCAAGCGCCTGCGGCGTCCGCCACCATGCTGAACAGGTCCTTGCGGCCCACGAACACGGGTTCGACGCCCCGATCCGACTGGCGGACGTATCTTTTGATCTTATCCCGCAACCAAACGTCCATGCGTCTACCGCTTCGCGCCGCGGGACAGGTCCGGCGGCGTCGGCATTTGGAAGCGCTCTCCCAGCACGTGTCGCCGCAGCGAGGGGACGATGCAGCCCCACTGGCCGCCATCCTCATCGACAGCGGACAGCAGGCCCCGACTGACCATGCGGTCGAACAACGCCTTGGCGCCGTCCAAGCCTGCGCTGCGCAGTCGCCGCTTCTGGCATTCGTCCGCGCCGTGCAGGGCCTCGTCGGCGTCGCGCAGCGCTTGGGCTCTGGGGATGCCCTCCGGCGGCCAGCTTTCAAACAGGTTCCGCACCACATCCTCCACCAGGTCGAAGTTCGCCGTGCGGCCTCGGTAGTAGGTGGCGCGGCGCTTCTCAATGGACTCAGCGATGCGGACCAGATCCAGGTCGCGCAGCCTAGTACTGTCCGCACGGAGCATTTCTTCGGCCATCGCCGTCATGGCGCTGCGCAGGTGCTGCGGAAAGCCTTTGCAGCCGGTCGTGACCCAGTTGGCGAAACGGCGCCTGTCCTGGGATGCGCCTTGGATTCCGCAATGGTCGATAATGCCGTTGACGTACAGCCGAGAAGCTTCTTCGCCCAAGCGCTGCACGTATCTGAAACGCTTCTCCGCAAGGCGGGAGATGGAAGGCTCGATGGCGTTCTGAAGTTGGGACAGGCCCGCCAGCAGGACGAACATCGGAAACCTCGCGTACTCCCCGGCGTGGATGTCCTTGAGGATTTCGTTGACTTTCCGTCCGGGCGTCGGGTTGAGGTCGTGCGCCTCGTCAACGCTCAGGCACAGCACGAGGCCATCGGGTGCGCCTTTCAGCAGGCTGGGGAGGCCGCTGAGCAGGATGTCCGCCTCCCGTTTGGGATCGAGGGCCACGCCTGCGCCCAGCGCCGAAACGCCGAGGACGCGGCCGGCCGCGGCCCGCGCGCGCTCCTTCAGGCTTTGGAGAGCGGTCCTGGCTTGGGCGTCGGTCAGCCGCTCCGCGATCCGGTCTAGGACGATGTGGGGGTCGTGCAGCTTCGTAGCGGGAACCTGCACGGCCAAGGTGGGCGGGCCGCCCCAGCTCCCCGACAGGCCCCGCGCGCGCAGCGCCGCCAAAAAGGCGCTCTTGCCGACGCCCGGCGGGCCGGCCAGACACAGGGTCTGCCCCTGCGGCTGGCCGTCGGCGCAGGCCCGCGCCGCTTCGGCGACCGTCTCGAACAGGTCCTCGCGTCCGACGAAAACCGGCTCGACGCCCCGGTCCGTCCGGCGGACGTAGCTGGCGATTTTCGTCCGAAGATCCGCGTCCAAGGCCTTGGCTCCTCTATGCGCCTTCCAGCGCCGCCCGGCAATCCGCGCTCACCGGCCCAAGCCCCGGCCCCCGGTGCGTCCGCCGCGAAGAAGCGGGGGAGTGTGTTGGCCGCCGCTTCCCACTGCATTCGGCAAACGCAGACAGCGGCCCCGGCAGGGCATCGGGGGATTGACCCGAAAGCCCTGCCGGAGGGACGATGCGGACTTGACACATCCAAGCCAATTATGGCTAACGTCGCCCACTGTTGCAACAGTGTCGGCCAGCCAGCGCTCCGGGACGGCCTCCCCGGCAAACACCCGCAAAGTCCCGTTTTTTTCGGCTTCCCCCTGCAGGACCGCATGGGGCGGCATTGCGTCCCTGCGGCGCACGAACGGGCAGGGCTTTCCCACGCTGAGTGGCGCTAGTGTGCTGTCCCGCAAGTAAGTGGGTTTTAGCCGCTAGGCCATTTTGGCTCCCGGCAAGGCGCGACGACGCCCTGTGGCAGGCCCCGCACAAGGAGGAGCAATGCGGCCGGGGGCCGAAAGGGCCACGAATAATCACACTTATTTGCGGGACAGCACACTAAGGAACCTCTGATTAAGTCTCCATTTCTGCAATAATACGGATGTGGGACGTTGGGT
>CAYGBY010000139.1:0-10798 GCA_964348115.1 uncultured Pseudomonadales bacterium
AAGGCAAGCCTCGACGTGTTCTGGATGAAGGACGCCTCAATGACCGATCTGGACAACCTGCCGGAGCCCGATGTGCTCGCGACCGAAATCGTCGACAACCTTCGCTCAGCGTTAAGCAGTTTCGAGGCTGCTGCCGGAGACTAGCATCGATGATCCCCAAACCGCCAGCGTCCGAGTTGCTCGCCGAATCACTCCGCAACTTCACACTCGTCCGGCCCATTGGGCGATTCGCGAAGCCACCGACAAAGAGCAGCTCCTAGCTCTTGTCCGACCGCCACGTTACATATGACTATTGAATCAATGACCACCACCTCCTTGACTAGCTTAGCCATACTGAAGGTCAACTGGGATCGCCTCAACCGCGACTACATTGAGAATTTCGTGCCCTTCGTCGTCGAATGTGTGCGATTAGCTGCTGAGCCAATCATCTCCCTTTCAAAAGTCAGGGCAGAGATGTCTGCCCAGTTTGGCCTTGATTTGCCCCTCAACACGCTCCGACATATATTCAACCGTGCTACCAAGCGTGGCTATTTCAAGCGCCAGAATCGTGTTTTCTATCGAGTAGACGAAAAGTGTAACTCTATCAATTTTCAGAACACGCGCAAAGAATTTTATAAGACTTACACCAGAGTGGTGGAAGCTTTCGTTTCGTTTGCCGAGAGCACACATAACCGACGTCTCTCCACCGATGAGGCCGCAACCGCAATCTTCGGCTTCCTTCGCCACAGAAGCCTATCGCTCTTGTTCGATCGGCACAGCGACACACCCGGACACACTACATCCGATCGCTTTTTCGTCGCGTCCTTCCTACAGAACGCCCAACACTCCCACCCCAATCTGTTCGAAGATATCCTGCTCCTTACTCGCGGAAATCTGCTAGCGAATGCGATGTATCTACCCGACCCTGGCCGCATAAACAAGCGATTCCGGAAGACCTGTGTCTACCTGGACACGTCCTTCATCTTGTACGCGGCAGGCTTTGCAGGGAGAGATCAAGAAGGACCGTGCCTCGAACTATTGGAGTTGTTGAGCCATCAGGGAGCGAAACTACGGTGCTTCAACGCAACGAGAAACGAAGTACAAGGTGTGCTGGACGCCGCGGCGAACCGTCTCGCCAGCGGCAATCTACGTGATGCTTATGGTCCTACTATCGAGTACTTCCTTGACGCTGGGAAATCCGCATCTGATCTGGAACTTATGGCCGCCCGCCTGCCGGATATCATGCAGTCATTAGGCGTAGAACTGGTAGATTTTCCTTCATTCGACGACCACAAACATCAAATAGATGAACAAGGATTCGAAAACCACCTCAATGAAACCATCCGTTACTACAATCCGAAGGCGCTAGTTCACGATGTCCATTGTATATCTGCCATGGCACGCCTTCGCGCTGGCAGGGAGTCCTTCCAAGTCGAAGAGTGTCGCGCCTTGTTTGTTACGACCAACGCGACCTTGGCGCGCGAAGCCCGTGCCTACTTTCAAAATGAGTCAGCTCAGGGAGCAATTGCCTTATCGATAACCGACCACGCTCTTGCTAATCTGCTTTGGTTGAAGGATCCCACCGTCGCACCCGATCTGCCAACACATCGTTTGATCGCCGACGTATACGCAGCCATGCGACCAAGCGCAGGCCTCTGGAAAGCATACCTTGCGGAGATCGCGAAACTCGAAGAGGCGGGCAAGGTTACTCCAAATGACTATTATTTACTGCGATATTCGCTCGCGTCCAAAGCAGCACTTATGGGCTTGACATCCGGCGAGGAGCAGGCATTCTGTGAGGGGTCTGTTTACGAAGTACTGAATGTGGTTCGTCAGAGCGAACAGGCCGCTCTCCGTCAAGAGTTTGATCTCGAATCCAAGCGACGGGACGAAGTTGAGAACACCCTTGTCAGTCGCTATAAGCGAGCGGAAGGCGAGTTGCATGCCGTAAACCATCAAGTTCTTCTCGCACGTAGGCGCGTAACAACAATCGCGGACCGCTTTGGGAAGCTTGTGCGCGTAGGCACCTGGGTTATGTTGTTTCCCTTGCTTCTCTTTGGAATCGGCGCGTCGCTGTCGTGGGAGCCTGCCCTTCCTCAATCGATAGGCGGGATCGCTTTGCTGTCGACATTAGCCGTGTTTCTTTTCTTGTCAATCGGTAACCTCCTCATCGGTGTGACACTGAAAGTAATCGTCGACAAATTCGAGGCGTCGGTGGCGCGAACGTTCACTCGGGTTATCTTGAGGTTCCTGGGACTGGGCTAGCTAGAGCTGATGCGGAAGGAATAACACTGGAACGAATGTCTTAGCCGAAGTTTAACGTGCACCGCGCAAAGGCATCATTCCTCAGCGGGTGCAAATCTCGCCCAGCAACTATCACTCCAGCCGGTAGCAGTCGGAGCGGGCGAATGAGGTATCGACATCGTCTGAAGCACTCTGAAGAGAAGGGCCACCACGTGCGGTTCAGCGAACATGCGGGCAGCAACGGGAGTGAATGTCGGGCATGCCTCGAAAAGGGTAATCCGGAAGCGGAGCTCGCGGGAGACCAGCACGTGGCGGTACCCGTTCGCCTTTCGCCCATCGACCTACCGCTTAGTGGCGATGCCCCGGTCGAACGCCACCGACGTCCCCGGCGGTGCCTCGAGCGCATCCAGCGCGCCGGAAAGCGTCCGGTCTTGCTTGACGTTGCTCCGCACAATCGAGACAGGTTTAGAGGCATGTTGCCGAATTCTGGCACCACAACAGCCCACCCATCTCAGCAAATTCGGAAAACAATGGGTTGCTGACATGCGGGGGACAGGGTACTTCCCAGCCAGCGGCCTGTCCCGCAGGGGTTTACATACCTGGAATAGGGTGAGCTTGGCGGGTGCGCCCGGAGGTCGCCCATGGGCCACCCACGGGAGAAATGAGAATTCGTTCCATGCAAGTTGGGGTTGCCGATCCGGCGTTTGCAGGCTAGTAGCCGGTCGTGGGAGGCTTGTTGCCGCAACCTGAGGTCCGTTGTCTCCAAGTAAAGTCGCAATGGCGTTAATCGGCATCTTTCTGCTGGGTTTTTTGGAAATCAGCCTGCCGCTGCCGATCGTCATTGCAATGGACGGCGGCATCGAGCTTGCGTTCCTGGTCATCGCCGTTTCCGGCTCCCTGGGCTGCTTGTTCTTCATCTACTTGTCCCAGCCGATAAGGCGCTGGGTGGTGGGGCGCTACGGCATGGGAAGCGTGGTTATCAGACGCACGGAACGGTTCATGATTCAATACGGCGTCCTAGGCGTTGGGTTGCTTGCCCCCATGATCCTCGGACATGCCATTACGGCGGTGGGTGCGGTGGTGCTTGGCACCCCCACCGGGAAACTCGCGTTCTGGATGATCGTCGGCGTCTGGCTGTGGACCATCATCTACTATGTCATCTTCCTGATGGGCGGGTCGTTGATCGCTTGGACCGGGTGACAGGACTCTGGGATGGTCCCGCCGAACCCGCACGGAAGGCTGCATGGCTGCTTGGGCCGCGCTACACTGTGACACTCCCAAGTCGGCTGGTGCGCGCCTTTGCCATTTCTGATCTACAGCCTCGCCTTCGTTGGCGGCTTCGTCATCATGTCCCTGGAGCTGCTGGGCGGGCGGGCGCTGGCGCCCTACTTTGGCGGCAGCATCTATGTTTGGGGCAGCATCATCACGGTGTTCATGGCCAGTCTGGCGGTCGGCTACCTGCTGGGCGGCAGACTCTCCCTGCGCAACCCATCCCTGCTGCGCTTCTCCGCCATCCTGTTGGCCGCAGCGCTGCTGCTCTACCCCCTGGCGCACCTCAGCGAAGCCGTCATGGAGTGGATTTTCGCGGCCATCGAAGACCCCCGCTACGGCTCCCTGACCGCCGCCACCCTGTTGTTCGTCCTGCCAACGGTGATGCTGGGCATGATCTCGCCATATTCCGTGCGCCTTTTGGTGCGCACCACGGAGGAGTCGGGCAACATCGCCGGGCGGCTGTACTTCGTCTCCACCGCCGGCAGCGCCCTCGGCACGCTCGGCACCAGCTTCTACTTCGTGCTGTGGTGGGAGATCAACACCATCATCGCGTTGCTTACCGCCGCCCTGCTGCTGACGGCCGCCGCCGCCCTGGTTGTCGGGAAACTGCGCCCGTGACCGCCGTGCGCGACCAAGCCCGGCGCCGCGCCATGCCCTGCACTTTCACAACCTCGCCGCCAAGCCGTGCATTGCCGCCTCTTCACGCGGCGGATGGATCACACCACACCCGCCCTTTCACAACCTCGCCGCCAAGCCGTGCATTGCCGCCTCTTCACGCGGCGGATGGATCACACCACATCCGCCCCTTCACAACCTCACCGCCAAGTCGTGCATTGCCGCTCCCCTCCCCGTCCGCAAGGGCAGGAACCCAGCGCCGGCGTCGGTCCGCGCTTCTCGCCCTCTGCGGCGCTTTGTTGGCGACGGCCTTGGCGGCGACGCCGGCCTCGGCGAAAACGATTCACAAGGAACGCTCCCTCTATCAGACCATCCTGGTCAACAAGAGCGCTTCCATCATCTGCCTGCAGTTCAGTCTGCGGCGGGCGCAGCGCAACCAATCCTGCCTCGATGAGCGCCGCCCCAAGCAAATGGTACTGTCCTACACGAAGATGATGATGGCGGGGCTGCTGCTGAAGCCGGCACCCAGCCGCATTCTCATGATCGGACTGGGGGGCGGCATTCTCGCCAAGGCCCTTGCCGAGCTATACCCCCAAGCGTCCGTCGAAGTGGTGGAGATCGACCCCGCCGTGGTTGCCGTGGCGCAACGCTTCTTCGGCTTCGCCGGGAGCGCCCAGCTACGGGTGGTTGTGCAGGATGGCAGGGTCTTCACACGCCGGGCCGCCGCCCGTGCGCCGGCGTCCTACGATCTGGTGCTGCTCGACGCCTTCGGCGCAGACTACATTCCTGAGCACCTGATGACCGTGGAGTTCCTGCAGGAGATAAAGACGCTGCTGGCCGACGGCGGCGTCCTAGCCGCAAACACGTTCGCCGGCAGCAGGCTCTACGACCATGAATCCGCCACCTACCACGAGGTGTTCGGACCCTTCCTGAACCTGCGCCTGCGGGACAGCGGCAACCGGGTCATCTTCGCCAGCAAAGGCCCCTTGCCCAGCCTGATGGGGCTACAGACCCAAGCAAACGCCCTGGAGCGGCGACTGAGGCCCTATGGCATCGCCATCCAGGACTACCCCACCCGGCTCAGCGCCAAGATGGATTGGGATGCCGACGCCCGGCCGCTGACTGATCAGTACTCCCCCGCCAACCTGCTGCAGGGGCGCTAGGGGCCCAGTCCGCGCTCTTCAACCGGCTGCGGCCCAGTCCGAATCGCTGTTCGCCGGACAGTATTCGCTAGAGAACTAGCCCGCGCTCTTCAGCCCGCGGCGGCGGCGGAACTTTCCGCCGCCAAGGACAGGGAGGCGGAGTTCATGCAATAGCGCAGCCCGGTGGGCAGCGGCCCGTCCGGGAACACGTGCCCCAAGTGCGCGTCACAGTTGGCGCACAGCACTTCGACGCGGCGCATCCCCAAGCTCAGATCCTCCCGGGTGGCCACCGCCTGGGCCGTGACGGGGGTATGAAAGCTGGGCCAGCCGGAGCCGGAGTCGTACTTGGTGTCCGACCGAAACAGGGGCGCATCGCAACACTTGCAGTGGTAGATGCCCCGGGTTTTGGCATTGCAGTACAGGCCGGTGAAGGCCGGCTCCGTGCCCCCCTGGCGGGTGATGTGGAATTCCTCCGGCGTCAGCTGCCGACGCCATTGCTCCTCGGTTTTGCTTACTTTCGCCATATGCTATCCTGCCCAAGTGAATTGACTGCTGGGTTCGCCGCCCCGCCGGGGCGTTTTGGCTCTGCGGCGGGAAGCCCATGATAGCCCCGGAATGAGCATGACAACAGCCCCAAAAGCGCAGCCGCCCCAAGGGCCTGCGGAGGTGGCGCCCTTGGTGCCCCGCCAGCGGCGTCCCATCCGCAAGTCCAGCAAGCTCGATGATGTCTGTTACGACATCCGCGGCCCGGTGCTCGCGGAAGCCCAGCGGCTGGAGGAGGAAGGGCACCGGGTCATCAAGCTGAACGTGGGCAATCCGGCGCCCTTCGGTTTTGCGGCGCCGGAGGAGATCCTGCGCGACGTCATTCACAACCTTCCCCAATCCCAAGGCTACTGCGACTCCAAGGGTCTGTATTCCGCCCGCAAGGCGGTGGCGCATTACGCCCAGCAGATTGGGGTGCGTGGGGCTGGGGTCGATGACGTATACATCGGCAACGGGGTGTCGGAACTGCTGATGCTGGCCCTGCAGGGCTTGCTGGAAATTGGTGACGAAGTGCTGATTCCCGCGCCGGACTACCCCCTGTGGACCGCAGCGGTGAACCTGTGCGACGGCAAGCCGGTGCATTATCTGTGCGACGAGGCCGCCGGCTGGGCGCCGGATCTGGCCGATCTGGAGGCGAAGATCAGCCCGCGCACCCGCGCCTTGGTCATCATCAACCCCAACAATCCCACCGGCGCGGTGTACGGCCGGGAAACCTTGAAGGGTCTTGTCGCCCTAGCCCGCCGCCATGACTTGGTGATCATGGCGGACGAAATCTACGACAAGATTCTGTATGACGACGCGCAGTACATACCGGTGTCCACCTTGGCGGAGGACCTGCTGGTGCTGACCTTCAGCGGCCTGTCCAAGTCCTATCGAGTAGCCGGCTTCCGCACCGGCTGGATGCTGGTGAGCGGGGCGAAGCACCGTGCCGCGGACTATATAGAGGGGCTGAACATCCTGGCCTCCATGCGCCTATGCGCCAACGTGCCCACCCAGCACGCCGTGCAGACGGCCTTGGGGGGCTATCAGTCCATCCACGAGTACACCCGCCCGGGGGGGCGCCTGTACGAGCAGCGGGAATTGGCCTGGCAACTGCTCAATGAGATCGACGGCCTAAGCTGCGTAAAGCCCAAGGGCGCCCTCTACTTCTTCCCAAAACTCGCCGTTCAGCGCTTCAACATTACGGATGACGAACAATTCGCCTTGGACTTGCTGCGTCAGGAGAAACTGCTGGTGGTGCAGGGCAGCGGCTTCAACTGGCCCCAGCCGGACCACTTCCGCATCGTCTTCCTGCCCCATGCCGAGGAACTGCGGGAGGCAATCGGCCGGCTCAAGCGGTTCTTGGCCCACTATCACCAATAGCGGCCGTCCTCCCGGCTTTATGCGTACCCATCAGCCCGCCGCCACCAGTTCCGCCACCCGCTCTGCGATGGCCAAGCTGGCGGTAAGGCCTGGCGACTCAATGCCCAGCAGGTTGATGAGGCCCGGCACCCCGTGCCGTCCCGGGCCGTCGATGCGGAAGTCCGCGGCTGGCGCGCCCGGCCCGACGATCTTCGGGCGGATGCCTGTGTAGGCGGGGTGCAGCCGCGATTCGTCCAAGGCCGGATAGTAGCGCCTGATGGCTTCAACGAAAGCTGACCGGTCACCGTCGTCGAAGCGGTGGTCGATGCGGTCAATCCACTGAACGTCAGGGCCGAAACGGGCTTGGCCGCTTAGATCCAAAGTGACATGAACCCCCAAACCGCCCGCTTGCGCCACCGGATACACCAGGTGGCGGAAGGGGGAGGAGCCGCTGTAGGCATAGTAGCGGCCGCGGGCGTAGCGGGTTCGGGGCGCATCCGGCGCCAGTCGCCTAGCCACTTCCGAGGCCCTGAGGCCTGCGCTGTTGATCACCCATGCAGCATCCAGCGCATAGTCCGCGGTCCGCACAAGCACTCGGCGGCCAGCTCTCTCCAAGCCAACCACCTCCGTACGCAGGGCTAGGAGGCCCCCCTGGGCCTGCAGTTCCCCCAGCAGGCTTAACATGAAGGCATGGGAGTCGATGATGCCGGTGGAGGGCGACCACAGGCCAGCCAACCCCTGCACCTGCGGCTCGCGCCGCCCCAGCGCGTCGGCATCCAGCCACTCCAGGACGCCGACGCCGTTGGCCAACGCCCTCTCACGGTAGTCCTGCAACGTTTGGTGCTGGCTTCGATTCGTTGCGACGATGATCTTGCCGCAACGGCGGTGGGCCAAGTTGCGGGTGGCGCAATAGTTGTACAACAAGGCCTTGCCGGCCACGCACAGGCGCGCCTTGAGGGAGCCTGGCGGATAGTAGATGCCGGCATGTATGACCTCCGAGTTGCGGGAGCTGATTTCCTCGCCTATGGCCTCCCGCCGCTCCAGCACCAGCACCTCCCGGCCTAGGCGCGCCAAACGCCGTGCGGCGGCAAGCCCGATCACGCCCGCGCCGATGACGACGCAGTCCGCAGCCTCAGCCATCGGTCGCTGTGCGCGTCTGCGAAAGGCGCCGGTAGTAGCCGGACGACAGATACGCCTTGCCCGCCAGCATGTGGGCTAGGTAGGCGGCTGGCGGACGCAGCCCGGACCGGCGTACGGCCTCGTTGGCGAAATAGGTCCAAGCCCACACCGCTTCGCCGCCCGCGACCACCTGCACCACGTCCCGCCCATAGTTCCAAGGGGCCCGCTCGAAGGGGTCCATCTTCAGGATTTCGCCCGTCCCCGCCAGCCTGTAGAGCACGCCTTCAACCACGCTGCCCGGCGCATGGACAATGTTGGCGTGGGCTGCATTGGGATGCAGGCGGGAGATCTTGTCAAACACCAGCCTCTTGTCCAATAGCCGAGCGCCGCGCAGGTCAAGCACCACAAGGCCCCGCTCCTGCACACGGGCCGGGTTCATGTTGCTGCCGTAGGCGAAATAGTGCCTGACCGACGCGGCGCCCCACACGGGTTCAGCCACCAAGACCAAGGGCAGCCGGCTCGCGCATCCCTACTTCATGCCCGTAAAGCGGAACTGGCTGATGACGTTCCGGCGCGGCACAACCCCACGGCCAGGCCATATCACCAGCCCAAGCGGAATGACGCCTCACCAAGACAGCCGCAGCTTGCGCCGCCCCTGCGCATGCGCTGTTCAAGATGATCCTACGCCCCCTTGCGCGACGCCAATTCATGGCCCATGAAGCGGCGCGGCTGGGGAACGTCCCAACGCGGCAACAGGTCCGGGGCGGGTCGGGCCGCCGGCCCAAGGGGAACGATGTGCCATCAAGGCGGTCTCCGCCTCAGCGGCCCTTGCGGATCCAGTATTCAAGGCAGCTGTCCGTCCGCCTGCGCGCCACCATTTCATGGCCCATGAAGCGGCACAGGTTGGTGAAGTCCCGATCCGTGGATGGATCCGTAGCCGCCACATGCAGCACTTGGCCAGCCTGCATCTCACGCACCTTGTTGCGCACGATCATCAGCGGTTCCGGGCAGAGCAAGCCCTTGGCGTCCAGGCTGAAGTCAGGGCGGGGTGGATGATGGGACAACTTTGGCGGCGGGCTGCAAATTTGCCGGAAATGTTAGCAGAAGCGCTTGCCAAACGCCTGAACGGGTGTATGATGCGCTGCCATGACAAATAGCCGCGCCACCTATTGGTTCTACTTTTTTGGTCGCTCCACCGTGACGTAGCCCCCTTTTGTCAAAAGAATGAACATGAATGGAAGGTGGCCACATCGGGCGCCTTCCCCCAAGAAGGCCCCGCCAAAGCATGAGCGGGGTTTTTTTTTGCCCTCTTGCAGGGCGCAGAAACGCGAGATCAGGAGGATTGCGAAGTGTCGGAATTGGAGAACATCAACGTGAAGCGGATGCAGGTGCTGGTGACGCCTGAACAGCTCAAGGCGCAATTGCCGGCCACGGATGCGGTGCGCAGGTCCGTGCAACGGGCGCGCCAGACGGTCAACGCCGTGCTGAACCGTCAGGACAGACGCCTGTTGGTGGTGGTGGGGCCCTGCTCCATACACGACCAGGAGGCGGCCAAGGACTACGCCAGCCGCTTGGCGAGCTTGGCGGACCAGTTGTCGGGCGAGCTTGTGTTGGTGATGCGCGCCTACTTCGAGAAACCCCGCACCACCCTGGGATGGAAAGGCCTGATCAATGACCCGTACCTGGACGACAGCTTCCGCGTGGCGGACGGGCTGCGCATCGCCCGCCGTCTGCTTTTGGACTTGGCCGCCTTGGGCCTGCCCCTTAGCACGGAGGCGCTGGATCCCATCACGCCGCAGTATCTTCAAGACCTGATCGCCTGGTCCGCAATCGGGGCGCGCACGGCGGAATCCCAAACCCACCGTGAGATGGCCTCTGGCCTAAGCTCCGCGGTGGGCTTCAAAAACGGAACGGACGGCTCCTTGGAGGCGGCTATCAACGCCATGCAGTCCGTGCGCGGCCCGCACCGCTTCCTGGGGATAAACTCCGCCGGGCAAGTGTCGGTCATCGGCACCAAGGGCAACCCCAACGCACACATCGTGCTGCGCGGCGGCGCCAATGGGCCGAACTACGGCCCCGCCAGCGTCGCCGCCTGCGAACGGGAGATGCGGTGCGCTGGCCTCGCACCCACCATCATGGTGGATTGCAGCCACGCCAACTCCGGCAAGAACCCCGAGGCGCAGCCCGCGGTCGCCCAAGCGGTTCTGCAGCAGCTAGTGGAAGGCAACGGGTCCATCGTCGGCATCATGCTGGAGAGCCACATCAATGGCGGCAGCCAACGCATCCCCGACAACTTGGCGGAGCTGCGCTACGGGGTGTCCATCACCGACGGCTGCCTGGACTGGGCCACCACCGAAACCCTGCTGCGCCAAGCCGCGGCAACGCTAAAGCCAATGATGAGGCGCCACAGGGCTGCGCGGGTGGCTTGAGATGGCGTTGCGGCCATGGCAGGGCAACCCGCAGAGCAGAGGGCATTCCACGGTGCGTACGCCGCGGGGCACCCTTCGGGAGGGCCTAAAGGGCGCGCTGGCTGTGTTGCGGCT
>CAYGBY010000140.1:0-10688 GCA_964348115.1 uncultured Pseudomonadales bacterium
ACGCCATAGAACAAGACCCCCACAAAGAGGAGAAACGCCGGAAATTCTTCGATCGGTTCCCCGGGCTGGCGGAAACGGGCGGCTTCGAGGACTTCTGCCGCTGGCTACACACGCCGTACGGCTGGGATGCCTTCGCCGACCGGCACTTCCTGTCTCAGCATGCACAGGTCACCTTGGGGGGTAAGCGCAGCCCCATATTCCCTGTCATTCTCGCGGGCGGCGAACCTCGTGGTCGTGGACACCGCCGATGCGATCCTGATCTCCCGCAAGAACGCGGTTCAGGACGTCGAGACGGTCGTGGAGCGACTCAAGCGCAGGGCGGGACGAATACAGGAGTCATCGCAAGGTCCAGCGGCCGGGGCTCCTACGACTCCTTACATGGCGGCGATGGCTTCAGGGTCAAGCACATTACTGTCGATCCGAGCCAACGTTTGTCCTTGCAGATGCATCGGCGGCGAAACTGCGGTACGATTTGATCCGCATGGGCTTGATGTTCATGGATCGGTCACCGTCGGGGGTGTGCCAAATGTGTCTGAGCTGCAACAGCGCCATGCCTGGGACGTGTCCGACGGCTGGCTCCTCATGCGGGCCGACAGTGTCGTGCCCGGCTGAAACCCGGCGCTGGCCGACCTCGTGGATCTCGACCTGCCGCGTCCGGCACAGTTACAGCAGATTGTCATGACCGATTTTCCCAAGACGATCTGGATGCTCTGGCTCCAGGGCTGGGAGAACGCGCCCGAGCTGGTGCAACGCTGCCTGCGCTCTTGGGAGCACCACAATCAGGGCTGGACGATCCGAACCCTAGACGCGGAAACGTTGCCTGCCTGGGTCGACCTGTCCGACTTTTCCGCCGCGCCGGAGAAGGATTTCACCCCCCAAGCCTTGTCCGACATCTTCCGTATCGAATTGCTGGCGGCCTACGGCGGCGTCTGGGCCGACGCCACCACCTTCTGTCGGCGCCCGCTCGACGAGTGGCTTGTCGACCATCTGGACAGCGGGTTGTTCTCGTTCGAGCGAAACGGCATGCCGATCAATTGGGTTCTGGCGGCGGCGCCCGGCAACCGCGGCGTGGATTTCTGGTTGCGTGAATTGCGCGCCTATTGGATCGGTTGCCCGCCGGGGCTGCGTGCGTCGCTGACGAATCCGCGCCCTATCGACCGGTTGTTGGACCACGCACGAGAGTTGGGCAAGGGCAGACTGCCGCCGACCCGCGCAATCGATCGGCCGCTGCGCGGCGCCGGAAGGTGGATCGTCCGGCACCCCGAAATCTATTTCTCGCCTCTGTTCAGAAACATCCTCCAGCACGCGCCGTACTACTGGCTCCACATCCTCTTCGAGCACTGCTACGCGAGACACCCGGAGGTGCGGCGAATCTGGGACGACACGCCGAAAGTGCGTGCGGCCGGCCTCATCGAGATGGGTGGAATGGAAGGGTTGTACGCCCCCCTTTCCAACGACATGCGGCGGGCGATAGACGAGGGACTCGCCCCGGTGTGCAAGCTGAACTGGCGGCTGGACTTGGCGAGAGCCGGGCCCGGGACCTTCCTGGACCATCTGTTCTCGACCTCGTCCAGGGAGCGAAGCTCTTGATCGCGGCGGCAAGCCAACCTGAGCGCGTGGACAATGGTCGATTTGCCGGTCCCCCGACCGCCGATCAGGGCGTTGGCGTAGGGGTGAACGCCAGTCTTTCCACGGTGCCGTTGCCCATATAGCGGGCGGAGTCGATCTCAACCGCCGTCAGGAAATGGGCAGGGAAGGGTCCAGCCACTCCACAGCCAAGAGATCCTCGATCTCCATGACCTGACGGACGGCACTCGCGTCCAACTCGAGCTGCTGGGTCTCCGGTTTGACTCGAAGCAGGCCCTTCGGGCCATCCGCATGGGCGGGAATGGGGATGGCGCCGGCATCCAACACCGCTTGCACTACTTCCAGGGGACTTTTTTTGGTCACGTCATCGCTATCACCACGTGCACCCTTATAGCCCACGGCTCCAAGAAGTTTCTCGATAGTGTGTGCATCGGCCGACGGATCGAAGATAGCCAGGAGATGGAAGCCGCTGCTGACGGAAATCTCTACGCCGGGGAAAAGCGTTAGTTCCCGGAAGCCATTGGGTGGAGAGCCTTGATCGGCTTCCACCGGATACAGCCATGATCGTTCGCGGCGCGTCAAGGCGCCCAGGTCGTCTGGTTCCTCAGAGACAAAGGGCCGAGTGGCGAACCACATCGGGCTTGGTCACTCCTTGGCCGAAGGTAACCGCTGCCATCCGGGGCTGCTGGCCAACCCTTATCTCTTCGTAGAACGGGATGGTCATGGGATGTATGTAGCGGCCAAACACCGTATCCATCACCCAGCGTTTTGCGGGGCGCGTTCTGCGCTTTCGCTGCAAAGCGCGGAACGCGCGTCAGGCCTAGCCGGCGCCGGTGGGCACCTCGTTGAAGGGAATGCCCTTGTCCAGGCGCGGTTCCTGGGGCAGGCCCAGCACACGTTCGGCGATGATGTTGGCCATGATCTCGTCGGTGCCGCCAGCGATGCGCAGCCCCGGGATGGCCATGTATATGTTCTGGAAAACGCCGGCCTGGGGAGAGTCCTCCTCCCAAACAGCGCCCGACATCTCCATGAGGTCGATGGCGAAGGAGGCCATGTCCTGGGACATGGGCGCGGCCACCAGCTTGCCGATGGAGTTCTCCGGGCCGGGGATCTCGCCTCGGGACAGGGCGGACAGGGAACGGTAGCCGGTGTACTTCAGCCCGGCCTTGCGGCAGTGCCAACTGGCCAGCTTGGCGCGCACGGCGGAATCCTCTATGGCGGGGCGACCGTTCAGGCTGACGGTCTGGGCCAGATCGAACAGGCGCTTGAAGTCCCCCCCGGCGCCGGCCCCGCCGATGGAGGCGCGCTCGTTCATCAGGGTGGTGATGGACACTTGCCAACCCTGGCCGACTTCGCCGAGGCGCTGATCGTCCGGAATGCGCACGTCGGTGAAATAGACCTCATTGAAGTTGGCGTCCCCGGAAAGCTGTTTGATGGGCTTGGTCTCCACACCTGGGGATTTCATGTCCACAAAGAAGTAGGAAAGGCCCTTGTGCTTGGGAACGTTGGGATCCGTGCGCACCACCAGGATGCCGTAGTCCGAATAGTGGGCGCCGGACGTCCAGATCTTTTGGCCATTGATGACCCAGTCATCGCCGTCCTTCTCCGCCTTGGTGCGCAAGGCGGCCAGATCCGAGCCGCCGGCCGGTTCGCTGAACAGCTGGCACCAGATCTCCTCGCCGCTGGCCAGTTTCGGCAGGTAGCGGCGCTTGTGCGCCTCCTTGCCCCAAGTCATCAACGTCGGGGCGGCCATGCCCTGGCCAATGCCGAACACACCGCCGGGCATTTCGCCGTACTTGGTTTCCTCCTGGTTCCAGATGACCTGCTCGATGGCGGAGGCGCCGCGACCGCCGTACTCCTTGGGCCAGCGGATGCAGGCCCAGCCGGCGTCGAACTTGCGCTTCTGCCAGAGCTTGGCCTGCTCTATTGGGCCAAGGCCCGCCAATTCCGCCTCCGTAGGCACATTCTGCTTCAGCCATTCGCGGGCTTCCTCGCGAAACGCCGCCTCCGCTGGGGTGTCGTCAAAATCCATGAACTGTCTCCTTGCCTTGCTGCTGGTGTCCGGGGCGCCCTAGGCGGCGTTGCTTTGCTCGAGGGCCGTGATGAGCTTATCCTGCCAAAGCCCTTCGCTGCCAATGGCCACCGAAAGCAGCTTGGCCCGCCGATAGTGGAACTGGCAGTCAAACTCCCAAGTGTAGCCCATGCCGCCATGGGTCTGGATGTTCTCCTTGGAGGCGTAGTAGTACGCCTGGGTAGCCGACACCCGGGCTGTGGCCGCCGCCAGCGGCAGCTCCGCAGCATCGGTGTTCAACGCCCAGGCGCCGTAGTAGCCGTTGGAGCGGGCCAGGGTGTTGTTGACGTAGGCGTGGGCCAATTTGTGCTTGATGGCTTGGTAGGAGGCGATGGGGCGCCCGAAGGCGTAGCGGCCGAGGGCGTATTCCTTAGCCTGCTCCAGCGCCGCCTCCGCGCCCCCGATCTGCTCCCAGGCGAACAGCACGGCGGCCCGGTCCAAAACCTTTTGGACTAGCGTCCAGCCATCGCCCGATGCGCCCAGGGGCTGCGCCGGGGCGCCGTTGAAGGCGAGGCGGGCGTGGCTGCGGGAAAAGTCCAAGGTGCGCTGCGACCGGATGTCGACGCCCTCGCCGCCCAGTTCCACCAAGTGCAGGCCAGCGCCATCGCCGCCTTCAGCCTTGGCCAGGACGATGGCGAAATCCGCCACATCCCCGTCCGCCACAGCCACTTTGGCCCCGTTCAAGGCGCCGCCATCGGCGATGGTCTGCAGGTCGGCCGCCGCGGTGCGGCCGGGGCCCTCCGCCATGGCGAAGGCGCCGATGGCCTCGCCGGCAGCGAGCTTCGGCAGCCAACGCTCCTTTTGCGCGGCGGAGCCGGCGAGCAGCAGGAACTCCGTGGCGAGGTAAACTGAAGAGGAGAACGGCACCGGCGCCACCGCCCGGCCCAACTCCTCCGCTATGACCGCAAGTTCCAGATAGGAAAGCCCCAAACCATCGTATTGCTCCGGGATGACCGTGGCGGTCCAGCCCATCTCCGCAATCCCACCCCAAAGTTCCCTGTCGGTGGGCTGCTCGCCGTCCAAAACAGCCCGCACCTTGCTCATGGGACAGTGTTCCGCCAAGAACCCCCGCGCCTGCTCCCGCAGCAGGTTCTGCTCTTCTGAGAACTCAAAATTCATGCCCGCCTCAACGCCAACAAAAAGGCGCAATTGTGAACCCTTTTCCGCAAAATGGCCACTCTGGTGCGGGCGGTGAAAGGGCTATTTTTGGGGACTGTGCAACAAAATCCGCAAAGAGGTCGCCAGCGCCAAGCGTCGGAACGCGTCGCTGGTCCAAGCGGCATCGAGTGTTCTGATCTTCCCTGAACGCCGTGATTCGCCTTCAAATCCAACCGGTTGGGATTGTGGGATGCACATGCAGTCAGGGAAGCCCAAAGGAGCCTAAGGGGCGTGATGGCAAGGCGCGGCGAAGCCGTGTGGCTTGCCCCCACACAATGAGCCGCAACACAGCCAGCGCGCCCTTTAGGCCCTCCCGAAGGGCACCCCGCGGCGCACGGACTGGGGAATGCCTGCTCTGCGGGTCGCCTTCCCATGGCCGCAACGCCATCTCCGCCAGCAAACAGCGGGGCGCTGGGCGAACGCGACTTGTTCAGAGGTTCCCTAGGCATCACGCCATGCTGCAGCTCGCCTAAGGCTTGATCTAAAGGCGGACAGCCCAAGCGCGAGACTGAGGGTGGCGAGGAGCGCGGCGGCCCCCGCCACCAACGACATGGCGTAGCGCAGCATGGCGTCGTCGCCGAAGGCGTGGTCGGTGGTCAGGGCGATCAGAGTGGGGCCCATGCCGATGCCGATGATGTTCACAAAAAACAGGTAGAGCGCTGAAATCTGGCCGCGCATTTCATTGGGCGTGAACTGTTGCAGCGCGGAGACCGCCACGCCCCAAGGGGCGCTCGTGCAGAACACCAGCACCGCGATCATGGCCAAGGAAAGATGCGCATCCGCCAGCAGCGTACTGATGAACGCCGGCGCAATGCCCAAGGCCGTGAAACCCGCCGCCGCCAGCAATGGGCCGCCACGCGGCTCGGCGCCGTCCCAACGGTCCGCCACCCAACCGCCCGCAAGAATGCCGGTCGGCCCAAGCGCCGCCAACACGAGGCCATAGAGAACGCCAGCTTGGGCGACCTCCCAGCCATGGCTGCGCACGAAGTAGCTGGGCGTCCAGAGCACCAAGCCGTTCACCAATATGCCGATGAAGCCGAATCCCAACAGATGGCAGATGAGGGTCCGGCGGTTGCGGTGGATGAAGCGCAGCAGAACCGGAATGGGCACGCCAGCGGACGCGGTCTTGGGCGGCCGGCCGTCTGCGCCGGCACCGTGCATCAGGCCCCGTCTCGCCGGTTCGCGCAATGTCAGACCCACCAGGGCCATGACCAGCAAGCCGGGCAGACCCACGTAGATGAAAGCCGCTTGCCATGTGCGCACTTCGCCGATCAGCGGCAAGTGGCTGGCGGGATTTTCGCTGACGCCGCCAATCACCAACCCGCCGACGATGAATGCCACGCCAAATCCCAGATACGTGCCCATCACATAGACGCTCAATGCACGGGAAAGCAGCCTTTGGGGAAAGGAATCCGCAATGATCGAGTAGGCGCAGGGATTGAGCGCCGCTTCGCCCACGCCGACGCCCACGCGCATAAGGAACAGCTGCCAGAAATTGCGGGCCAATCCGCAAGCAGCCGTGAACAGGCTCCAAGCGCCAATGCCCGCGACGATGATGGCGACTCGGTTGCTGCGGTCGGCCAAGCGTCCCACGGGAAAGCCGAGCAGCGTATAGAAGATGGCGAAAGCCAAGCCGTGCAGCAAGCTCACCTCGGTGTCCGAAAGCTGGAGGTCGCTGCGTATGGGATCGACGAGCAGTGACAGGATGGATCGATCCACATAGGAGTAGAGATAGGTCACCATCAGAACCCCGACGACGTACCAGGAGTACGCCAAGCGGCTAGCCACAATGCCCGCCGTTTATTTCCGGCGCTCCGCGTCAGTCGGAAGCGATGCGTGATAGCGGTTCACTGTCGCTTGAACGGCATCCCGGGCGGCGCCGTAGATGTCGAGCGCCTCTTGCGCACTGATGTAGCCATCGCGCAGGTCGCGCAGCACCTTCGCCTGCGGTCGCCGTTTGGGTTCGCCGTAGCCGCCGCCGGCACCGGTTCGAATTCTCACCACGTCCCCCTTTTGGATGGGCAAGGCGCTAGCGCTCAAGCGGTTCTCAACCTCGCCGCTACGGCGGATGATGCTTAGGCGGTTGACTGTGCCGGGACTGCCGCCGGCCAGCGCCCAAGGGGGCGTTCTGGAGCGGGCGTAGGCGGCGGTGACCCAGCCCGAGGCGTGCATCAGCCGATAACGCAGATCGATGCCCTTGCCGCCGCGCTGGCAACCGGCGCCGCCAGGTTCCGGGTTCAGGGCGTAACACTCCACATGCACCCCGTTGCGGGCTTCATTCACCTCCACCGGGCAATTGTAGGTGTGGCCGTGTGAACTGCTGAACTGGGCATTCTGACCGTCCCGCTCGGCGGTGGCGCCCCAACCGCCGACCTCGGGTTCGATGAAGCTCTGCAACCGGCCTTCGGCATCCGTGAAGCCGATCATGGTGGCGCATACCGAGCAGAAATGGCCAACGCCCGGGCACTCCGGCAGCACGGGTGCGAGCGCCTTCCACATCAGGTCGGACACCCGTATCTTGTTCTCGTAGTAGAAGCCGACGGCAGCGGGCCGCCGCGCCGCAAACAGGCTGCCGGGGTCGCAAACTACGCGCAGCGGACGGAAAGTGCCCGCATTGGCAACCCCCTGCGGGCACACCAGGCTCTTGAACATGGCTTGGGCGCTGACCACAGTGGCTTGGTAGCTGGCATTGAGGGAACCCGAATCCTGCGGCGGGTTGCCGCGCAGGTCGACGGTGAAGACGTCGCCCGCAACTTCGATGGCGACTTGCAGCGGCCGTCCGTCGTCCCACAGGTCGGTGGCGGTGAAGCGGCCTTGGGGCAGGCGGCGGACGGCCCGGCGCACTTGCCGCTCGCCCAAGTCAAGGTAGTCCCGCACTGCGGACAGGAAGCTGTCCGCGCCATAGCGGCGGCAGAGCTGAACAATGCAGCGGGCGCCCATGCGCAACGCCGACACCCCTGCCCAGAAATCGCCCAGGGCCTGGTCGGGCAGGCGGCTGTTGGCAGCGATGATGTCGAGGATGCCCGGCAGTGGCTCGTGTCCCGCAAACACCCGGACTTCGGGGAGCACCAACCCTTCCTGATGCAGTTCCTTAGCGTCGGGCGAGTTGCCCCCCGGCGCCATGCCGCCGATGTCCATCCAGTGCCCCTTGTTGGCGGTCCAGGCAACGACCGCGCCGGCGAAAAACACCGGCATGACCAGCGCCACATCGTTGAGGTGGCTCACGCCGCCGCCGAATGGATCATTGGTGATGAAGATGTCCCCGTCCTGGAACCCCGCCGCCCCATGCTTGGCAATGACGGCCTTGACCGCCGGATCCAGCATGCCGACAAACGAGGGAATGCCAGCACCGGAACTGGCCAGATGGCCATCGGCATCGGTGACGGCAACGCCGAAGTCGAGCACTTCGTAGATGACGGAACTCATCGCCGTCTTGCGCATGGTCGCGAACATCTCCTCGGCGACGGCGGCCAGGGCGCTTTGGATGATCTCCCTAGTGATCACCCCCTCCCGATCGCAAGCGCGGGTTTCCCCCTGCCGCATTGCCGGAGCTCAGGGCTCTTGCCGAGCGTCCGCGGGAACATGGATGAGGTTGCCGAACCTGTAGTCGGTCTGCAGGATGTCGAAGGCTTGGAGTTCGCTTTCCGGAGGCGGCTGCATGCCCCACACTCTGCTGGGGCTCCAGCCGATGTGCTTTGCCAGTGCGGCGTTTTCCCCCGCCTTCAATGCGGCGATGGAGCAATCGATCACCGGGATGTTGCCGGCGAAGGTCTTGCCCAAGAACTCCTGAAGCACTTTGAAGAACCCCACCTCCAGCGTACAGCCCAGAATGATGGACTCCGCCTTGTGCAACTCCACCGCTTCAACGGCGGCGGCCTCGAGCGCGAGCCTGGTTGCTTGTGGATCCTTGTGGAAGTCAGCCACCCTCATGCCGATGGCCTGAAACGATGCAAGCCTGTCCCGGTAGCCGTAGCGGCAAACGGTTTCGCGCATCTGATTCTCCCATTTGGTCTCACCGATGATGACAGAGAAGTTGTTCGCCAAGTTAAGGGCAAGCTCGCAGGCGGCCTGGCAGGGCGCAACCACGACCGTGCCGCCCGAGATCTCCCGCGCATCGTCTAGGGCGGGATCGTAGAAGCAGCCGATCACCATGGCGTCGTAGCCATGCTTGGACGCGTAGCGGGCCGCCTCCACCGTATCGCGGATGATGAACGCTTCGTAGGTTCTGAATTCCAGGTTGTCCATCTTCGACGGTACGCTGACCGGGTTCATGGAGACCACATCCACAGCGGTTGCCGGATACTTGTAGGCCTTCGCCATGTCGGCGAAAACCTGATCGTAGTCCGAGTTTCCAATCGGATTCAGATACATCACCTTGATGCCTGTATCGAGTGACATGGCCACCTCCTCAACCCGCTGGCGCAGGGAACAGCGCTTGTTCGCCGAGCGCTGGACGCTCCATTTCAACAAGGCCTCCCTAGTGTGCTGCCCCACAAGTAAGTGGGTTTTAGCCGCTAGGCCGTTGGAGCAACGCGGCCGGGGGCCAAAAGGGCCACGAACAATCACGCTTACTTGCGGGACAGCACACTAGGTCGCAGCCCTGTCTGGGCTGTCAGTCTCGGTCCCTGCGCAAGCCCTCGGCAACTACCTTGAAAGGTAGGGCGGCGAACTACTAATGCGAGTAGTTGACGGATGCGAGGCCGGGCGGAGAGCCTAAGTGACGATGGGCAAACGATGGAGAAACTCGCAATGACCGCATGGAGCCGAAGACTGAGAAGCTTGAATGCAGCAGCCCTTGTCTGGCTTTTCGCCGCCGGCGCCGGCTGGCCGTTGACAGCCACAGGCATGGAGGACATTGAGGAAATCGTCGTCACGGCGCGCAAGGTTGACGAGAACATTCAGGATGCGCCGATCACGGTGAACGCCTTCACTGGCGATCAGCTCGAAGACGCGGGCGCAACGCAAACCGCGGACTTCGTCCAACTCATTCCCAACGTGACCTTGGCGGAATCGCAAACCATGGGCACTTCCTTCCTGACCGTGCGGGGCTTAAGCCGAGTGCGCAACGGCGAGTTGCCCGTGGCAGTGGTTGTCGATGACGTTTTGGTGGTCAATGCACGGCAATTCATCAGCCAGATTTTCGATGTGCGGCAAATCGAAGTGGCCAAGGGCCCGCAAGGCGCACTGTATGGCCGCAACGCCTCCAACGGCGCCATCATCATCACCACCAATCCACCGTCCAACGAGCCGGATGGGTACGTCAAAATGAGCTACGGCACCAAGGACGAGGTCGGGCTGGAAGGCGCCTGGAGCGGCCCGATCAGCGATACCCTGGCCGTGCGGCTTTCGGGCCGCATGCTGGAGCGGGACGGCTACTTCACCAACGTCACTCTCGACGACGAGGTGGACCCCTTCCGCGACCGGACCTTGCGCGGTCGCGCCACCTGGGCGCCTTCCGACACCCTGGTCGTGGACTTGAAGGCGCAGCTATCGAAGCACGAGGGCAAGGGCATCGGCTTTCACTGGCCCGGTGCCGCGATGTTCGAGGTTTTCGGCGTTTTTCTCGGCACCGGGGAGGAGCTAGGCGTTACCGCGGATCAAGTGGTTGCACAAGGCAGCAACCTGGTGGATCTGCCCTACGTGGCCAACAATCCGGATCGCGGCAGCCGGGACACCGCGGGCTTTTCCATCAAGCTCGACAAGACATTCGACTGGGGCGCCTTCAAGTCCGTGACCACCTACGACGAGTTGGAAGCCTCCTCGGTGGCCGACCGCGCCCCCTACCTCTCCTACCTGGACGGCACCCAGCACAGCTATGTCGATGTGGAGGGCTGGAGCCAGGAACTGCGCCTCAGTTCGTCAACCGAAGGCC